>CANROM010000048.1 GCA_947632225.1 uncultured Clostridia bacterium | reverse complement strand
ATAATAAAGTAGATTATGCAAAATTGAATATAGACTTTGTAAATGAAAAGGGCGAGGAGATTACTGGTACCAATTACTATATATATGATGAACAAGGTAATGTGATCCAAGATGTAGACGGTTTTGGTGGGAAAAATATAATCGAGTTACCGCTTGGAAAATATTACGTTCAACAATACAAAACAGATTCAGACTACTTCGTAAACAACAATAAGTATGAAGTAACCTTGGCTGAAAAAGAAAAGGAAGTAACTATCAAAATACAAAATGACTCGATAGGAAACCTAGTAAAGTAAAAAAGATATCTTTTAGATATCTTTTTTTGTGGCCAAGAATGTTGACATATCAAACTTTTTTGGACTTTTTTGCCTCGAAATATAAATATATATTATTTAAATTATATAAATTTGTAACAAAGTATATTATTTAAGATATATACCATATTAAAGTATACATAATACAAGATAAAAGCTGTTGATATGAAAAAAACAATGTGTTAGAATTCAAGTACAAGATAAATAAAAATAGTGCTATATAAATAATATAGGACAAGCAAATGAGGTATAATTATTTTTCAAAAATGAAAATATACTTAATACTAAATTTTAAAAATTGATTATTGTAATATAGAATTGGCTATACGCTAAACATAGTTCCCCCAACGCTAAATTAGTGTTCGTAGCTCCACATCAGTATGAAATGGATTGGAAGGTGTGGGAAAAGATTTGAGGTGCAAAGTTAACTATAGAATTATAGGTAAGTATATACTTAAAATATATGGTTTATATAAATTCTTGTTAAAAAGGAAAAAATGAACGGAAACCCAAAAATAGGAAATGCAAATATAAATTATATATTTAAAAAATATTATAACTATTAGTATTTCGTATGAAAGAGAGGTTGATATTTAAGTAGAGTATTAAAAAATTATGAGTTTAAAAATGAGATAATTATTATAATAAGATAGAACCATAGTGTCTATAGGAGAGCTCAATAATTTAAATATTATAGTTTTTTTATAAATCTACAAATTCTAAATATTATATTGTATGTGTATACATCATATAAAATATACTATTATAAGGGCTTAAATTTAAAATCTTGAGTAGTAGTTTTATGTATAAATAAGTAAAACTATTACTATTATGGCATGATGGATATTATATAATAAAATTCCATACTAGTGTTATATTGCGAAATTTCAAAATATGATTAGTATGAAATTTTATAGTTGTATAATCATAATATTATGGTGGATAGTAATAATATAATACTTACAGATATATACGCAAAATATAATACAAATATAAAGTGAGGTATTAACATATGAGCAGCAACTTATCATTACCTGAAACAGGTGGATTCTTTAGTACAGATGGCCTCATAGTTTTAGGTGTCACAGTAGCATTTATTGCTTTATATGTGATATTCTGTACTTTAAGAGAAAACAAACACAACGAAATGAAAGATTTTAATTCTGATGATTTCGTTGATGATGATGAACAAACAAAACAATAAAATGTTTTAAAATGTTTTATGAGAACATAGACCCAGAAGTAGAGGCTTCTGGGTTTATTTGACTTTAGTGGTATAATATTTTTGGGAGAAAATAGAATATGAGTATAGTATACGATTTTAAAGAAAACATAAAAAATGATGAATTAGAGAAGGTAGCTTGCGTTATAAATAAAGGTGGAATAGTGGTTTTTCCTACTGAGACTGTTTATGGAATAGGAGCAGATGCTACTAATGACGAAGCCGTTGCAAATATATTTAAAGCTAAAGGACGCCCACAGGATAATCCTCTTATAGTACATATAAGTGATATGGAAATGTTAGAAGATGTAGCAGCAGATGTAAATGATGTAGAAAGAAAACTTATGGACAAGTTTTGGCCAGGACCACTTACAATTATTTTAAAAGCTAAAGAGAATTTGTCCAGTAGAGTAACTGCGGGACTTCCAACTGTTGGTATTAGAATGCCAGATAATAAAATAGCACTAAGCATAATTAGAGCATCTAATAAACCTATCGCAGCACCAAGTGCTAACGTATCAGGAAGACCAAGTGGTACAAGACTTGAGGATATATATGATGAGCTAAAAGCAAATGTAGATGTTTTTGTAGATGGTGGACAGACAGATATAGGTATAGAATCTACAGTTTTGAAAGTAGATGAAGATGGTATTGTAAATATATTAAGACCAGGTAGAATATCTCTTGAAGATATAACAAAATTAGGATTAAAAGCTAGACTAGACAAGCATATATTTGCAGATGTAAAAGAAGGTGAAAAAGTTGAGTCACCTGGAATGAAACATAGGCACTATGCACCTAGTACTAAAACAATACTTCTTGAGTATGATAATAATGAAAATTACATGTTTGAAAAAGTAAAGAAATTTGTAACTAATAATAACCAAAAGAAAATTGGAATAGTGTGCTTTGATGAGCATAAAAACACCTACGAAAGTATGGGGATAAAGTGCATAACTATTGGTTCGAAAGACAACTTAAGTGAAATATCTAAGGCTATATTTTCTACATTGAGATATATAGATACTTTAGATATAGATGTGTGCATTATACAGGGCGTAAAAAAAGAAGAAGTAGGTACAGCAATTATGAATAGATTACTAAGAGCATGTGAGTATAACATATTATAATTTTCACACTTTTTTGCTTTACAATTAGATTATTTTGTGTGATAATATATATGTCTTTAATAGAGGTGATTATATGATTTATATTTTAACAGGTGGACCTGCAACAGGAAAAGGTACACGTGCCAATATCCTTGCAGAAGCTTTAAATATTCCTCATATCGCAACAGGTGATATGCTAAGAAAAGTAGCTTTAAAAAATGCAGAGATAAGAGAGAAATTACAAAAGGGTGAGCTTATATCTGATGATGTAATAACTCACTTATTAGAAGAAAGAATTAAGGAAGATGACTGCAAAAACGGTTTTGTTCTTGATGGATATCCAAGAACATATAGGCAAGCAGAATTATTAGATGAGATACTTCAAAAACAAGGAAGAAAAATAACAAAAGTAATGGAGCTAGTTATTCCAGATGAACTTGCTTTTAGAAGAATACTAGAAAGAAAAAAATGTGGATATTGTGGAGCAATGTATGGAATAGATTTTCCACCTAAAGTCGAAGATGTTTGTGACAAGTGTGGTGGACACTTAACTGTAAGAACTGATGACACAAAAGAAACATTAGCTAAAAGAATAGAAACATATAGAAAAAATTCTAGAAAAATATTAGATTTTTATAAAGAAAAAGGCTTACTTTTAACTGTAGATGCTTCATCTAATCCTGAAAGTGTTGTAGAAGACGCAAAAGTATAAATGAAAAGAGTGAGAAGATGATTACAATAAAAAATAAAAAAGAAATTGAACTTATGAGAGAGGCATGCAAAGTAGTTGCATTAGTTTATCAAGATTTAGAGAATAAAATAAAACCAGGTATGTCAACTTGGGAGCTAGATAAAATAGCAGAAGAAAAGATGAGAAGCTTAGGTGCAATACCTGCTGAGAAAGGCTATGATATTGGTATAAAGGGTGTGCCACCATTTCCAGCTTCAATCTGTGTATCAATAAATGATGAAGTTATACATGGTGTACCTTCTAAGCATAAAATTATACAAGAGGGTGATCTAGTAAGTGTTGATACAGTAGCTCTAAAAAACGGATATAATGGGGATGCAGCAAGAACTTTCATGGTAGGAAAAGCTTCTAAAGAGGCACAAAGACTAGTTGAGGTTACTAAGCAAGCATTTTATGAAGGACTAAAATATGCTAAAGTAGGAAATAGAATTGGAGATATATCACATGCCATAGGACAATATGTAGAGTCTCAAGGATATAGTGTGGTAAGAGAGTTCCAAGGACATGGAATAGGAAAAGATATGCATGAAGATCCTGGTATACCAAATTATGGTAAGGCTGGTAGAGGACCAAGAATAGAAGCCGGCATGACTCTTGCAATTGAACCTATGGTAATTCAAGGAAAACCAGACATACTTGAACTAGATGATGGTTGGACTATAATTACAGAGGACGGAAGCCTTGCAGCACATTATGAAAATACTGTTTTAATAACAGACAAAGGACCTGAAATATTAACTATATAATAAAATAAGATTCCACTTTTTAGTGGAATTTTTTTATAAACAATTAAATTATTTTTTTATTTTGTATAAACACAGTAATATTCAAAAAAATCAAGAAAATAGTTGACAATAGTTACAAATTAAGTTATAATATATGTGTTATATTTTGCTCTGTTTAAGGGCTTTAACAATAATAGGGAGGTAAGAAAATGCCAAAAGATGACGTTATAGAAGTAGAAGGCGTAGTTGTAGATGCATTACCAAATGCAACTTTTAAAGTAAGACTACAAAATGGACATGAAGTTTTAGCACACATCTCTGGAAAATTAAGAATGCATTACATTAAGATTTTACCTGGTGATGAAGTTAGAATAGAACTTTCTACATATGATTTGAATAAAGGCAGAATTACTTGGAGAAAAAGTAAATAACCTATTATTTAATTTAGTTATAAATAGCTTCTTTGAAGCGGCTGTAAAAGGATAAGCCTAATTCCTTTTATTTTAAAGAGACTATTTATTATATAATTTTATACTTACTTTTGTTAAATTTATTAACAAAACTTTTAAGGAGGATTTAAAAATGAAAGTAAGACCATCTGTAAAAAAAATTTGTGAGAAGTGTAAGGTTATCAGAAGAAACGGAGTAGTTCGTGTAATCTGTGAAAATCCTAAACACAAACAAAGACAAGGTTAATTGGGGGGTATTAGTAAATGGCACGTATAGCTGGAGTAGATTTACCAAAAAACAAAGTAGCAGAAATAGGACTAACTGCAATATATGGAATTGGACGTCCTGCTGCTAGAAAAATACTAGCTGAAGCTGGTATAGCAACAACTAAAAGAGTTGCAGACTTTACAGAAGAAGAAGAAGCAAAAATAAGAGAAATAATCGAAAGAGATTATGTTGTTGAAGGTGACCTTCGTAAAGAAGTAGCATTAAACATTAAGAGATTAATGGAAATAAATTGCTACAGAGGACAAAGACATAAAAGAAAATTACCTGTTCGTGGTCAAAGAACAAAAACAAATGCTAGAACTAGAAAAGGTAAAGCAGTTGCAATTGCAGGTAAGAAAGGGGTATAGTAGAAATGGCTAAAAAAGTAGTATCAAAGAAAAAAGTTAAAAAGAATGTATCAACTGGTGCTGCACATATCCAATCTTCATTTAACAATACAATAGTTACAATGACAGATTCACAAGGTAACGTTTTATCTTGGGCAAGTGCTGGTGGATTAGGATTTAAAGGTTCTAGAAAAAATACTCCTTTTGCAGCAGGTCAAGCAGCAGAAGCAGCAGCTAATGCAGCTAAAGAGCATGGCCTAAAAACTGTTGAAGTATTTGTAAAAGGACCTGGTTCTGGAAGAGAAGCAGCTATAAGATCACTTCAAGCTGCAGGATTGGAAATAACAATGATTAAAGATGTTACTCCAATTGCACACAATGGTTGTAGACCACCAAAAAGAAGAAGAGTATAGTGGGGGTGTAAATTTAAAATGGCAAGATATACAGACGCAGTATGTAAGAAATGTAGAAGAGAAGGTTCTAAACTTTTCTTAAAAGGCGATAGATGTAATACAACAAAATGCTCTATTGATAGAAGATCATATGCTCCAGGACAACATGGAAAGAACAGAGCTAAATTATCTGAATATGGACTTCAACTAAGAGCTAAACAAAAAACTAAAGTATATTATAGAGTTTCTGAATCACAATTTAGAAAATACTACGAAGAAGCATTTAGAAGAGAAGGAGTTACTTCTGATGTATTATTCGAACAATTAGAATTAAGATTAGATAACGTTGCATATAGAATGGGTGTTGGTGCTTCTAGAGCAGAAGCTAGACAACTAGTTGGTTATGAAATGTTAGAAGTTAATGGTAGAAAAGTAAACATTCCATCTTATATATTAAAAGTTGGTGATGTTGTTAAAGTTAGAGATTCTAAGAAAGATAACAAAGCAATTGTTAACACATTAGAAGCTAATAAATTAAAAGCTGTTCCATCTTGGTTAGAACTTGACAGAGAAAAAATGGAAGCAAAAGTTTTAAGAAAACCTGTTAGAGCTGACGTTGACTTAGACGTTCAAGAAAATCTAATAGTTGAGTTATACTCTAAGAACTAGTTAGTACATTAGTTAATCATTTGGTTAAAATAGTACGTGTAATCAGAGCGTACTAGAAGGAGGAATAAAAATGATTGAAATGCAAAGACCAGAGATAAAATGTGTAGATGTTAATGCAGACACATTTTATGCAAGATTTGAAGTGGAGCCTTTAGAGAGAGGCTTCGGAATTACACTAGGTAATTCACTAAGAAGAATATTACTTTCTTCACTACCAGGCTATGCTATAGACACAATTAAGATTGATGGTGTAGCACATGAATTTTCAACAATGCCAGGTGTTACTGAAAATGTTACAGATTTAATACTAAACTTAAAGCAAGTTTGCCTAAAATCTGATGACAGAGAGAAAAAAGAATTATCAATAAAAGCTAAAGGACCTTGTGAAGTCTTAGCTGGTGATATAATAACAGATTCTACAATAAGCGTTGTAAATAAAGATTTACATATTGCATATTTAGATGATGGTGCAGAATTAAATATTGAAATGACTGCTATAAAAGGTAGAGGATACAGAGCAGCAGATAGAGCTAACTATGAAGATAGTGAACTTCCTGCAAATGCTTTACCAATAGATTCAATATTTACACCTGTTGTTAAAGTGAATTTTCAAATTGACAAAACAAGAGTTGGTCAAAATGCAGACTATGATAAACTAACTATGGACATTTGGACTAATGGTGTTATAGAACCATTCCAAGCTTTAAGTATGGCTGCTAAAATATTAAATGAGCATTTAGAAATGTTTATAGATTTATCAGAAATTGCTAAGACAATGTCAATAATGTCTCAAAAAGAATTATCTCTAAAAGATAAACTTCTTGAAACACCAATTGAAGAATTAGAATTTTCTGTAAGATCATATAACTGCTTAAAGAGAGCAGGAATACATACAGTAGCAGATATTGTAGGTAAAACTGAACAAGATATGATAAAAGTTCGTAATCTAGGTAAGAAATCATTAGAAGAAGTAATGAAAAAGATTACAGATTTAGGATTACAATTTAAAAGTAAAGAAGACTAATTAAAGGAGGAAATTTACAATGCCAGGAACAAGAAAACTTTCAAGAACAACTTCTCATAGAAATGCAATGTTAAATAACTTAGTTACTTCTTTAATTCTAAATGGTAGAGTTGAGACTACTCTTGCAAAAGCAAAAGAAGTTAAACCTCTAGCAGATAGTTTAATTGATTTAGCTATTAAAGAAAAAGATAACTTTGAAACTAAAGAAAAAATGGTTTCAAGAGCTAAATTAGATAAAAACGGTAAAAAAGTTAAAGAAACAAAAACATCTAAAAATGGAAACAAATATGAAGTTATAGCAAGAGAAGTAGTAAAAGAAGAAGTTAAAGTTGACAGTGCTTCTAAATTAGCTGCAAGAAGAAAAATGTTTAATACATTAAATAAAGTTAAAGATGCTAAAGGAAACACTATAGATTTAACAGAAAAATTATTCAACGAAATTGCTCCAAAATATGAAGCAAAAGGTGGATATACTAGAATAGTTAAATTAGTTGCTAGACGTGGTGATAGCGCTGAAATGGCTATAATTGAGTTAATATAGTTTATAAAAGAGGACTTGGACAAACTACCAAGTTCTTTTTTTATGCAAATTTTAGAAAGTTTATAAAAAATATGGACAAAATCATTATTTTTTTGTATCTATATAAGTGTATACACTAGAAGGGAGAAAAAATGGAAGTACTTCTTAAGAAAGCGCAAAATGGTGATAAGCATGCTTTTGATAAAGTAATTGAAGCAGTACAAAGAAAACTATATGCTGTTGCTAAGTCTAGAATTAGTAACGAAGAGGATATAGAAGATATACTACAAGATACTGTTATGTATGCTTATATAAATATAAAAAATTTAAGAGAACTAGATAAGTTTAATTCATGGATAACTAAAATACTAATAAATAATTGCAATAAAATGTATGTTAGAAATCATATGAATACCTTATCTTATGACTCAGTAGATAATGAAAATATTATTTTAAAAGATGAGGCACAGATAAGTCAACTTGAAAATGAATTAAATTTCTACTCTATTATAGAATTCTTAGAAATGGAAGAAAAAACAATAATAACAATGTACTATTTAAAGGAATACACTACAAAGGAAATAAGCGAAATTTTGAATATAAATGAATCTACTTTAAGAAGTAGAATTAGTAGCATAAGAAAAAAGATAAAGGACAGATATGGAGAGGAGATGTAGAATATGGACGTAGACAAGATATTGGAAGAAAAAGCAAAAGAAATAAAAATGCCAGATAATATAAATTTAAAAATAGACAATTTACTTAAAAATGAAGAAACAAATACTAAAGCAAATAAACAATATCTAAAAATAGCAGCATGTCTTATAGTAATATTAGTATTTTCAGTAGGTGCTATCCTAACATGTATAAATATTAGTCAAAACAATAAAGTTGTTAAAGATAATGTATCACAGCTTGCAAATGGTAAACAGATATATACATATGTAACAGATGAAATGAAAAAAGATTCTAAATATATTGATGAAAACAAAGCAACAGCGCAGATATCTAAAGCATATACACCAAAAGATTTGTTAGAGCTATGTGATTGTGTAGTGTTAATTACAGTAGAAAGTATAGAGGGCGCAAGTAGAGAGTATAGTTCATCTACGATGACATACGGGAAGGTGATAGTAAATAATGTAATATTAGGAGATATAAAATTAGGAGATGAGATTGAATATTTAAAACCTGGTGGATATATCACAGTAGCAGAGTATGACAAATATGAAGATGGAGCTGAAGTCACTGAGGAACAAACAGGAGAAGAAACACAGTATTATAATACGCTACTAAATGGAGATATTGAAATAGAAGTTGGTAAAACTTATCTTGCATATTTACATTATGATAATAATGAGGATAAATATGAGATAATTGGACTTGGAAATGGGCTAAGAGAGATAAATATACCCAAAGAGAATGTAGTTACTTCAAAAGAGTATGACTTAGATGAATTAAAAATACTTAATAATACTACAAACGAATGGGAATCTTTAAAAGAGTATATAGAAAATAATATATAAATTAGGAGGGATAAATATGAAAGGTCAAAAAATAGCAATTATAATTGTAACCACTTTATTACTTGTTGGAATTGGAACTTTGATATTCTTAATTTTAAATGATAGACTAATTTTTTTAAATGTTCCAAGTATACCAGAAAGTGAAGAGGCACAAGTAGAAATACTAAAAGA
>CANROM010000047.1 GCA_947632225.1 uncultured Clostridia bacterium | reverse complement strand
CTTGCAATTAGATGGTTAGTTGAATATGCTAGAAAAAGAAATGAACATAGCATGGAAGAAAAACTAGCAGGAGAAATTATGGATGCTATAAATGGTCAAGGTGGAGCTTTCAAAAAGAAAGAAGACACACACAAAATGGCAGAAGCAAACAAAGCATTCGCTCACTACAGATGGTAGAAATATTTTAATTAAAATTTATGGAAGGGAGGCTAATTTTTCATGGCTGGAAGAGAATATCCTCTTGAGAGGACAAGAAATATCGGTATCATGGCACATATTGATGCTGGTAAAACAACAACAACTGAAAGAATCCTATTTTATACAGGAAAAACTCATAAAATAGGTGAAGTTCATGATGGTGAAGCTACAATGGATTGGATGGCTCAAGAACAAGAAAGAGGTATTACAATCACATCTGCAGCAACAACATGTTTCTGGAACAACAATAGAATAAATATTATTGACACACCAGGACACGTTGACTTTACAGTAGAAGTTGAAAGATCTCTAAGAGTTTTAGATGGATCTGTAACTGTACTTTGTGCAAAAGGTGGAGTTCAACCACAATCTGAAACAGTTTGGAGACAAGCAAATAAATATAACGTACCAAGAATGGTATACGTTAATAAAATGGATATAACAGGTGCTGATTTCTATAATTGTGTAAGACAATTAAGGGAAAGATTAAAAGCAAATGCTGTTCCAATTGCACTTCCAATAGGAAAAGAAGATAACTTTAGAGGTATCGTTGACCTAGTAAAAATGGAAGCTTGCATCCACTATGATGACTTAGGAAAGGATGTAAGACGTGAAGCAATTCCTGAAGATATGAAAGAAATTGCTGAAAAATATAGAACAGAATTAGTTGAACATGTTGCTGAAACAAGTGACGAATTAATGGAGAAATATTTAAATGGAGAAGAACTTACAGAAGCTGAAATTAAAGCTGCTATAAGAAAATCTACAATTGCTAATACTATGGTTCCTGTAACATGCGGAAGTTCATATAAGAACAAAGGTGTTCAAGAGTTACTAGATGATATAGTAGATTATATGCCTGCTCCAACAGATATTCCACACATTAGAGGAGTACTTGAAGATGGAACAGAAGCTGAGAGAAAATCTTCAGACGATGAACCATTTGCAGCATTAGCATTCAAAATTATGACTGACCCATATGTTGGTAAACTAACATTCTTCAGAGTATACTCTGGAACATTAGAAAAAGGTTCATATGTTTTAAATGCTAACAAAGATAAAAAAGAAAGAATCGGAAGAATTCTTCAAATGCATGCTAATGCAAGACAAGATATAGATAAAGTATATGCTGGAGATATAGCTTGTGCTGTTGGTTTAAAAGATGTTGCTACAGGAGATTCATTATGTGATGAAAATCATCCTATAATACTTGAATCAATTGAGTTCCCAGAACCAGTTATCGACATTTCAATTGAACCAAAAACAAAAGCAGACCAAGAAAAAATGGCTGTTGCTTTACAAAAACTTGCAGAAGAAGACCCATCATTTAAAACTTATACAAACCAAGAAACTGGTCAAACTATTATAGCAGGTATGGGAGAACTACACCTAGATATAATTGTTGATAGATTAAAAAGAGAATTCCACGTTGAAGCTAACGTTGGTAAGCCTCAAGTTGCTTATAAAGAAACTATTAGAAAACCAGTTAAAGTTGAAGGTAAGTTTATTAGACAATCTGGTGGTAAAGGACAATATGGTCATGTATGGCTAGAAGTTGAACCAAACGAACAAGGAAAAGGATATTCATTCGAATCTAGAATCGTTGGTGGTGTTGTTCCTAAAGAATACGTTAAACCAGTTGATGAAGGTGTTCAAGATGCAATGAAAGCTGGTATACTAGCAGGATATCCTGTTGTAGACGTTAAAGTTGCTTTAGTTGATGGATCATATCACGAAGTTGACTCATCAGAAGCAGCATTCCACATTGCAGGTTCTATGGCATTTAAAGAAGCTTGCCGTCAAGGTGGCTCAGCTTTACTTGAACCTATAATGAAAGTAGATATCATTGTACCAGAAGAATATATGGGAGATGTTATCGGTGATGTAAATGCTAGACGTGGAAGAATGGAAGGTATGGATACAGATCAAGGAACTACTACAATACACTCATTTATACCACTTTCTGAAATGTTTGGATACGCTACTGATTTAAGATCTAAGACTCAAGGTAGAGGTGTTTACTCAATGGAACCATCTCACTATGAAGAAGTACCTAAATCAGTACTTGAAACTATAGTTGCACAAAGAACTAAGAAAGAAGATTAGTGCAATTTAGCAAAAAAGGTTATTTACACTTTTTCTATTGCAAAAATATAAAAAGTGTAGTAAAATACAAATGAATGATGCACTAGAACGTGCATAAATTGGAAAATTTAAGGAGGAATTTTAAAATGGCAAAAGCTAAGTTTGAAAGAACTAAACCACACGTTAACATTGGAACAATCGGACATGTTGACCATGGTAAAACTACTTTAACAGCTGCAATCACTAAATATTGTAGCTTAGTTGGAAAAGCTGAATTTAAAGCTTACGATCAAATCGACGGAGCTCCAGAAGAAAGACAAAGAGGTATAACTATCTCTACAGCTCACGTTGAATACGAAACAGAAAACAGACACTATGCACACGTTGACTGCCCAGGTCACGCTGACTATGTTAAAAACATGATCACTGGTGCTGCACAAATGGATGGTGCTATCCTAGTTGTATCTGCAGCTGATGGCCCAATGCCACAAACAAGAGAACATATACTACTTGCAAGACAAGTTGGTGTTCCTTATATCGTAGTATTTATGAACAAATGTGATATGGTTGACGATCCAGAACTATTAGAATTAGTTGAAATGGATATTAGAGACCTATTATCTAAGTATGATTTCCCAGGAGATACTACTCCAATAATCAAAGGATCTGCTTTAAAAGTTCTAGAGTGTGGATCTACAGATCCAAATGCACCAGAATATGCTTGCATTAAAGAATTATTAGACACAATTGATTCTTACATTCCAAATCCACAAAGAGATTCAGATAAACCTTTCTTAATGCCAGTTGAAGATGTATTCACTATCACAGGTAGAGGTACAGTTGCAACAGGAAGAATTGAAAGAGGATCTTTAAAGATTGGTGAAGAAGTTGAAATCGTTGGTCTTTCTGATGAAAAGAAGAAAACAGTAGTAACTGGTATCGAAATGTTCAGAAAATCTCTAGATTCTGCTGAAGCTGGAGACAACGCTGGTGTACTTTTAAGAGGAATTCAAAGAAGTGAAGTTGAAAGAGGTCAAGTTATAGCTAAACCTGGTTCAATTCACCCACACACTGAATTCTCAGCTGAAGTTTATATCCTAACTAAAGAAGAGGGTGGAAGACATACTCCATTCTTCAATGGATACAGACCACAATTCTATTTCAGAACAACTGACGTTACAGGTGTTATTGAATTACCTGCAGGTACTGAAATGGTAATGCCTGGTGATAATGTAACTATGAACATCAAACTTATCACTCCAATAGCTGTTGAAAAAGGATTAAAATTCGCTATTCGTGAAGGTGGTAAAACAGTTGGTGCTGGTTCAGTATCAGACATTAAAGCTTAATTTAAGTTTTTTGAAGGTAGGACTCAAAGAATCCTATCTTTTTTTGCAAAAAATTTTAAAAAATCGCTTCCTTTTTTACAAATAAACTTGACAATGTTAAATAAATATTAGATAATAGTGTTATGTTTAGAATATTTTTTTTGGATATTCATATAAGTATAAAAAGGAAATTTGAGGAGGTGTAAGAATGGATGCAGTTTTAGATAAAATAAAAGAAGTAATTGGTGAGCAACTAGGAATTACTGATACTGACGAGATTACTCCAGAAACAACTTTTATTGATGATTTAGGAGCTGATTCACTTGACATTGTTGAACTAATAATGGCTTTAGAAGAAGAATTCGATATGGAAATCCCAGAAGAAGAAGCAGAAAAATTAAAATGTGTTGGAGATGTAGTTAAATATATTGAGGACAATCAATAATAAGATAATAGAGGGTACTAGTTATGCTAGTACCCTTTTAGTTTATGTGTAAATAATGCCACAAACTATAATTCTTGGTTGAAATATATGCTAAAATTGGATATAATATATAGGAAGGAGAAACAGTATGAGTGAAAATGAAAAGTTACTAAATCTACAGGCTAAGCTTAAATATATATTTAATGATATTAAGCTATTAAAGATGGCTCTTACACATAAGTCTTTTGCATATGAGCACGTAAACCCAAATTATGACATGTATAATGAGAGAATAGAGTTTTTAGGTGATGCAATATTAGAGCATATTATTTCAGATGTGTTATTTGCATATAGACCAGAACTACCAGAAGGAGAAATGACAAAAAAGCGTGCAGCAATAGTATGTGAAGCTTCTTTAAGTAAAGCATTTAGAAGAATAGATGGACAAGAATATATAATACTAGGAAAATGCGAGACTAATTCTAATGGTAGACTAAAGGATGCAATAATAGCTGATGCATTTGAAGCCCTACTTGGTGCAATATATGTTGATGGTGGCTATGATGTAGCAAGAGATATATGCCTTGAATTATTAGATCAAGAGATTAAAGAAGCTCTTGAAGGTCAGACAGCTAATGTAGACTATAAAACACAGCTACAAGAAATATTGCAAAAACACGGAAATGTAAAAATAGAATACTTAATACAAAAAGAAGAAGGACCAGAGCATGATAAGCTATTTACTATAGACCTTTTCTTTAATGATGTTAAGATTGGTGAAGGAACAGGAAAAAGTAAAAAGCAAGCTGAGCAAGAAGCAGCACATAACGCAATTTTAAATGGAGTAGAAAATCTTGAATATTAAATTAAATTTAGAAGATATATTAACTAATTTTATAAATAAAGATAAACAATACACTATACCTATATTTATACCACACAAAGGATGCCCAAATAATTGTGTATTTTGTAACCAGAAAAAGATTAGTGGTCAGATAAATGATGTATCACTAAAAGAGGTGGAAGATAAAATACAGCAATTTCTATCATATTATACCAATGATAGAAAAATAGAAATAGCATTCTTTGGTGGAAGCTTTACAGGTATAGACATAAACTCACAGATAGAATATCTAAAGATAGCAAATAAATATATAAAAAACGGTAAGGTGGATAGCATTCGTATTTCCACAAGGCCAGATTATATAAATGATGAAATTCTTAAAATGCTAAAAGACTATGGCGTTGAAACTATAGAATTAGGTGTACAATCAATGGATGATGAAGTACTTAGAGCATCAAAAAGAGGTCATACTAAACAAGATGTAATAGATGCGTCAAAGCTAATAACAAAGTATAACTTTAGATTAGGACATCAAATAATGGTAGGACTTCCATTAAGTACTTTAGATAAAGAGGTATATACAATAAAAGAATGCTTAAAGCTAAACCCTAAGCAATTAAGAATATATCCTGTATATGTAATAGAGGATAGTGAGCTTTATGATATGTATAAAGATGGTAGATATACACCATTAAGCATTGAAGAAACTGTAAAAAGATGTGAAAAGATAATTGAGCAATGTCAAAAGAGTGATGTAGCAATTATTCGTCTAGGCTTACAGTCTACTGAAGATATAACTGTATCAAATAGTAACATATTTGGCCCTGTTAGTGATAATTTGGCAGAGTATGTTCTAGCTGGTATAGTTAGAAATAGTATTGAAGAAAAAATAGAGAAAAATTTAACTGGTGAAGAGCTAGTAATTTATGTACCTAAAAAGTATGTTTCAATTTGTGTTGGACCTAAAAAGATAAATAAAATATACTTTGAAAGTAAATATAATTTGAAATATATTGTAAAAGGAGAGAGCTAATGAAAAAAGTTATTTTTGCAGCAAGTTCTGGGGGACATTTAACAGAAATATTAAAACTTGAAGAGCTATTTAAAGAGTATGACTATTTACTTGTAACTGAGAAAACAGATGTTACTAAAGATATGGCTAACAAGTATAATATGGCGTTTGTAAAATATGGACCATGCAAGAACAAGATTAAGTATGTACTAACTATTATATATAACATATTTTTAGCTATTAAAATAGTAGTAAAATTTAAACCAGATACAATAGTGTCTACTGGAGCACAAGTAGGTGGATTCTTTTGCTATGTTGGAAAGTTTTTTGGTGCAAAAGTTATATTTATAGAGACAATGGCAAAGATAAAAGAGCTATCTGGTACAGGAAATAATGTATATAAGATAGCAGATAAATTTTACGTACAGTGGGAAAATCTTGAGAAAAAATATGAAAAAGCACAGTATATAGGTAGGTTGATATAGTATGGTATTAGTATCAGTAGGAACACAAAAGCAACCTTTTGATAGAATGTTCGAGTTAGTAAAAGGAAGCAGAAGTTTAAGAAAAGAGAAAATAATAGCACAAATTGGGTATACTAAATTTGAGAGTAAAAGAATAGAAACTTTTGAGTTTATACCACTAGAGCAAATGGAAGAGTATATATCTCAAGCAGATATTATCATTTCTCATGGTGGTGTTGGTACTATATTTTCAGCACTAAAAAAAGGAAAAAAGGTTATTGCTATACCTAGATTAAAAAAATATGGTGAGCATATAAACGATCATCAAATAGAAATTTGTGAAGAACTAGAAAATGAAGGTTATATCCTATATTATAAAGATGGTGTAGATACTTTAGATGATTTAATTAGAAAAGCAAAAAAGACAACTTTTAAAGCATACGATTCACAAAACAGCTATATAGACATATTACGAAAAGAAATATAGCAGGAGGTTTTTAATATATGAAAATAGAAGAGTTACAAGCTATTGCAAATAATATTAGAAAAGATATAGTTGAAATGGTATATCTTGCAGAATCTGGGCATCCTGGTGGTTCATTATCTTGTACAGACATATTAGTTGCTCTATATCATGAAAAGATGAACCTAAACTTAGATGAAAATGGTCAGAGAATAGATAAATTTATTTTATCTAAAGGGCATGCTGCTCCTGCATATTATGCAGTACTTGCAAGTAAAGGATATATACCACATGAAGATTTAAAAGGATTTAGAAAAATAGATAGCTATCTTGAAGGTCACCCTTCAAATAAGATAAATGGAGTTGACGTATCAAGTGGATCTTTAGGTCAGGGACTATCTATTGCAAATGGTATGGCACTTGCTAAAAAACTAGATAATAAAGAAGGCTATGTGTATTGCATACTTGGCGATGGTGAGATTGAGGAAGGACAGATTTGGGAAGCTTGCATGACTGCAAACAAGTACAAATTAAATAATCTTATTGCCTTTTTAGATTATAACGGACTACAAATTGACGGTAACATTAAAGATGTTAAAAGTGTGGATAACTTAAAAGAAAAATTCGAGTCATTTGGCTTTTATGTGCAAGAAATTGATGGTCACGACTTTAATGAGATAATAAATGCAATAGATAAAGCTAAATTATCTACAAAACCTAATATGATTATTGCTAAGACAATTAAAGGAAAAGGTGTGTCATATATGGAGAATGTTGCAGCTTGGCATGGTAAGGCACCAAATGAGGATGAATATAATATAGCTATTAAAGAGCTTTCAAAATGAGAGGGGAATATAATGGATAATATATCTAAAAAAGATATAAATTTTAGATTAGATAAAATTAAAGATAGAGTAAATGTAATAAATAATCAAATGACTAAGAATAACAAAGAGATGGAAAGTAAATATGAATTTGCAAAGACTATAGGTGTTAAGTATGATACTAAATACGCAACAGATGATATAGCATCAAGTCTAAATGATTATATACAAAAAGCAGATGATATAATAGCTAAATTAAGTCAAGATGAATCTGAAGAAAATGAAGAAGAATATAAAATATTAAATAATATTCTTTATCTTGATGATATAAAACTAAGTAATATAGAAGAATTAGTAGATGAAAATAGGGAAATAAGAGTAAAAGAATATATAAATAAAATAGCAGAAAAAGCTAATTCGTTAATAAGAGATGAAGAAATAAGAAATATAGATTTTAATATTGTTATGCTCTCTAGAAAAAGCAATTTATTTGAGAAGATAACAGGAAAAGATAAAAATAAAAAAATACTTCTTGAAAACTACAATCTAAAAAGAGTTGAAACAATGAATAAAAAATATATTCCAGAAAACAAAAGTATATTAGATATAGTTAATATTGTTAAAAACTGTGGATATAAAACAGATGATATTAGCGAGTTTATAGAAAAACTTTCTAAAGAGTACGAGCTTGGAGATATGATAGAAAATGCATTAGTAGTACCTAATAGTGAGTTAAAAATTCCTCTTTTTTATAACAAAGAATTTGCTAGTAAAATAAATGCAGAAAATTCTACTATGCTAGAAAGAATAAATAGTAAGAAAAAATGTGCAAATAAGCAAGATTATAATCCATATGGAGATATGTTAAAAGACGGAGTTTCAACATTAGAACTATTTAACTTTAATGGTATCATAGATGAGGTGGTATAATGAAATCAACAAGAAAAGCATATGGAGAATTTCTCCTAGAAGTAGGTAAAAATAAAGATGTTGTAGTTTTAGATGCAGACCTTGCAAATGCTACAAAAACAGATGCTTTTATGAAAGAATATCCTAATAGGCATATAGACGTTGGTATAGCAGAGCAAGATTTAGTAGGGACAGCTTGTGGCCTAGCACTTAGTGGCAAAACAGTATTTGCTTCAACTTTTGCTATATTTATGTCTGGAAGAGCGTATGACCAAGTTAGAAATACAGCTGCATATTCGCATGTTAATGTTAATTTATGTGCTACACATGCAGGAGTAATGGTAGGTGAAGATGGACCAACTCATCAGTGTATTGAAGATGTTGCTCTAATGAATGTAGTGCCAACAATGAAAGTACTATCTCCTGCAGATGATATTAGTACTAAAAAAATATTAAGTATGTGTATGCAAGAGTCAGGACCTAAATACATAAGACTTGGAAGAAGTGATGTTGAGGATATTTATGATGAGAATGCAACTTTTAAAATAGGAGGCTCTAATACATTCGGAGATGGAAATGATGGAACTATATTTGCTTATGGTCCTACAGTATCTATTGCACTTAATGCAAAGAAAGAACTTGAAGAAAAGGGAATAAATGTAAGAGTAGTAGACTTATATAGTATAAAACCAGTAGATAGAGATACTATAATAAAGTGTGCAAAAGAAACTAATAAACTAGTATCAATTGAAGATCATAGTGTTATTGGTGGAATAGGAAGTATAATATCTAATGTACTTTGCGAAGAATATCCAAAAAAATTAGAAAAGATAGGAATAAATGATACTTTTGGAAAGTCTGGAAGTGCTAAAGCAGTATATGAGCATTTTGGACTTACTAAAGAAAATATAATGAGTAAATTTGAATAACAAAAAAGTAGTTGCTAAATTTTTAGTAACTACTTTTTTATATTATAGGAATTATCTCTAAAACAAAAAAGAATATCTATTATATAATGGTACAAAATATATTGATTTTTGAGGATAAAATAATTATCATTAAGAGAATGGTATACATAGCATTATTAAATTTTAACCTTAGAATATATTGTATAAATT
>CANROM010000046.1 GCA_947632225.1 uncultured Clostridia bacterium | reverse complement strand
TTATAAACTCCTCTATTTCCATTCTATTTTATCTTTTACAAGCTCATAGCCTTTTACATCAACAGGAACAACTTCATTTTCTTCTATCATTTTTTCAAGTTCTTCTCGATTTACAAACTTTGCTTGACTAACTTCTTCAATTTGCAGTTTTATTTTATCTAACTCTACTCCTATTTTCGTAGTATAAATGTCTACAAACATTTTCTTATATAGCTGTGTGCATACAAATTCTACATCACTCTCTTTAAGCATAATTCCAAGTTCTTCTCTCATTTCTCTTAGTACTACATCTATTATCTTTTCGCCTGCTTGTGCACATCCTCCTGGTATTTCCCAAGAGCCAGGATGAGATTTTTTTGCACTTCTTCTTGTCATTAGCACCTTGCCATCATTTATTATCCAAACTTGTATTCCCTCACCATACTCATTAGCTTCAAGCTCTTCTCCTCTATTTTTAGTATAATTCAAATGTTTTCTATTGCTATCTACTACATCAAACCTTTCCATTTTTCTCTCCTTAACTCTTTAATATTATAGCACAGAAATTGAATTTTTTAAATAAAAAAGGATAATTAGAGTTATCTAATTATCCACAATATTATTTTTTACTTTTAGTTGTTGTCTTTTTAGCTGCAGAAGTAGTCTTTTTAGTTGTAGAATTAGTTTTCTTAGTTGTTGTTTTTTTCTTTGAAGCTGTAGTCTTCTTTGGCTTTTCTTCTTTCTTTTCTTCCTCTACAACATCTTTTTGACTTTCTTGTAAAACAAGTATCTGGTTATATACATTAGCTATTTCAGGATTACGTGTTATTGAATAATCATTTTCAAGTACAACTTTAGCTTGCTCTAACATTCCATTTTGAATAAATTCTGTTGCAAGTGACCTTTGCGCATTTATTATATTGCTATTTGCTCCAACAACCACTTCGTTATCTTCTGCAAGCTTTAAAACTTGCTCATTAGTCATATCTTTTAATGTTGGGTCAATTTCTTCAAGTTTTGACATTATATCTTTTACATTTTCATCTTCTATAAGATCATAACTTAATCTATACATTGCATAAGCAGATTTAGTATCTTTTAAATCGTTAAAGATAAATGCGTATTTATTATAGCAGTCTGCAATATCTTCTGGTGTATATGATATCATTTGAAGCTTTTTCAAATTTTCTAGATACTTAACTATTGCTTTTCTATCATAATATATTTGTAATTTTCTCTCTCTTGCATCTCTACTTAAGAAATTCCAATATATAGCTCTATCTAGTGCATCCATAGCAGCAGAACGTCTTTTCTTTTTAAGTAATAAATCTGCATATATTATATATATTGTATCATTTGCATATGGAGTTGCAATTACTTGCTTTTCACCTGCAAAAATCTTTTCAAAAAGTACCTTTTCAAATTCAGATTTGAAACTACAATATAATATTCCATCATCTTCATTATTTTGAGTTAATTTTTCAACTCTAGGAATAATCTTTTCTATACTATCAATAGCTTGGTCGTCACTTTCTTGATCAATGTGTCCTAATAGTTCATCTATCATACCATCAATTTCGACTTCCTCAGCTGTTCTTTCAGGCTGTTCAGTTTGAAGATCTTCTTGTTGTTTAGAATCTTCTACTTGCTCTGCCTCTTCTGCTTTTCCTACGCTTTCTACATTTTCTACTTTTTCATTATTTAATTCTTCTAATACTATATTTATTGCTTCGATTGTTGCTTTAGCATCTTCAATTACTGCATTTTCCTCATCATATAATGAATTAAGGAAACTTACATCTTCTTCATAGTTTCCCTTTAGGTTTTCTTTAATTAACTTAATCTTTTCTTCCATACTAATATCAACACTCTTTCACAAATATATTTATACATATTTATTTTAACATATATAAAATAAAAATAGGAATATTTTAAATTAAATATTCCTTTTTATTATATTTTTGTTACATATATGTAAAACTTAAATTTCTAATTTAGTAGATATTAAAGAAGATATTATTTTAAGCATATCATACTCCTTATCTTTAACCGCCTTACTGCTCTCATCTGAAAATAGTATAACTGATCCTATAGCTCTTGAATCTGCAATAATTGGCATAATAAGTTTTGGGAAAATATTTTCGTCATTATTTAAAATTTTAATTGGTAAAGAAATATTAGCATTATACATCGCTCTTTCATTTATAATACCTATAAGCTTTTCTGTTATCTCCTCTCCTACTAAATTAGAAGTATTTTTTCCTTTGCAAACTATTACCTTTTCTTTATCTGTAAACATTATCTTAAAATTAGTTTCCTTACTAAGTACTTCAGCATATAATATGCAATCTCGTTTTAAATCTTGCATTGTTGAATATTTTCTAAGCAGTATCGTTTCATCATTTTGTACTAACATTTCTAATTCGTCATTTTCCCTTATCTTAAGTTTTCTTCTTATTTCTTTTGGAAGTACTATTCTTCCTAAATTATCTATTCTTTTAACTATGCCAGTTGTAATCATTTTTATCACCTCAAACACTCAATTTTATTGTTTGAAGATTTAATAATAATTATACTTTTTTATTGGCATTTTTATCTAAATTTACTAAATTTTCCAGTTTTTCTTTAAGTCCAGTCTTTCTGTTTTTTGACTCTAAATTGTCTACCATGTAATTTAATACATTTCTATTTCCAATTATTATTAGCATTTTCTTTGCTCTTGTCATAGCTGTATATAGTAAGTTTCTTGTAAGCAATTTTCTATATCCAGTAAATATAGGTAAAATAACATAGTCAAACTCACTGCCCTGAGATTTATGAATTGTTATTGCATAAGAATGTTCTAATTGATCTAGCTCATCAAAATCATACTCAACTAGCCTTTCATCATCAAACTTAACATATACTTTTTCCATTTCGTTATCAATTTCTTCTATATATCCAATATCTCCATTGTATATACCTTCAAAAAATTTGCCCTCAATTGAGTATTTTTTATCATAATTGTTTATAATTTGCATCACCTTATCATGTTCTCTAAACACCTTAGAGCCAACCTCAATCTCCTTTTTACTATCAGATTTAGGATTTAGTATGTTTTGAATAGTTAAGTTTAATTCTCCCGTTCCAAGTTCAGTCTTTTTTACAGGTGTAAGTACTTGCAAATCCTTTAAAATATCTAGTGGTGCATATGTCTCAAGACGATATGTAATAAGTGACGCTATTTCTGCTACAGTTTGCTCAACCGTCTTAGTAGGTATAAAAAATAGGTCTGTATCTTTACTTTTAAATTCAGGATAAATTCCTTCATTTACTCTGTGGGCATTAACTACTATATCACTCATTGCACTTTGTCTATATATCTTTTTAAGCTCAACTGTTGGCACTATATCTGACTGTATTATGTCCTTTAGTACACTACCTGGTCCAACAGATGGAAGTTGATTTACATCTCCTACTATTATTAGCTGTGTTGTAGGCTTTACACCCTTTACTAGATTATTCATCATCATTATATCAACCATTGATGCTTCATCTACAATTACTACTTCATCTTCTATCTCTTTTACTTGGCACTCATAAAACATATCTATATCATCATCATCAATTTTAGTAATTTCAAGTAATCTGTGTAATGTTTTAGCCTCTTTACCTGTAGTTTGTGTTATTCTTTTAGCAGCTCTACCTGTTGGTGCACAAAGCACGTAACTTCTTTTTTGTGCCTCAAGTATATCTATTATACATTTTATTATTGTTGTTTTTCCTGTTCCAGGACCACCTGTAACAATAGAAATCATATTACTAAGACATGTACTTATTGCTCTTTTTTGCTCGTCAGAAAGTACAATATCACACTCTTTACTAAAGGATTCAATTTCTTTTGAGAAATCATCTTTATTAACATTTTGTCTAGTATGCTCAACTACACACTGTGCTACATTTTTTTCTGCTAGATACATGCTTCTTCTATATACATATTCTTCCATACCATCTTTTTGTATATACAGTTTTTCTGAAATAACAAGTCTAGTTAATGCGTATGCTATCTCAGCATCATCTACTTGTAATATTTCTACACAGTATTTTAAAAGATTATCCTTTTCTACACATGTATGTCCAAACTCTGTAATTTTATTTATAGCATAAATTATTCCATTATCTAATCTATCTTCGTTATTTAGAGGTATTTGCAGTTGTCTTCCAATCTCATCTACAGTTTTAAAATCTAGTGATTTAACAAAGCCTAGTAAACTATATGGGTTTTCTTTAATAATTTGTATAGTCTCCTTACCTACTGCTTGATATATTCTATTTGCTATAACAGTAGATATATGAAACTGGCTTAAGAATTCAATAGTATTCCATTTTTCCCATTCTAAATTAAAGAATTCGTTCATTCTCTCTATTTTATCTGCATTTAGTCCTTTAATTGAATAGAGTTTATCCATTGAAAATCTAATAACATTTACTGTATCTTCTTTAAATTCATCTACTATATTTTTAGCTGTCTTCTTACCAACACCTGCAATATTATCTGCAATATATGAAATTAAAGCAGACTCAGTTCTAGGTAGTACTTTTTTATATGAGCTAAACTTAAACTGCTCACCATAAACTTTGTGTGATACAACTTCACCATCAAATTCTAACTCATCATCTACTTCTATTTCATCTGTCTCACCAACACAAGTTATATATCCACTTTTCTGCTTAATTAGTAATACAGTCCAGTTATTTGTATCATTCTTAAATATAATAGTTGCAACCTTTCCCTCTATTTTCATATTTGTCTTCCCTTCCAAATATATTTATTATATTATAATATTTTCTTATTTTCAAGCTTATACTTTTTATGTTAACTGTATTTGACTTTTTCTTTTTTATCTGCTATAATCTGCTTGTAGGAGGTAAAAATGACAAGACTTTTTGAACAATTATCTGATACTGAAAAAGAAAAATATTTAAAAGATGTAAGTCGTTCTATCAATTTGAACGAATATGCCAAAATAAAGAACTTTTTTCTGGATAATGAATTGTTTACTAGTAACACCAAGTTAAATCCTTTAAAAAGCCAAATTAAAGATTTAGAGCTAATACTAGATAATAGTTCTAACAGATGGTTTATTCTTTGTGTTGATGGTAAGATACAATTATTATCCAAAAAGAATGTTACTATTCATACAAAAGATTTTAAATATGAAAAAAGAAATGTTGCATTTAACAAAAAGTACAACATAAAAAAATTAGAATATCTAGTAGAATACATAGATAATATTGGTGCTAACCTATCACTCAATATAACAAACTATAATGGAAAAATTGGAAAAGAAAAATGGCTAGATGAATCTGAAGAAATTACAAACATGACTCTTCATACACAAAACGATTCATCAATAGCAGGATACACATATAATGGTCAAGATTTTTCACTATGTGTTGTAGGTAAAGGATATGAAAAGCAAAAAGATATATTAAAATAACAGGTACAAAATTAAAAGCTTATGTACCTGCTTTTTTATTCTAAATTTTATACATTTTAAGTTCTGCATTATTTTGTCCCTTGTCTGCAATGCATTTTCTTTTTGGGAAACCTTCAAAATATGTACTTATTACTCTACATATTCCATTATGTGTTACAATAAGGACATTTTTGTCATGATACTTTTCTCTAATTTCATCTAAAAATTCGTATACTCTTTTTACACATTCTTCCACTGTTTCACTATCAAAAGATTTATTTTCCTCTAAAGTCCAATATTTATTGTAATTAAAAGAGTCAACATCCATTTCTTCCATTGATTTTGCATTTCTTTCAATAATTCTCTCATCATATATAACTTCTTTTTGTTTACTGTTTATTATTTTAGTTGTTTCTTTTGTCCTTTTAAGTGGTGATGAAAATATAACATCATAATCTAAGTTTCTTACAATTTTTTCTGCCTCTTTACACTCCTCTATTCCTTCGGTATTTAATGAAATATCTGTATAAGATAATAGCTTTCTTTGACTATTCCAGTCAGTTTTTCCATGTCGAATTACATATATATACATTTTACCCCTCATTTCTTCTACTATTTTAGCATAATACTTACTATTTTTACAATTTATTTAATATTATTTTATATACTTTAATAATTCTACACATTTTTTAATATACTTTATTAGGTGATATAAATGTACTATATAATAACAAAGAAAAATATACTTATCTCGTCTATAGCAATACTTATTGTAATTGTCTGCTCTGTATCTTGCTTTGTTTTTTCAAAAACTAGTAGCTCGTGGGGGCTCTCATTTGGAGCTGAAAATGAGCCACCCAAAGGTAACGCTACACCTGAAGAACTACTAGAACATAATGCATATTACATAGCAGATACAAGTAAAAAAGAAGTATATCTAACTTTTGATGTAGGCTATGAGGCAGGTTATATGGAAAGTATACTAGATACATTAAAAAAACATAATGTAAAAGCTGCATTTTTTGTTGTTGGAAACTATCTTACATCCGAACCAGAACTGGTAAAAAGAATGTGTGACGAAGGTCATATAGTTGGAAATCACACTAAAAATCATCCAGATATGTCTAAAATGTCTACTATTGAAGACTTTAAAGCACAAATAGAACCTGTAGAAGAATTATATAAGCAAATAACTGGAAAAGAAATGCCCAAATATTATAGGCCACCACAAGGAATATATAATATACAAAATCTAGAAGATGCAAAATCTCTTGGATATAAAACTATATTCTGGTCACTTGCCTACGTAGACTGGGAAAGAAATAATCAACCAAGTCATGAAAAAGCATTATCTATACTATTAAAACGTGTACATAATGGTGCTATTATACTTTTACATTCGACTTCAAAAACAAATATGGAGATACTTGATACATTTCTTACTACACTTGAAGAAAAAGGATATAGCTTTTCTACCTTAGATAAGCTTGGTAAAAACTAATTTGAAAAAAGAGTTTGTTAAAAATCTTTTCCTAGTTTGCATGTCTACATTTATAATAAACATAATACAAATGATAACAAATGTATATATTACTAATAAAATAGGTACAACAGTTCTAGGATCATATTCTTTAATACAAAACTTGTTTAACTTTTTAATGACTATATCATTATTTGGAATACCACTTGCAGTTACAAAAATTGTATCGGAAAGTGATATTTTAAATAATGGTTCAAACGTAAATTACGCCTCAAGACTTGCTTGTAAATTTTGTGCTATTATCTCAGTACTAGTATGTATCTTTACTATCGTTTTTAGGGAAAAAATTACCCAGATATTTTTGCATAACATAGTTGATACAACAACTATAATAATACTTGCACTGTCTTTACCATTTATTGCTATTAGTTCTTGTTTTTGTGGCTATTTTAACGCATTAAGAAAAGTAAATAGACCAGTTATATCTGAGTTTATAACACATATTGTAAAATCTTTTAGTGTTGTTTTATTATTATACATAGCCTATCCAACATATAAAAGTTTTGCAGTAAGTATCTTTTTATCTGAGTTTGTATCATTTATATATACATATATTCAATATAAAAGAGATGTGAAAAAGTACGAGAAATCTGGAAAAGCAAACAAATTGGAACTTACTAAAAACATATTTAGAATTTCTGTTCCAATTTCTTTTACTTCGTTTATACGTTCTGGTCTTTCTACTTTAAAACATACGCTAATTCCAATTAGAATGCAACGATATGGCTATTCCTATGAATATGCTCTTTCAAGATATGGACTAATACATGGAATTGCACTTCCATTTATACTTATGCCAAGTATATTTATAAATAGCTTTGCCTCTTTACTACTCCCAGAATATTCAAGGTATTTTGCTGCTAAAGACACAGCTAAAATTAAAAGATTAACTAAAAAAATATTTAAGAAAACAATTATTATATCTTTGTATATTTCATTTATAATGTATATGTCATCAGATTATATATGCTTTAAATTATATAATAATCATGAAGTAGCATACTATGTAAAAATACTTACACCTATTATATGGATAACATATCTAGACTATATTGTAGACAGTATACTAAAGGGACTAGACTTACAAGTAAGTGTAATGAAAATAAATATAATTGATCTAATAGTCTCAATCTTTTTAATTTATTTTTGTATAGCTCGTCTTGGTAGCTTTGGGTATGTAATTGTAATATACACAAGTGAATATATAAACGGTCTTATGAGCATTGAAAAGCTACTTAAAGCAGCTAATATAGACTTTAAATACTTTAACTGGTTATTTTTACCAGCTATTTGTATGTTTATGTCATTATTTGCAACAAAACTACTAAAAATAAATACATCAAATTTTATTACGTTAATGCTTGATTTAACTATTTTTAGTATAATATCATTCATTTTAATTTTACTTTCTAAAGCAAATAAAAGTGCCGAATAGTATTCTATTCAGCACTTTTAGTATTACTATTGTTTTTATATGCATCAATTATTGAAGCTGCATCTTGTGAATTAAGTCTATCATCAAAATTTAGGTCTGCAACTATTAAATCGTACTCTGTATGTTCATTTTCTTTAAACTTGTCTATTGTTAGAGAAGCATCATATGAATTTACTTTTCCGTCATTACTAATATCTCCATATAATACTTTCATTACATCCTCATTTGACCAAAATGTATCTTTATAATCTCCGTTTAATGGAATAATAATATTTGTATACTGGCATCCTGAAAATGAATCAGAAGCTATTGTTGGCTCATTAAGAGATAATAGTCTAACATATTTAGTCTTTACTCTATCGAATGCTCGTGTTCCTATATTAGTTACTGTGCTAGGTAAGTTTATAAATTGTAAATCTAACTGAATACATCCAGAAAAAGCTCTTTCTCCTATACTCTCTAACTTATTATTAAAATTTAGAGATATCATAGTTTGGCAATTATAAAAAGACCTATCTCCTATAGTCTTTACTTCTTTTCCTAATGTAACACCATATAATCTAGTGCATCCTGAAAAGGCTTCACTGCCTATATATGTAACAGTATCTGGTATTATTATATTCCCAATAATATATGTAGAGTCTTTAAAAGCGCCATCACCAATTCTTGTAATTGTTTTATCTCCTATTTTTTCTGGAATCATATTTGTATGTATAGTAGATTCATATCCAACAATTGTATATGTATTTGATCCATCATTATTTTTCTCAAGTATGTAATTATCCTCAAATGCACGTGTATCATCTTGTGGCTGTATATCACCATCATAATAATCTGCAGCCATATAGAAATTTCCTACTGAAAGTACAATGCTTAAAATTATAAATACAGCAAATACTCTTTTTTTATTCATTTCATCACCCTCATAATATGATGATATACTATATTAAAACTTTTTTCAACAAAAAGCAGTAAAATAAATAGAAGAAGCTTTACTTCTTCTATTCATCTATTTTTAATACAGTTATAAATGCATCTTGTGGCAATTCAACTGTTCCAACTTTCCTCATTCTTTTCTTTCCTTCTTTTTGCTTCTCAAGTAGCTTTTTCTTTCTTGTTATATCTCCACCATAACATTTAGCAAGTACATCTTTTCTCATGGCTTTTACTGTTTCACGAGCTATAACCTTTCCACCAATGGCTGCTTGAATTGGCACTTCAAAAAGTTGCCTTGGTATAATATCTTTAAGTTTTTCTGCCATCTTTCTTCCACGCATTTCAGCATTTTGCCTATTAACGATGAAAGATAGAGCATCAACTATTTGACCATTTAGCAATATATCTAATTTTACAAGATTAGACTTTTTATATTCTTCTACCTCATAATCAAAAGAAGCATATCCTCTAGTTCTAGATTTTAAACTATTAAAGAAATCATATATTATCTCATTTAATGGCATCTTATACTCAAGCATTACACGATTTTGATCTATATACTTCATATTTATGAACTCGCCTCTTCTTTGTTGGCAAAGTTCCATTACATTTCCTACATAATCTTTAGGTGTAATAATCTCAGTTCTTGCAATTGGCTCTTCTATATAGCTTATCTCTTGTGGAGCAGGCAGCTCAGATGGATTATATAGCTCTACTACCTCACCATTAGTCTTATATACTTTATATATAACTGAAGGTGCTGTAGTTATTAT
>CANROM010000045.1 GCA_947632225.1 uncultured Clostridia bacterium | reverse complement strand
TTATCTTCTAATTCTTAATGCATTTAGTATTACAGTAATGCTACTTAGTATCATTGCTAAACTTGCAATCATTGGTGTAATAGCAATACCAAAAGGCTTTAGCACACCTATTGCTATTGGTATCATAAGTGAGTTATAGAAAAAGGCCCAAAATAGATTTTGCTTTATATTTGTTATTGTCTTTTTGCTTATATTCATTAAATCTATAATGCACATTAAATCATTTCTTGTTAATATAACATCTGATGAGTCCATTGCAATATCTGTGGCATTATTTACACTTACACCTATATCACTTGCTGTAAGAGCAACACTATCATTTATACCATCACCGCACATAAGTATATTTTTTCCTTCTGCTTTAAGTTTCTTTATTGTATCTGCTTTTCCACTTGGCATAACATTTGCTATTACCTTAGAAATTCCTACACTTTGTGCTATATTTTGAGCTGTATTTTCGTTATCTCCTGTAAGCATTATTGTCTCTATTCCTCTTTTATCTAATATGCTTATTACTTCTTTTGCATTTTCCCTTAATATATCATTTATTCCTATAAGTGCAACAACTTCCTTATTTTTTACAAAATATACAATACTATTTCCAGACTTAGAAAGTTTTTCTTCATCTGCTTTATGTGTATTTTCTATACCATATTTTTCAAGTATTTTTGCATTTCCTATTAGTATTTCATCATTTACTATGTTAGCTTTTAGTCCAAGTCCTGCTAAATTTTCAAATTCTTGTATATCTAATTTCTCAATTTTATTATCTGTTAAATAGTCTGTAAAAGCTTTAGCTATAGGATGAGTAGACTTTAACTCTACACTACCTGCTATTTGTAATACTTTATCTTTATCTAAGTCACTATAATTTATAACTTCTGCAATTTTTAATTTACCATAAGTTAATGTACCAGTCTTATCTAAAATAACTGTATCAATCTTCTGTGCTTTTTCAAGTATTTCACTCTTTTTAATTACTATTCCTTTAGATGCACATAGACCTTCTGCAACAACAACAGCAAGTGGTGTTGCAAGTCCTAAGCTACAAGGACAAGCAACGACAAGAACAGTTACAAAAGTAATAATAGCAGATTCTACTGTTTGACCTAGTATTAAATATACAATTAAGGTTATAACTGCAATTAGAATAACTAATGGTACAAAAATTCCAGATACTTTATCTGCAATTTTTGCAATTGGTACTTTAGTATTACTTGCCTCTATAACAAGTCTTACAATCTCAGATATTGTTGATTCTTTTCCTATTTTTTCAGCTTTATATTCTATATACCCATCATAATTTATACTACCAGCAATAACCTTATCTCCTACATTTTTTACTACTGGTTTACTCTCACCAGTAATAAATGACTCATCTAAATGAGTTTTACCAAATGTAACTTCACCATCAACAGCAATTTTTTCACCAGGTTTTGCTATAAGTATATCCCCTTTGTTAACCTGATCAAGAGTTACCCTTTTTTCTTCATTTTCTACTTTTAATATAGCAAATTCAGGAGTAACTTGAACAAGTTTTTTAATTGCCTCTTTAGTTTTATCTTTACTAATTCCGTCTATATATCTTCCAAGCTTAATAAAGTAAATAACTATTGCAGCAGACTCAAAATATAAATTCATAACTTGGTGACTGTTTCCCATAAATACAAGTATCATATTGTATATACTATACCCTAAGCTAGCTAAAACTCCAATACCAACTAACGTATCCATATTAGGTGTTAAATGTATTAAATTTTTATATCCATTTTTTAGTATATCTAGTCCATACCATAGAAAACATACAGTAAGTATAGCAAGTGACACTGTATAATTTATTGGGTTTGTATGTGGGTCTAGAAATGGTATAGTAGGTAATTTTATCATATGCCCCATAGATATATACATAAGTAAAATAGCAAGAATAGTAAATATAATAAACTTTACTTTTTCTTTTTTACTTTTATTTTCAAGTTTTATATCTTTATATTCTCCAAGACTTATAAACCCAGCTTGCTTTACAAATTCATTTAAATCATCTATATTAAGAACTTTCTCGTCATATTCTATACTAGCATTTGCCATAACAAGATTTACACTGGCACTATTTATGCCTTTTTGCTTGTTTAAATACTTTTCTAGTCCATTAGAGCATGCAGAGCATGTCATTCCATCAATAGACAAAATTATCTTCTTCATATCAAATTTCCCCTTTTTTTACTTTTCAAGTAAACTTTGAAATTTATCGTTAAATTCTGGATTGTGCTTTTTAAGGCTAACTGGTTTTAACTCTCTATTAGTAAAGCAATGCTTAGTTTCTCCTGTAAGAACTAATTTACCTGTCTTTTTATCTTTAAACTCATAGCCTACTGTCATTCTAACTCCATTATACTCTTTAACATATGGTCTAATAATAACAGTATCTCCATAAGTTACATGATACTTATATTCGCAAGAAACAGCAAGTACAGGTATAGTTATTCCATTTTCTTCTAGTAATTCAAATGGCATGCCTATATTTTCTAGCCACTTGCATCTTGCCTCTTCCATATATCTTATATAATTTGAATGATGTACTATTCCCATTCTATCTGTTTCATAGTAGTTAATTTTTCTCTCAAGCTCCATTTTACTCACCTATAAGTTTATTTTACCTCATAACCAATATCTTCAATTTTTTCTTTTATTACATTTGCATCTACGTCTTTATTTAATACAACTTTTACTTTCTTTTCTGTATGACTTGCATAAACTTCTTCAACACCATCAATAGTTTTAAGTCCATTTTTTACTCTGTTTTCACAGCCTCCACACATCATACCTTCAACATTAAATTCTAATTCTTTCATTTTTTATTCCTCCTTATTTAATATGTCCTTTACAATTTCGCTAGCAATTATTAGCCCTGCAACAGATGGTACAAAAGATATACTACCTGGTACTCTTTTACTGCTATTTTCTTTGTCACCTTCATACTTAGCACTAGCTTTTATTGGTTCTTCTTTTGAATATACTACTTTAAGTTTAGTAATACCTCTATTTCTAAGCTCTTTTCTCACAACTTTAGCAAGTGGACATACACTTGTCTTGCTAATATCTGTGACTTCAAGTTTTGTAGGGTCAAGTTTATTTCCTGTTCCCATACTAGATATAATTGGAACATTAAGTTTCTTAGCTCTTAATACCAATTCTATCTTAGATGTAACTGTGTCAATACAATCTACAACATAATCTACACTACTGTCTATTATGTCATCACTTTCAGGCGTAAAAAACTGTTTAAAAGTCTCAATTTTTACATTTGGGTTTATATCCAAAGCCCTTTGATAAGCCACATCTACTTTATTTTTTCCTATGGTACTATGTGTTGCAATAAGTTGTCTATTTATATTACTCATACTAACTACATCGTTATCTACTAGTATAAAGCTTCCAACTCCTGCTCTTACAAGTGCTTCTAGTACATACGAGCCAACACCACCAAGTCCAAATATAGCAACTTTAGCACTACTTAATTTTTCTATGCCTTTTTTACCTATTAAAAGTTCGGTTCTTGAAAATTGTTCTTCCATATATTACTCCATTCTATTGTAATTTTTTAACAAGTTTCATAACATCATCTACAATGTTTGTATCTCCATTTTGTATATCTCTTATCATACAAGTCTTCATATGATTTTGTAATATAGTATTACCAAGAGATTGCAATGATTTAGTAACTGCAGATATTTGTATTAAAACATCATCACAATATCTATCATTTTCTATCATCTGACTAATACCTCTAACTTGTCCTTCAATTACATTTAATCTTTTTATTATTTTTCTTTTTTCTTCACTGCTTCTATGCGTAGTTTTTACATCGCTTGGCATCTTACAATTTTTACAACTCATTAGTATCACCATAACAATTATATACTCTAGGGGGGTATTTGTCAATAGCAAAAAAGCTCGGAATATACTCCCAAGCTTTAGTAAAAAATTCTACTTTTTATTTGCTTTATCATAAGCCTCTCTTACTGCTTTTGAAAGTTGATCAGCACAAGAAGTTCCACGTCTTCCACAAAGTATTCCACCTAATTTTTTTTCTATTTCTTCAACTGTCATACCTTCAACAAGTCTAGGTAATGCTTGTAAATTTCCTGGACATCCGCCATCTAAAAATCTAACATTTTTAACCACATTTCCTTCTAAATCGAACTCTATTCTTTGTGAACATGTATTTTGTGTTTTATATGTATATCTCATCTTCATCACACTCCAATTTTTACTTATATAATTTTAGCACAATTATTTTTATTGTCAACATTATAGCTCTTTTACCACTATTTTGCTATTTAAAAGAATTTTTAATACTCTTCTTTTTTTACTTTCAGCTGCGTCATCAAAAAACTCTAAATCTAGCATTTCCCATATTCCTACCCAAGCTGCAATAGATAATATTTCTTTTAATATTGAATCATTTACAAAATACATATAAAGTATTAAGCATACTATACCTATTAGAGCAAAAAATACTTGCTTGCTGTCTATATGTGCATGCCTTTTCATACTAATTTCATATCTTTCTTCAAGAGCTTTTTTCAGTATAGCAGCACAGTCCATATCTAAGTCACACTTATCATAAATTTCAATTGTTATATTATCTTTTTTACTAATAAACGCAGACTCTTGTGCAATGTAATTTATTAAGTCAGGTGATATTTTTTCGCTATTATATTTATCTAAAAAATCGTACTTATCATTTATTTCTATTTTTATAGTTTTATCCATATTACTACTCCTCTTTTCTAATTAGCATATGATAATGATATGAGCTATAAGTCTTATCTCCTTTGTTATAATAATCTTGTAAATGGAAAATTTTTTCTATCTTAAAGTCTGCAAATAGTTCTAAAATCAAATCATAATCTGCATAAAAATGTGGTATCCCTTTTTCTGGTCCCTCTTCCATTCTTATTCTTGTATTTTTATCCACAAGAGGCCAGTCTTCTTGCTTAAAGCCCCATGTTTCTTTTGAGCCTAAAGTTAAATAACACTCTCCACCATTTACTAATACTCTTTTTAATTCTTTAACTATCTTTCTCATTCCTTCTGTATCTGTATGTGATATAACATTCATACACAAAATACAGTCTATGCTACTATCACTATATGGAAGATTAAGCATATCACCAGTATCACATTGTATATTTACATTTTCTTGAGTAGCATATTTTTTTGTTCTTTCTATAGCCTCTTTACTAAGGTCAAAAGCTCTAGTATTAAAGCCTTCTTTTGCAAATTGTATTGTATGTCTTCCAAGACCACAGCCAAGATCTAGAAAATTTTCTTTTTCTTGTTTTTTCCATCTATCAATTAAATAATATGACACTATACTTGGCTCAAGCCAAATTCTCTCACTTTCTCCACGCACCATATTCCAATTCCACTCTTTTGACTCTATCATTTTTTCTCCTCCTTTTTATTAAATCTTTTCTTTAAGTATAGCCCTATAAGAAATTCTAATATACAAGGTATTATAAACTCAACAGTTCTTGCAAGTACAAATGTAGAGAAAGGAAAAGAAGTAATATACTTATTATAATGAACTAAATCATTAACTAAAAAAGCTACATATAGTACTAAAAACACTATACTTGCAAAATATAAAATCTTATATATATTCTCTTTTTTTAAAATTTTCTTCATGCTATCACCTCTAAATTATAATAAAATTATATCATAAAATAAAAGATTTCAACATAAAAGCACTCAAAATATTATATTTCAAGTGCTTTACTTTGCTATTTACACATATCTACTATTACTCTATAAATATCTCCCCAATTATTTACTTCTTTAACATACTCACTTTCTGGTAGCTTTTTCATATTTGTATCTCTAAAATACAAAGTTTTTATACCATTTTTTGAAAGCTTGTCTATAACTTGCCAATCATCATCTATCATTATATCTACATTTTCTTTTTGGCATGCTTCAAGCTTATCGCTAGTATGCCAGTAAAACTTTTCTATTTCTTTATCTAAGTTAGCCTCACTTATTATCCTAATTGCATCAGTTTTCATATCCTGATTATACCCACCTCTAGCAGTTATAACTACAAACTCATGTCCTGCATCCTTAAGTCTCTGATAAACAGGCTTAAAACCTGCCATTAGTGAGCTTTCTTTTGAACACTGCAAAAGATACTTTTGTATAAATTCTTCTTGCTCATCTTTTGTAAAATTATATCTACTATACATTTTAGGTTCATCATAATTTACAATTGCAGCACCATTTAGCTTCTCAATTGCATAAATCTCTAAATATGTCCTTATTGTTTTTTCACTATCTATTACTACGCCATCTAAATCTAAACCTATTTTCATACAAATACCTCCAAGCACTATGATAATATCACAAAGATTTTAATTAGGCAACAAAAAGAAGATAGAAATCTATCTTCTAACCAAGTGCAACGTCAAGAATCATCATAATGACAAATCCTATCGCAACACCAATTGTTCCTAAATTTGAATGTTCTCCTATTTGAGACTCAGGTATAAGCTCCTCAACTACTACATATATCATAGCACCAGCTGCAAATGATAGCATATATGGAAGTAATGGTACAATAATTCCTGTAAGCATTATTGTTATTAAAGCACCAATTGGCTCAACTATTCCAGATAATGTTCCATATATAAAAGCTTTAGATTTACTCATTCCTTCGCTTTTTAGTGGCATAGATATTATAGCTCCCTCTGGGAAGTTTTGTATTGCTATACCTATTGCAAGTGCTATAGCTCCTGCTATTGTTATACCAGAGTTTCCAGAAATTGCCCCAGCAAATGTTACTCCAACGGCCATACCTTCAGGTATATTATGCAAAGTAACTGCAAGTACCATCATAGTTGTCTTTTTAAGTTTTGCCTTTATTCCTTCTGCTTTCCTACTTTCTATATGTATGTGCGGTATTATAGTATCAAGTATTAGTAGAAAAACCATACCCAAAAGAAAGCCTATTGTCGCAGGTAACCACCCTATTTTTCCTTGCTCTGTAGTCATATCTATTGCAGGAATTAAGAGTGACCAAACAGATGCGGCAATCATAACTCCAGAAGCAAACCCTAGGAGTACTTTTTCTAGCTTTTTATTTATATTATCTTTAAGTAAAAACACCATTCCAGAACCAAGCATAGTTCCAATAAATGGTATCATAATACCAATTAAAATTTTCATAAAATTACCCCTTATAGTTATTATATAGCATAAATACTATATTGTTACATTATTTTTCCACCACCAAGCACAATATCTCCATCATAAAATACAGCTGATTGTCCTGGAGTTACAGCTCTTTGTGGCTCATAAAATTCCACTAAAATTTTATCTTTTTCTTTCTTTATTTTAGCTTCATAGGCATTTGAGGAGTATCTAATTTTAACTTTCACATCAGTCCAATCTGTAAATTCATTATCTACTAGAATATTTACATCACCTACACAAAAGCTCTTAGTATATAGTTCTTTTTCTTCTCCAACAACAACTTGATTTTTGTTTTTGTTAAGTTTTAATACATACAATGGTTTCTCACTAGATATTCCTAGTCCACGTCTTTGCCCTATAGTATAGTTATATATTCCAGTATGTTTTCCTAAAATTTTATTACTGCTATTTACTATATTTCCTTCTTTAGGTGTAATATTTGCGTTTTCTTCTAAAAACTTTTTATAATTCCCATCAGGAATAAAACAGATATCCTCACTATCTGGCTTACTTGCAACTAAAAGATTGTTCTCTCTTGCAATTTTCCTTATTTCATCTTTAGATTCAAAATTTCCTAGTGGAAATAGCACATGATCAAGCATCTCTTTAGGCATATTATATAGTACATAGCTTTGATCTTTAGCTGTTGCTTTTGACTTTTTTAAAACTTTACTATTATATTTTTTACTATATTCAATCTTGGCATAATGCCCTGTAGCAATATAGTCGCATTGAAGCTCTTGTGCTCTTTTATACATAGCACCAAATTTTAAATACTTATTACACTCTATACATGGATTTGGTGTTCTACAATTTTTGTAATTTTTAATAAAATCATCAATTACATACTTATTAAAATCTTCTGTAAAATTTAAAGTATAGTGTGGTATGTTTAAATAATCGCAGACTCTTTTAGCATCCATAGCAGAGTTTAGACTACAGCAACTTCCTTCTATCTCGCCATCATAAAGCTTCATAGTAACTCCTATTACCTCATAGCCTTTTTTCTTTAGCAGTATTGCAGCAACACTACTATCTACTCCACCACTCATTCCTAAAAGTACTCTTTTTTTCATATTAGTGTCCACAAGCTTCACACTCATGCTCTTCTTTAGATTTTAATTTGCATTTTTTAACTATTTCTTCTTCAGTCATTTTTCCTTCTTTTCTGTAATAGTCTGCTATAGCTTCATGAATTGCTTCTTCTGCTAATACAGAGCAATGAAGTTTAACTGGAGGAAGACCACCTAGAGCATTAACAACATCTGTATTTTTAAGTTCTAGAGCCTCTTCAATTGTTTTTCCTTTTATCATTTCAGTAGATATACTACTAGAAGCAATAGCTGCTCCACATCCAAAAGTTTTAAATTTAACGTCTACTATAACATTATTTTCTACTTTTATATACATCTTCATAATATCTCCACATACTGGGTTTCCAACTTCTCCTACTCCAGATGCATTTTCTATTTTTCCAACATTTTGTGGATTAGTATAGTGATGTACTACTTTTTCTGTATATTCCATTATTTATTTCCCTCCTTTTCTATAAACTCCTCCCATAAAGGAGACATATCTCTAAGTCTTTCAACTATTTCTACTAAGCTTTCTATTGTATAGTCTATCTCTTCTTTAGTATTATACTTTCCTATTGCAATTCTTAGTGAGCCATGTGCTATTTCATGAGGTAGTCCTATTGCAAGTAATACATGTGATGGGTCAAGAGAGCCTGATGTACATGCACTGCCACTTGAAGCACATATTCCCTTTAAGTCTAAGTTTAGTAATAGTCCTTCACCTTCTATAAATCTAAAAGATATATTTGCATTTCCAGGTACTCTTCTTTGTCTGTCACCATTTATCTTAATATATGGTATTCTTTTTTCTATCTCTTCAAAGAAATAGTCCCTAAGTTCTTTGATTTTCTCATTATGCTTATCTAAATCTTTATATGCTTTTTCAATAGCTACACCAAGTCCTACTATTGAAGCTACGTTTTCTGTTCCTGCTCTTTTACTTCTTTCTTGATGTCCACCAATAATTAAGTTTTCAAAAGGTATACCACGTTTTACATATAATGCACCTATACCTTTTGGTCCATAAAACTTATGTGCAGATAAAGATAAAGAATCTATATTTAGCTCTTTTACATCTATTCTTAGTGTTCCAACAGCTTGTACTGCATCTGTATGAAAATATATGTTATGCTCTTTTGCAATTTCTCCTATTTCTTTTATTGGTTGAATTGTACCAATTTCATTATTTACAAACATTACACTTATTAGTATAGTATCTGGTCTTATCTCTCTTTTTAGTTCTTCAAGATTAAGTATGCCATTTTCATCTACACCAATGTAACTTACTTCAAAGCCCTCTTTTTCTAGCTGTTTACATGATTCAAGAACAGCTGGATGCTCAATTTTTGAAGTAATTATATGGTTTCCTTTCTTTCTATTTGCATGTGCAATTCCTTTAAGAGCCATATTATCACTTTCACTTCCACCAGATGTAAAATACACTTCAGTTGGCTCACAATTTAAGATTTTTGCAACTTTTTCTCTTGCATCTTCTATAGCTCTTCTATTATCTCTTCCAAGTTTATATATTGATGATGCATTACCATAGCTTTCTGCAAAATATGGTATCATTGCCTTTAAAACATCATCGTCTACTCTTGTAGTAGCACTATTATCTAAATACACTGTATTCATAATTTTTTCATCTCCTAGCTAACTAGTAGGAATTATATCATTTATTTCCTATTTAGTCAATAAGAATACGTAGAACAAAAGTGAATCAAAGATTCACTCCATTGCAAATTTCTTGCAATGTTCTTTATAAAGAGTTTGTAGCCTTTAATTTTTTTAGGCTACCCTTTTCTTTATTGGTCGTTGTTCTCGACCATTATCCATCGCAATTTC
>CANROM010000044.1 GCA_947632225.1 uncultured Clostridia bacterium | reverse complement strand
TTCACCTTTTTGGTTAACAGATCCTGTTACTGCAAGTGACTGATTTATTGGCACACCAGAAAGTGAAGATAAGATAGCATATAGCTCTGTAGAAGAAGCACTATCTCCATCAACAGGATTGTATAGCTGCTCAAAGCAAATACTTGCAGTTAGAGTTAAAGGTATATTTTGAGCATATTTTTCACCTATATATGCTGAAATAATAAATACACCTTTAGAGTGTGAAGTACCACTCATATCTACTTGTCTTTCTATATTTACTACTCCACGTTTTCCAATATAAGTATTAGCAGTTATTCTTACTGGTTGACCAAAAGAGCAATCTCCAGCAACTGTGATTGTAAGACCATTTATTTGACCTACTTTTTTACCTTCTGTAGAAATTATAATGTCGCCTTGACGTATCATTTTATTTAGCTGATCATTATATTTTGAAAATCTTTTCTTTTTAGATTCTAAAGCTTTTACTACTTCTACACTTGATACAACTTTTTTCTTTGCAGTTGAAGCAATAAAGCTAGCTTCAATAATTACATCAGATATATCTTGCATTACAGCAGTTAACTTATTTTGATTTCCAGCACAATCTGAAGAATATTCTATTAACTCTTTTACAGCACTTCTATCAAAAGGAAGAAGTGAGTGCTTTTTGCAAACATATGCAATAAATTGTACAAATTTTTTAACATTTTCTTTATTTCTGTCATAGTTATCATCAAAATCTGCTTTAATTTTAAATAGTTTTTTAAAATCTGCATCCATATGACATAGTTGTTGGTAATGTAATTCAGAGCCAATTAGAATAACTTGCATATTGATAGGGATAGGCTCAGGTTTTAGAGTAGATACTGTTATTGGCTGATTTATATCTCTTGAACTATCAATTGAAAGCTCTTGGTTTCTTAATACTCTTTTAAAAGCTTCCCAAGTAGGTGCACTCATAAGTAAATCACGTACATTTACTATAAGATATCCACCGTTTGCCTTATGAACAAGACCTGGTTTTAACATTCTGTAATCTGTTCTAGAGCCTTGAGGTGTAGTCTCAAATTCTAGTTTTCCAAATAAATCAAAATAATTTGGATTTTTACATAATATAACAGGTGCATGTTGTAGTCTATCATTATTTATTATTAAATTTACTCTATATTTTTCCCAAGGTTTTAAATTTTTTCTCTGTAGCATTTGTTGCATAAGGATAGGGTTAGACATTGCTTTTAAGTCATTATCCATATTATTCTTTTTAAATAATGCAACATTTTTAACTACATCACTTTGAATAGAGTAAAGGAAGTTTTGTATTTTTAAATTCTTTTTATATTTAATTTTAAGGTCGCTCATACATTGTGTTACAGCAAAAGTAGCTAGATTGTTTTCCCATTCTTTAAGTACTTGCTCACATTTTTTATCTAAAGCATCAATTTCTTTTAAAACTTGTAGAGTTTGCTCTTGTATTTCAGGGCTTTTTTCTTCAAAGTATTTTTTAGTTTTCTCATCCAATACTTTAAAAGATTTTTCATCTAGTACAACACCATTATGAACAGGAGAAAAATAAATACCATTTTCAGTATTTCTAATTTTAAATCCTTTTTCATAAGTAGATTTATCAAACTCACGCATTAGATTTTCTTTTGCTCTTTTATATCTATCTACAATTGTTTTTCTTTCTTTTTCATACATATCTCCAGTTAATTCTTTATTTATTCTAGTAATAATAGAGTTAATAAATCTATTCATATCTTGTTTAAATTCTGTTCCTTCACCTGCATTAAGGGCAATGGCAATAGGCTCATTAGGATTCTCAAAATTATTTATATAGCAATAATCTTGAGGAACAGGCATTTTTTCACTTAGAGAATTAACTACAGAAAGTGCATATGAAGTTTTACCGATTCCTAGAGTACCAGATATATATAAATTAAAACCTTTTTGTGGAATTTGCATTGCAGATTTTATAGCATTTAATGCTCTTTCTTGACCAATTATTCCATTAAATGGTTCAACTTCATCTGTTGTATTAAACTTTAACGTATCAATATCAAAAGTGTTTTTTAAATTAACAGATTTTAGTTCCTTAAATTTTTTCATATATATTAACCTCCAAATTTGTCTTTTGTTAACCTACTATTTACATTGTATAGTATATGTAAAAAATATTCAATTAAAATCTACAAAAATTTACTAATTTATTACATAACTTTATTCGTCGAAAAAAGTAAAAAAAAATAAAGGTATTTACATTAAAAATATTTAGTTGTATAATTAAATTGTATTAAAATAGGGGGATAGAAAATGAAAAACAAAATGATATTTTTAGTAATTTTGCTAGTTGTAGCTATAGTTACTGTTGCTGTAGCTTTATTTTTAGCTTTTGGAGATATAAAAGATAGAAATGTACTAACTGCCCAGATAAATGCTATAGGTCAAGATGGTGAGATTGATATGAATATAGCGTCAACTGGAGAATACGCAGTAATTGAAAAGCAAGTAAAAGAAGATTGTCAGACATATTATGACGCTATAGATAAATTAAAAGAAAACTTTGAGACTATAAGTAAAATTGATGTTATAAATTTGGAAAATTATAAAAATGACGGACCAGAGTTTAATGAATCATTAGGAAAATTAAGATCATTAAAAGAAGAAAACGAACAACTAATACAAGCATTAGATGATTTAACTAATGATATTAAGCTTAATCAAAAAGCTGATGGATTAGGACTTAGTAGTAGAAATAGAAAATTATATATGAGTATAATTGAGACATTAAACTTAAAAGCAAACACAGAAAAAGAAAAGAGTGAAAATGAGAAATTTGAGTCATATCTAGATTCTTTAATTGATATTCTATCATATCTAAAAGACAATGGAAATCAGTGGTTTATTGAAAATGATGCATTAAAATCTCAAAGTCAAGAATTTATAGATACATACAATAAAAAAGTAGAAGAAATGAAAAGTAAAATATAAAATTATGTAAAATAATCTCCTAAAACTATTTATTTTTACGAGAAGTTGTGTTATAATACTTCCTGTGAAAAAAATATATTTTAGGAGGTTTTTTCTATGAATAAGGATAAAATTATCTGGAAAGACAGAAAAAGAACAATATTTGGCCTACCGATTTCGTTTACAGTTTATACTTTAACTGAAAAGAAGCTTTTAATTGATACAGGATTTTTAAATAAGAGGCAAGAAGAAATAATGCTTTTTAGAATAACAGATGTTACTTTAGAAAGAAGACTTTCTCAAAGAATTTTTGGCGTTGGAACTATTCATTGCTGTTCAGCAGATAAGACTACACCAGAATTTGACATTAAAAATGTAAAAAATTCTTCTCAAGTAAAAGAGTTAATTTCTGATCAAGTGTTTAAAGAGAGAAAAGAAAATGGTGTTTCTTCAAGAGAAATACAATTTGGAAATGATGAATTTGAACACTAAAAAAATACCAATCTTACTAGATTGGTATTTCTTTTTGCATAATATATGCGTCCTCTATATTATCATAATATTTTTTTCTTTCAGATATTTTTCTAAACCCAAACTTAGAATATAAGCTTTGAGCTGGTATATTAGATTTTCTTACCTCAAGAGTAATTGTTTTAATACCATTTTCTCTGCTAAATGATAGTACTTTTTCTAAAAGTAAAGATGCTATACCTTGTCTTGTATATTCTTTAGATACTACAATTGATGTAATATCTGCACTATCCATAACATAAGAGATAGCACAATATCCAATTATTTTTTTATTAGCTCTTGCAACAATATAATAGTTATTACTACTTTTTAAGTCGTTAATAATCATATTCTTAGTAAGTATTGTTATATTATGGCTTTTTTCTAAATCTAATATATTATCTATATCTTCCATTTTCATTTTCTCAATAATTATACTATCCATTGTTTGCAACTCTTTCTGCCTGTGAAGGTCTAGCATATAATGCATCTAAGTTATATGCATTGTATAGGTAGGCATCTGTATCATATATATTTAAGTAACAGTCTATTAAATCTTCTGTTGTAGGGTATAGATCAGTACAGTTATACTGAGATAGTATATTACTAAATTTTTCTATACAATTTCCAGCAATTATAAAATCATTTAAGTTGTATTTGCTAGATAGGTCTTTAATTACATCCTCAATTAAATCATTCCCAACATCTAAAACTTTTTGTATTACAATTTTTCCTTCTTTAAAAGATAGCTTATTTATACCATAATATACTCTAGAATTATTAGCATCAATTAAAGAAAGCACATATTTTTCTTGGCAGTTACTCTTTTTAAAAGCAACGTATGAAATTAAGTCTATAGAAGAAATTGAAAACACATTCATTTCTTTTACCTGAGCAAAGGCTTTAACTGTAGCAAGTCCAATACGTATTCCGGTAAATGAGCCAGGGCCATTTATTGCTGCAAGTATATCAATATCATTTAAAGTTAAACTAGCTTTTTCTAGTGTTTCGTGTATTATAGGGAGTAGCTTCTCAGAATGAGTTATATCATTAGTTATGCTATTTGTATAATATACATTTTCATTTAGTATACTGCAACTTGCTGATTTAGTTGTTGTATCTATTCCAAGTATTTTCATATTATAATTTCCTCCAAATTTTAAATATTCTTTTTTCTTTATTTTCTTCATCCTTGATTATATCTATATGTATAGTGTTTTTTGGTAGTATGTCTAGAATTACTTCGTCGCCCCATTCAATAAGGCAAGCACCGTTATAAAAGTAATCTGTACCAACACCTTCTAAGAATTCATCACTGTTTTTTATTCTGTACACGTCAAAGTGATATATTGGAAAGTCTTTAGTATTGTATTCATTAACAATTGTAAATGTTGGACTACAAACGTCATTTTCAATATTAAAATAACTTGCAAGTCCGTTAATAAATACAGTTTTTCCTGAGCCAAGTTCGCCATTTAATGTTATTATATCTCCTTTAGATATGTACTTAGCAAAACATTTTCCAATTTTTTTAGTTTCTTCAACGTTATTAGATATATATTCATATTCAAAATTGTTATTTGATTTAAACAATTCACTTAGTTTTTCATCCATGTTTTTTATTGTTAATTCTTCCAAAAAAATCACCAATACAATTATACCAAAATAGTGCTAAAATATCAATGAATATTAGTATATGCCTTGCAAAAATAGTAAATAAAATATAAAATATATAAAAAAAGAGGAGAGGTTTAATGGCAAATAATAATTGGACAAGTGAGCAAAAACAAGCGATAGAAAAAAGAGACTCAAATATATTAGTTAGTGCTTCTGCTGGAAGTGGAAAAACTGCTGTACTTGTAGAGAGAATAATACAGAAAGTTTTAAATGAGTATTTAGATATAGATAAAATCTTAGTTGTTACATTTACTAATGCGGCAGCTCAAGAATTAAAAGAAAAAATACTAAGTGCAATATATGAGGCACTAGAAAAGGAAAAAGATATAAAGAAGATAAATCACTTAAAAAATCAACTAGTATATATAAATAGAGCAAGTATAACTACAATTGATGCTTTTTGTTATAAACTTGTTAGAGAAAACTTTAATTTGCTAGATTTAGATCCAAATATTAGAATTTGCGAGGAGTCACAAGCAATTTTACTTAAATCTAAAGTATTAGAAGAACTACTTGAGAAAAAGTATGAAGAGTACTCTAATGAAAAGGACGTCTTTGGACTATATAATATTTTGGAGCTATTTAATGGTAAAGATGAAGATTTTATTGAGAGTATATTAGAAATATATAACTATATACAAGCTTTTCCTTATCCGTTTAAATGGCTAGAGGAACAAATTGCAAAATATAATATACAAGATAATGTAGACTTGTATGATACAGATTTTGGAAGAGATATATATTTAGATATTATAGACGAGATAAAGCTATGTATACTAAAGTATGATGATTACCTAGATAAGATAAATGGTATAGATGAATTTGTAAAATGTGCAGAGATTTTAAATAATGATCTTTTTGAGCTAAAAAAATGTATAAATATACAAGAAAATTCGTGGGATGTGCTTTATGATAACTTAAATAATGTAGAATTTAAAAAGTTCATGATAGGCAAAGTTAGTAATGAAGAGCTAAAAGGAGAAATAGCTGAATTTAGGAAAAAAGAAGTAGTAGAGCAAATTAAGAGCCTAAAAAAGAAAATATATGCAAAAAGTGCAGATATAATACAGGATAATAAAGAGGCGTATAAATACATAAGTTACCTTTATGAGTTCTTAAAAACTTTTGATAGTATGCTAAAAGATGAAAAAAAGAAAGCATCAATTGCTGAATTTAACGATATTATGCACTATGCACTCGAGCTACTTGTGGATGAAGAGGATAATTTAACACCAATTGCTAATATATTTAAAGAAAAATATGAAGAAGTATATACAGATGAGTATCAAGATACAAGCTATGTTCAAGAGAGAATATTGCAAGCTGTATCAAGAGATGCAAATAGATTTATGGTTGGTGATATTAAACAGAGTATATACAGATTTAGGCAAGCAAGACCAGATATTTTTAATGATAAATATAATGAGTATAAAAAAATAGAGGAGCAAGCAGATAAAAATTGTAAGATAATATTATCTAAGAATTTCAGAAGTAGAAAAGAAGTAATAGACTCAATAAATTACATTTTCGAAAAAATAATGAGTATGAAAAATGGTGAGTGTAATTATAGTTTGGATGAAGCTTTAAAATGCGGAAATGAAAGCTATAGTAATGTAGAAGATTGCTCATATAAAACTCAGATAAATATTATAAATTTAAAAGAAGAAGAAAAAGACTATTTCACAGATGAAGAAGATCCAGAAAATTTAAGTGAAGACTTAAAAAATATACAGGTTGAAGCTAAGTGCATTGCATATAAGATAAAAGAGATAATTAAAACAGTAAAGGTAAAAGATAAAGCAAATACAGTAAGAAACGCTACATATAAGGACATAGTTATTCTACTAAAAAGTGTAAAAGATAAAGCAAATGTTATAGAGCAAGCATTAAAAGAAAATGGAATTCCAGTATTTTGTGATGTATCAAGCAGTATATTTGAAGGTGATGAAGTAAAACTTATTTTGTCGTTTTTAAGAGTTCTAGATAATCCATATCAAGATATATATATGACAAGCATAATGTATAGCATAATAGGTAATTTTAATTTAGATGAAATAACTAAAATTAGACTATATGATAATTCTAGTTATATATATGATACATTAAATGCTATCTTAAAAGATGATGACTTTAAGAAAAGAGAAGAAAAAATATATGCTAAAGTATCTAGGTTTGTTGATATTATTTTAAAGTACACTAAGTGCTCAAAAATACTTAGTATAGCAGATTTACTAATTAGAATATATAAAGATACTAACATATATTATCAGTTTAATTTAGAGGATGATGCTGAGTCAAAAAAAGCAAACTTAGATTATTTAGTTGAACTTGCTTCTAGTTTTTATATGAATATTAGTAATACTTTAAGTTCATACATAAGATATATAGATAATTTAAAGGATAAACAAGATAAAAGCTCTAGTGCAAAAATAATAGGTGAAAATGAAAACGTAGTAAGAATAATGACAATACACAAGTCTAAAGGTCTTGAATTTCCAATTGTTATACTAGGAGATTGTGCAAAAGGATATAATTATACAGATATTAGGAAAAATAAAGTGGTATTTCATTACAAGTATGGAATTGGTATAGACATAGTAAATCAGGACCTACAAGTAACATATCCATCTTTAATTAAGCAGTCAATTAAGTCTGTAATAGAAAAAGAAACTAAGTCTGAGGAGATGAGACTGTTATATGTTGCCCTAACTAGAGCAAAAGAGAAACTATACATTTTTGCTACTACCAAAGACTACCAAAAAGAGTATGATATGCAAAATACTACTATGAAAGATGGTAAATTTAACGAGAGTCTTATTGCTAAAAACAGTAGTTATTACAAGAACTTGCTTCCTGTAATTAAATACTATAATGAATTTGAGAATGAGAATAAATGCTTAGAAATAGTTACAACAGATATTAACTCAAAGGCAACAGATGAAGAGCTAAGAGAGATGTTTAATCAAGAAGAGGAAAATAGAGTTCCTTTGTCTATTAAAGATAAGATAAATCATATTAAAAACTCTAAAAATGTAGAAGAAAATAGAGATTTAATAGATAAGCTTGAAGAAAATATGGAAAAAGAGTATACGTATATAGAAGATGCAACTTTACCTGCAAGAATAAGTGTAAGTAACTTAAAAAAGAATAAGATTGAGGAAGAAGGACTCATAAATAGTGTATCTAAAATTAAAGATGAAATAGAAGAGGAAGAAATTAAATCAAAATATAAAATACCAGATATGCTAAATGAAGAGAATACACATTATACAGCTGTAAGAAAAGGTATACTTATTCATTTTATATTGCAAAATTTAGATTTTAGTATGCTTAATACTAAACAGGAAGTACAAGACTACATACAAAAACTAGTAGTTGAAGGCACAATTAGCGAGCAAGATAGAAAATATATCAGTGCTACTAAAATATATAATTTCTTAAATTCGGATATTGGAAAATTACTTAAAAAATCTAAAAAAGCATATAGAGAATATGAGTTTATACTAAAATCTGAAAGAATATCTAAGAGTACAATACAAGGTGTAATAGATTTATTTTATATAACTGATGATGATAAAGTTATACTTGTAGACTTTAAGACAGACAAACTAGATAATGATTTAGATTTTATTAAAAAGTATAAAATACAGTTAGATATATATAAAGAGGCAATAGAAACATTGACTAATTATAATGTAGATAAAGTATACATATATTCATTTAACCTAAATAAACCAATAGAAATAGTGGAGGAGTAGTATGAATAAATACGAAGATGAAATTGTAACACATATAAAGCATGGAAATTTAGAGTATTTACAATTTAAGATTTTAAATAGCTATAATGTTAAAAATTGTATAACACTAAGACATGGTGGTGTTAGCGTAGGAGAACATGAAAGTTTGAATTTTAGAGTGCTTGGAACAGATAATGTAGAAAATGTTAAAGAAAATCTAAGAAGAATAAAAGCAGATATGAATTTTTCAGATATACACAAAGCAACACAAGCACATACAGATAATGTAGTTATTATAGATAGTAAAAACAAGGATAAGTACAAGTTTGAAAATTTTTGCAGTGAGGAAATAGATGGATATATTACTAAAGAAAAGGATATAGCTACACTAATTACAACAGCTGATTGCAACCCAATAATTATATTTGACACTAAAAATATGGTAGTTGCAAATGTACATGCTGGTTGGAAAGGTGTAATAAATAGAATATATATAAATGCTATAGAAGTTATGCAAAAAAATTTTGGCTCTAAAATAGAAGATATTATAGTATGTATTGGACCATCAATAAGACATTGCTGTTTTACAAGTAAAGAAGAGAGCTTTAAAGAAAAGTTTACAAGTGTTTTTGATTATAGTAAAGACTACTTGTATTATGAAAAACATAATACTACTTTCCATATTGATTTAATAAAGATATTAAAACATGAGTTTATAGAAAAAGGTATAAAAGAGGATAATATTTATGTAGCTGATATTTGTACTAGATGCAATACTGATGACTTTTTCTCGTATAGAAAAGCTGTACAAAGTGGACAAAAAGACTATGCAACTATGGCTACAATAGTTCAACTTAATTAGTGAAAATAATGTGAAATAAATATAAAATATTGACTATACATTTTGAGTTTGTTATAATGACAAGTGAAAGAGGGGGTATATACATGCTTAAAAAAATGAACTTACCAAATAAATTAACTATGCTAAGAATAATATTAGTACCTATATTTATTTTGATACTAAGTATACCTGCAAGCTTATTTGATAATCTTGAAGAAAATCTAAATGCAACTTATGAAGAAAAGTTAGCTGAACAAGGTAGTTCAGAAACTGATACACAAATCACAGTAATGGGACTAAGCGAAAGCGAGATAGCAAAAGTTTCAGATTGGTATTACATTATTGGCTACTTTGCATTAGTAGTTTTTGCAGTAGCAGCACTTACAGATTTCTTTGATGGTAGAATTTCTAGAAAAAATAATATTGTTACAAAATTTGGAAAGATAATGGATCCACTTGCAGACAAATTACTTGTTTCAGCTGGATTTATAATGCTTACTGGTCTTGGAATAATACCAGCTTTTGTAACAGCTATAGTAGTATTTAGAGATTTCTTTGTAACAGCATTAAGAATGTTTGGCTCAGACAATTCTAAAGATGTAGCAGCAGGATTAAGTGGAAAAATAAAGACTCTATTCCAAATGCTTACAGTTATATTTGCATTACTAAGCTTTAGTATGGGAAATCAATACGGATTATTTGCATTCATGAATGTATCTAGTATGAAGCTTTTCCCACTTATAGTAAATGTACTTGTATCTGTTACAACTGTATGCACAATAGTAGCGACAATTTGGTCATTTGTAGATTACTTTAACAGATTTAAAGTAGATATAGATGTAGAAAACTAATACTATAAAAAATTAAAGCAGGCTTTTAG
>CANROM010000043.1 GCA_947632225.1 uncultured Clostridia bacterium | reverse complement strand
GAACATACAGATGTAGACGTAATAATAAGTCAAAAACATATAACAATAACAGGAGTAGATGCAACAGATAGAGAATATAATAAATCTAATGTTGTAGATTTAACTGGAGGAGAACTAGTAGGAGTAGAAGCAGGGGATGAAGTAAACTTTGTACTACCTGCAACAGGAACTGCAGATAGTGATCAAGTAGGAACACATAATGTAACAGTACCTGAGATAACACTAACAGGAGCAAATGCTTCAAATTACACACTAGTACAACCAGAACATACAGATGTAGACGTAATAATAAGTCAAAAACATATAACAATAACAGGAGTAGATGCAACAGATAGAGAATACAATAAATCTGATGTTGTAGAACTAACTGGAGGAGAACTAGTAGGAGTAGAAGCAGGAGACGAAGTAAACTTTGTACTACCTGCAACAGGAACTGCAGATAGTAATCAAGTAGGAACACATTATGTAACAATTGCTGAGATAACACTAACAGGAGCAGATGCTACAAACTACACACTAGTACAACCAGAACATACAGCTGTAGATGTAGTTATAAGCCCTAAACATATAACAATAGAAAATATCGTTATAGAAAATAGAGAATATGACAAGACAAATGTAGTAAATGTAAGTGGTGGACAACTAGTAGGAGTAGAGGCAGAAGACGACGTAACATTTGTATTACCACAGACTGGAACAATAGATGACGTAATAGTTGGAAAATATAATGTAAATCTAGATGAAATAACACTAGAAGGAGCAGATTCAACTAATTATGTATTAGTACAACCAGAAAAAGAGGCATTAAATGTTGAAATTACAAGAAGAAAAGTAAGAGTAGAAGATTTAAGTGCTGTAGGTAAAAAGTACGATAAGAGCGATGTAGTAGAACTAGAAGGTTCAACTTTAGATAGAAAAATAGAAGGCGATGACGTTTACGCAGTAGTTCCAGAAACAGGAATATCAGAAAATGCAGATATAGGAAATTGGAGAGTAAGAGTAGATGAAATCGTATTAGAAGGAGAAGACGCATTTAACTATGAAATAGTACAGCCAGAATATGGTGAGGTTATGGTTGAAATAATAAAACCAGATGCACCAGAAATGAATATAAATTCATATGTGGCTGAAATAAATGGAGAAGTAGTTGAAAACGAAGAAATTATTGAAGATGAGGAAAGTGTAATAGAATTACCAAAAGTAAGATTAGGAGATATAGTAAAAGTAAGAATAGATATAGTAAATAATGGAATAGGTGCTGGATATATTGAAAATGTAAAGGTAAAAGTTCCACAAGGCTTTGAATATGTTCCAGAAGATGAGACAAATGTAAGAAATGGCTGGACAACAGAAGAAGTAGGATTATTTGCTAGAATATTTGGAGATGATTCTGATACAGAAAACAATGAAAAACTATATGAAACATCAATATATGGTTTTGATAATGGTGTAGAGAACGAACTTACAACATCACAGACAAGAAGTCTTGAAATGGTATTTAAAGTTACACAAGAAGAAATGATAGAAGAAAATCTTATAGTATCAACAGAAGTAGAGCAAACAGATATAAGAAAAGAAAGTATAGCATATAGCGAAGAAAGTACAGCTAATAAATCTGATGTAGAAATATATGTAGCATATACAGACTTTGTAGCTAACCTAAGCGTAAAAGAAGTAATAAATGAGCTAACAGGAGAAAAAGTAGCATTTAATACAGCAAACAACTTAGTTAAATTTGATGTACCAGAAGAAGAGTTAGAAAATGCTAAATTTAAAATAGTATATGAAGCTAACATAGAAAATGTTGGAAAAACAGAAGGTATGGTAGATAGTATAGTTAGTTATTTACCAGAAGATGTAGAATTCATACAAGATGAAAATAGTGAATGGGAAATAGTACCAAAAACAAATAAAATAGTAACAACAGAACCATTTAACATAGAATCAGAAAACGAAGAGACAAAAGAGATAGTAGTACATTGGACTATGAAAGACAACTTAGAATCTAAAGTAAATAAAATTATGATACTATCAAGTGATGATATAGATCAAAGAAAAATAGCTGAAGTACCATATGAAAAATTAGAAGAAGAGCAAATAGATAAGAAAGCTGTTGAGAAAACAAACAATACTTCAAAAGTAACAATGTTCGCTAATATTCTAGAAACTGTAGATACAGGAGATATGAATGTTAGTGCAATAGTAGTAGTTGCTATAATGAGCGTTGTTGGAATTACAGTTTTAACTATGAAAAATAAAAGAAAAAATAGCTATAAGTAAAATAGTTAGTAACTAAAACAAGGAGATATAGAAATATATCTCCTTTTTTAGTGCTAGTAAAGTTGAATAAAACGCAAAATAATGGTATAATAGTACAGAATTTGATATCTGATTGTTTAGTATATATAGAATACATAACATAGAAGAAAGATATAACGGAATATAACAAACTACAAGTAAAAATAAAAAAATCAAAAAAAGTTGACCTATAAAAATTTATATGTCAAAAAAAATAAAAAAGTGGGTGAATATATGTCAAATAAAATAATAGAAGTTCAAAATATTAAAGTAAATATCACAAATATAGATGATAATGATTATATATGTATTTCTGATTTTACAAAGATTAAAGAAGGCAAATCTACATCAGATGATATTATAAGAAATTGGTTAAGAAATAGAATTACTTTGGAATTTTTAGGAACTTGGGAGTCAATTTATAATCCAAATTTTAATTCCGTCGAATTCGACGGGTTTAGAAAAAATGCTGGACTTCATACTTTCACATTAAGTGTTACTGAATGGTGTGAAAAAACAAATGCTATTGGTATATATTCAAAACGTGGAAAATATGGTGGAACATATGCACATAAAGATATTGCATTTGAATTTGCATCTGCAATAAGTCCAGTTTTTAAATTATATTTAATAAAAGAATTTGAAAGATTAAAAGAGTTAGAAAATCAAAACAGAGAATGGGATATAAAAAGAATATTAACAAAAAATAATTACTTAATACATACTGATGCAATTAAAAATTATATATTACCAGATAATGATTTCTATAAAAATAAAGAATGGCTAAAATATGCAGAAGAAGCGGACATCTTAAATGTAATTATTTTCAAAACAACCGCAAAAAAATGGAGAGAACTTAATGCTGATTTAGCTAAGAATTCTAATGTTAGAGACTATGCAACAATTAATGAATTAACAGTATTATCTAATTTGGAATCACATAATGCTGAATTAATTAAAGAAGGAAAAAGTAAAGAAGAAAGATTTGAGATATTAAGTCAAATTGCAAAGTATCAATTAGATATACTTAACAATGCTGAAAAAATAAAATTATTAGGAAATGAAGATAAAAAGGAGTAGAATTATGGGAATAATATCATTAGCTAGTGGCAATTCATGTTGGAGAGGTTTAGATTATTACAAAAGTAAAAAAGTAACTAAATTGAATAAATTAGATGAAAATGAATATTTAAGTGTAGTAAAAGGAACTAAAAATTACAACGTTCATTTAGACATTGAACATCCAAGAAAATGTACATGTGATTGTCCTTTAGCTAATGGAAAAAGAATAATTTGTAAACATATAGTTGCAACATATTTTAGTGCTATTCCAGAAGAAGCTATTAATTTTGAAGAAGAACAAATAAGATTACAGGAAGAATTTGAAAAAGAACAAGAGAATGAATATAATGAAGTAATTAAATACTTGAATAAAATGTCAAAAAAAGAATTAATTGGAGAATTAATTCAAGTTTTTGATTATGGTCCTGAATGGATATATAATGATTTTGTAAAAAGATATTTATATTAGTGAAATGTTGTTATATAAATAAAGGAGAAATAAGAATGTATAAAAAAGAATAAAATAAGAAGGAAGTGAAAAAATGGACGAAAATAAAATAAATATTAACTGGTATCCCCGGCCATATGGTAAAGGCACAAAATGATATAAAGTCAGCTATAAAAATGATAGATGTTGTGGTAGAAGTATTAGATGCAAGAATACCACTTTCTAGTCAAAACCCGATAATAGACGAGCTATCAAAAGATAAAGAGAGAATTGTCGTTTTAAATAAAGCTGACCTTGCAGATGAAACAGAAACTAAAAAATGGATAGAGCATTTTGAAGAAAATAATGTATCTGCAATTGCAGTAAATACTGAAAATGTACAAGACATTAAGAAGATAATAACCGAAATAATAAAAAAAGGTGAAAAAATATATAAGGATAAGGTGGATAACCTAAAAATAGATTTTAAGCCCATTTACAGAGCTCTAGTAGTTGGAATACCGAATGTTGGAAAATCTACAATAATAAATAAGATTGCAAAGAGAAATGCAGCTAGTGTTTCAAATAAACCTGGAGTTACTAGAAAAAATCAATGGATAAGAGTAGAATCTAATATAGATTTGCTTGATACACCGGGCCTTTTATGGCCGAGACTAGATAATAATGATGCAGGGCAAAAGCTTGCTCTTACAGGAAATATAAGACAGGAGATACTTGAGATAGAAAGTATTTCTTGTATAGGAATAGAAATGTTGTTAAAAAACAACAAATATAGAAATATGTTTTTAGATAAATATAAGATAAATGAAGAAGATATTGACTCTTTAGATTCTTATGATATACTTGAACTTGTTGGAAGAAAAAGAGGCTGTTTAGTATCTGGTGGAAATGTAGATATGCAAAAGGCAGCAAATATTTTTCTAGAAGACTTTAAATCAGGAAAAATTGGAAGAGTCACTTTAGAAATTATATAATTGGAAGGATTTGATATTTGTGGAGAACAAAGAATTTGTAAAAGATTTAACAAAAATGGAAGATGATTTTGCTAAATGGTACACAGATATAGTACTAAAGGCAGAATTAGTAGATTATGCACCAGTAAAAGGATTCATGGTAATAAGACCATATGGATATGCAATTTGGGAAAACATACAAAAAGTACTAGATGCTAAATTTAAAGAGCTAGGACATAAAAATATGTATTTTCCACTTCTAATACCTGAATCATTACTAAATAAAGAAAAAGAACACGTTGAAGGATTTGCACCAGAAGTTGCTTGGGTAACACAAGGTGGAGAAAATGAACTGCAAGAAAGGTTATGTATAAGACCAACTTCTGAGACTATTATTTGTACAATGTATTCAAAATGGCTAAACTCATATAGAGATTTACCATATAAATATAATCAATGGGCAAATGTAGTAAGATGGGAAAAGACTACAAGACCATTTTTAAGAACAGCAGAGTTTTTATGGCAAGAAGGACATACAATTCATGCCACAGCACAAGAAGCTATGGAAGAAACTTTGACTATGCATAAAGTTTATGCAGATTTCTTAAAAGACTATCTTGCTATTCCAGTAATTATGGGACAAAAATCTGAAAAAGAAAAATTTGCAGGAGCAGAGGCAACATACACTGTTGAAGCTATGATGCATGATGGAAAAGCATTACAATCTGGAACATCACATTATTTTGGAAATCATTTTGCTAAAGCTTTTGATATAAAATTCCAAAATAAAGAGGGAAAACTAGAGTATGCTTACCAAACATCTTGGGGAATGACAACTCGTGTAATTGGTGGACTAATTATGGTTCACGGAGATAATAGAGGACTAAAATTACCACCAAAGATTGCTCCAACACAGATTGTTATAGTGCCAATAGCACAACAAAGAGAAGGTGTACTAGAAAAAACTGAAGAACTAAAGAGAAAACTATCTACAAAATTTAGAGTAGAACTAGACGATAGAAAGGAAGTATCACCAGGCTTTAAATTTAACTATTGGGAGCTAAGAGGTGTACCAGTAAGAGTTGAAATAGGACCAAAAGATATTGAAAATAACGAATGTATTGTATTTAGAAGAGATACATTAGAAAAAGAAACAGTATCATTAGATGATTTGGAATCAAAACTAGAAAATCTAATGGAAGAAATACAGGAAAATATGTATAAAGCTGCACAAGAAAATGTAGTTAATCGTACATTTGTAGCACATAATTTTGAAGAATATAAAGATTTATTTAGTAAAAGAGAAGGATTTGCTAAAATTATGTGGTGTGGTGACAGAGAATGTGAAGACAAAATTAAAGAAGAAAACTCAACTACAATAAGATGTATACCATTTGAAGAAGATAAATTCCAAGATGTATGTTCAATATGTGGAAAAAAAGCAAAACATATGGTATATACAGCAAGACAATATTAAGATTAAGTATAATAAAAAAGAAGTATCGTTTGATACTTCTTTTGTGCTTTTAAGGAGAGGTTACAAATATGGACAATTATTATTATATATGGATGCAGGAAATTGCTAATTTAAATGAAAAATTTGATATATCATTATATAAAAATTTAATAAAAAAATATGGAAGTATAGAAAAAATATATAGTTTAACAGAGAATAAAGAAAAGTCAAAAGAAATAGATGTAGATAATAGTATAGTTAATCTTTTATTTGACGATAATATAAAAAGAAAAGCAAAAAATAAATATAAAAAAATAATGGAAAATAAAATTATCATAATACCTTTTGAAAAATACAATAAAAGGTTGAATGTTAAAAATATGCCATTTTATATTTTAAGTGATAAACAAATAAATCTAAATAATAAAAATGTATACATTTTTTATGATAATTATTTTTCTAATTTTTCAGAAACGTTATTAAAATATTTCACTAAAATTATAAATGAAGAAAAATGTAATGTTTTTTCAGAGTATAAAAGTGAAAAAATAGAAATTTTAAATATTTATTTTGGAGATATAGTGAATTTTCGCAATATAAAAGCAAGCAGAAACTACATAATATTACCTAATTTAAAGTACTTAAAAAGCTTTATTATTAATATGTTAGATGTTCTTATTATAATTCAAGCTAGATATGAAAAGAATATAGTTATGTTTACAGATATGATGTTAGAATATGGAAAGGAGGTATATGTTGTGCCATCAAATATATTCAGAAAAAATAGTTATTTCTCAAATTATTTAATAAAACAAGGGGCACAAATTATCCTAAATAAACAAGATATAAAAGTATTATTAAATAATATAATTTATTGACAATTTTAAGCGTTCATTATATAATTTTTATGACAGAGAGGGAGAGATTATATGGAAGAAAATGAAGAAAAAGTAAACGATGTAATTACTCCTGAAGAGGATGGCAAAAAAGGTAAAAAAAGTAAATCTAAATCAGGAAAAATAATAGATAAAATAATTTCACTAATAATTCTTATAGTATGTATATGTGGACTTATATATTCTGGATATAAGCTATATAATTGGGTTTTAAATAATATAAAAAGTAACGATATAATGAATACAGTAAATGATATTGCAGGGGTACCAGATATAGATGAGAACGAAGATCCAGGTGTTGAGTTTGGCATAGATTTTCCTGGACTTATAGCATACAATCCAGATGTTGTTGGATGGATAAGAATTCCAAAGACATCAATAAGCTATTCCATAGTTCAAGGTGAAAGTAACAATACATATTTAAGACACTCAATAGATGGCACTTGGAATGATTTCGGTTGGATTTTTATGGATTATAGAAACAGACCAGACTTTACAGAAAGAAATACCGTAATATATGGTCACAATATAGTAAGTGGACTTATGTTTGCAGATTTATCATACATATATAGTGGAGTATTAGGTAATGATGTAGACATACAAATATATAGAAGTGATTACAGATTATTAACATATAAAGTATTCTCTACATATATGTGTGCACCAGAAAACGATTACTTGAGAATAAATTTTGAAAATGATGAGGCGTATAGTCAATATCTAAATACAATGGCTGGAAGAAGTGTAATAGATTTCAATCAGACAGTAGGTGTAGATGATAAAATTATCACATTACAAACATGTACAACTGATGCAAAAAACAGAATAATTGTACATGCAAAACTAGTTTCAAATGTTGAAATGCCTAGATAATAATTTAAAAAGCGCATGCAGGATATGTATGTGCTTTTTTTGAATATAAGGTGAAATTTTTATTTTAAATTTAATGAATTTGTTTACAAACAAGTTTTATTGTTATATAATTTTTCCCTATATCTTGTACGAGGGGAGATGAGATTTTTGCAGAGATTGCAGTTTGATTCCGGAGAGCAAATCTCAAGAAAAGAATATCTTAAGCGAAAGAGAAAAAGCTCAAGGCTTCTTAGAAAAAGAAGTAAAATTACATATGTTTTAATGGCTAGTTTTTTAGCTTTAATTGTATATATAGTTATTCAAGTTGGCGAATATAGAAGATATAACAACTTTAAATATATTGCAGGAGAAAATGTAAAAAATCAGGCAGTATACAGTATATTTTTTGTTACAGAAGGATATACATATGATCCGGTATATTCTGTTAGCAAAATTCTTTCCTCAGGTCAAGAGGAGACAAGCATTCTACCATCAAGTGGGTTTGAACAAATATCAGTAGCACAAGACTGTATATATGGACTTAATTCAGGTAAGATATGTAAAATTTCTAAGGATAAATATAAGATAGAAGATTTATTAGATGATGATGTAAAAAAATATATAGTTGAAAACGAATATATTTTCTACACTTCAACTAACGATAATATATTAAAGTCATATTCTTTAGCAGATGGGACAAAAAATACATTTGATTTATCTAATGTCAATCAAATACTTGCAGATGAAAGCAATGTGTATGGAATTACATATTCGTCATCAGATAAATCAATATATAAGTTTAACTATGATGGCTCAGACAAGAAGAAATTAACAGATAATATTAGAGTTTCATATGCTATTGATACAAAAAATAATATATATTTTGTTAATAAAGATGACTCAGACTACATATATAGAATTAGTAAAAATGGAGGAGAAGCAAATAAAGTAGCAGATATTAAGAGTGTTACAAATAATAGCGAACCGCAAGAAGTAAATGGAAAAAAATATATGTTTATAAAGGATAAAAAACTATACTATGTAAATATAGATGATGAAAATAGTTTATGGTGCTATGACTTGGAAACTAAAGAAAATAACAAGATTATTTCTGCATCAATAGAAATACTTCAAAATGTAGACGATACTATTTTTTATAAAATAAACAAAGAGATGGGGGTATATTTGTACAACTATAATACTAGCTTTATGTCTTTAGTTACAAAAAGAAGAGTTAAAGAATTTGTAATAGATACGTATGATACTGTAGATTATACTCAAGTTGAAGTGGATAAAAATGCACTTTAGTAATAAAAGTGAATATGTAAAAGTAAAAAAATATGTATAATAAAGCTAAAAAAAACAAAACTTTACATAAGTTTGAAATAAAATATTGAATTATGTAAAGAAATATGGTAAAATATTATTGTTGTGGGGGAAAAACAATGGAGAAAAATACATACAAAAGAATATTTATTTTAATTATTGCTATGATTATGATTGTGATACCTTTTGTAAGTGCATCAAATGTTATTACTGTTCAAGTAAAAGGATATTACAACTATGACTATGCAAACGAAGTATTAAAATTAGTAAATCAAGAGCGTGCTAAAGTTGGTGCAGCACCATTAACTCTAGATAAGAACTTAATGGATGGTGCTATGTTAAGAGCTGCTGAAAACTCATTATTAAGTGATCACGTAAGACCAAATGGAGAGTCTTTTTATACAGTAGTTACTAAAGCTAAGGCAAATGCTGAAAATATAGCAGCAGGACCAAATGCGCCTTATGGTGTAGTAAAAGGTTGGATGGAATCAGCAGGTCACAAAAAGAATATTTTAAATAAAGATTATAAGTCTATTGGAATAGGATGTTTTATTAGTAACGGAAACTATTACTGGGTTCAACTATTTTCTAGAGATTCTGTTACAGAAAAATCTACATATTCAGGAGTAACAGATAAGGCATATACAAATGTAAGTATTACTAAAAACTTAATTACTAGCCTAAAATTATCTGGATTAAAAACAGATATGGAACTTGCAGTAAAAGGTACTATTGCTGTAAAGAAGGCAACTATTCAAAATGCAGCAGATGATTGGAGTGCTAATACTGAAATATCTCCAGCTATGGTTTCATATAGTTCTTCAAATACTAGAGTATTTACTGTAGATGAGAATGGAGTACTAACTGGTGTTGGACCAGGAAGTGCAGTTCTAACTGCAAGCTTTGGTGATACAACATTAAAGTATAATGTTAAAGTAACTAATCCATTAGTTAGTATATCATTACCAAAAGAAGAAACTATATTTAGGGGAATGTCTAAAAAGTTAGATGTTACATATATTGCAGCCGAGACAAGTGCAGATACTTCAGATGATAAAACAGTAATCTGGGAGTCTAAGAATACAAACATAGCTACAGTAGAGCAAGATGGAACAGTAATAGCTAAACAAACTGGTTTTGCAGAAATAGTGGCTAAAGTTGGAAACTTAACAGCAACTTGCAAAGTTACAGTAAAAATTGGTGAGGAAAGTCTAACTTTAGATAAAACAAGTATTACTGCATATAAAAATCAGACTATAGCTCCTATAGGTGTTACATATGTACCAGGAACTTCTACAGATTATACTATAACATGGTCAAGTAACAATATTGGTGTTGCAACTGTTGATACTAACGGTACAATACATGCAAAGGCTGTAGGTACTGCTAAAGTTAAAGCAAGTGTTAGAACTGGTAAATATGCTGTTTGTACAGTTGAAGTTTTAGATGGTATTAAGGGTGACGTAAACGGAGATGGCGCTGTTAATGCAACAGATGCAGCTTTAGTTTTAGACTATTTTAAAAATGGAGATGCAACTGATGAAATATTAAAAATAGCAGATATTGATGAAAATGGTGCTCTAAATGCAACAGATGCAGCATGCATAATAGATATATTTACAAATAACTAATTATATATGAATATTAAGAAAGATAACTTTGGAGTTATCTTTTTTATTTTGCCTTTTTTTATTGAATTTATAGGTTTTTTGTAATATAATATGCAATGTAATATGCTTTCTGAAAGGTGGATATTATGAAGAAAGTTAAACTTGTATATAATTCGGGTGCTGGACAAAGCAAATTTACATATTTTTTAGATACAGTTATAG
>CANROM010000042.1 GCA_947632225.1 uncultured Clostridia bacterium | reverse complement strand
TTTCATTTTTGAGCAAATTTGATATACTTTCATATAAAATTTTGATATAATAAAGGCGGGTGATAAAGGTGAGTTTTGTTCATTTACATTTACATACACAGTATAGTCTTTTAGATGGAGCTATAAGAATAGATGAATTAGTAAAAAAAGTAAAAGAAAATAATATGCCTGCTGTTGCAATAACCGACCATGGAAATATGTTCGGCGTTATTGAAATGTATAAAGAATGTAAAAAGAATGGAATTAAACCAATAATAGGATGTGAATTTTATGTTGCACCTAGAAGTAGACTGGATAAAGAAGGAAAAATAGATACTGAGCCTAATCATCTAATTTTACTTGCTATGAATAATGTTGGATATAAGAACCTAATAAAGCTATGCTCAATTGGTTATACAGAAGGCTTTTATTACAAACCAAGAATAGATATTGAAGTGCTAAAGCAGTATAGTGAGGGAGTAATATGTTTGTCTGCTTGTCTAGCTGGAGGACTTGCAAGAAAAATTGTTAATGGAGATATAATTGGAGCAAAAGAAATGATTGAGGAGTATCTTGAAATATTTGGAAGGGAAAGATACTTTTTAGAGCTTCAAGATAATAAGTTAAGAGAGCAGATACTAGTTAACCAAAAACTAATAGAATTATCAAAAGAATTTAATGTTCAGCTGGTTGCAACTAATGACTGTCACTATTTAAATAAAGAGGACTATGATTTTCATGAGGTGTTGCTATGTATACAAACTAGAAAAACGCTAAATGATGAGGATAGAATGAGATTTAAAACAAATGAATTCTATGTAAAGACTCCTGAAGAGATGATAGAAGCATTTAAAAATGTTCCGGAGGCTATAGAAAATACTTTAAAAATAGCAGACATGTGTAACGTAGAAATTGAATTTGGACATACAATACTTCCTGAATTTAAGATAGATGAAGATATTACACATTTAGAATACTTTAAGAAAAAATGCTATGAAGGTATAGAAAGAAGATATCCTAAAGAGCAATATGAAAAGGTCAAAGAAAGATTAGACTATGAAATTAGTGTAATAGATAAAATGGGATATATAGATTACTTTTTAATTGTTGCAGATTTCATAAATTATGCAAAATCTCAGGGAATACCTGTAGGACCTGGAAGAGGAAGTGGAGCAGGTTCAATAGCTGCATATCTTATAGGAATAACAGATATAGATCCACTAAGATTTAATTTAATTTTTGAAAGGTTCCTAAATCCAGAAAGAGTAAGCATGCCGGACTTTGACGTAGATTTTTGCTATGAAAGAAGACAGGAAGTAATTGACTATGTCGCAAATAAATACGGAAAAGATCATGTAGCTCAAATAATAACTTTTGGAACAATGGCTGCACGTGCTGCAATAAGAGATGTCGCAAGAGTGCTAGATATACCGTACCAAAAAGCAGATATGATAGCTAAAATGGTGCCACATAATATAAAAATAACCATAGATCAGGCAATGCAAGAAAATGCTGAGCTAAGGAAAATGTATGATGAAGATATGGAAACAAGGAGAGTAATCGACTTATCTAAAAAAATAGAAGGACTCGCAAGGCAAGCTTCAACTCATGCATGCGGAGTAGTTATTACTAAAGAACCCGTTTCAAATTATGTACCACTTTATGAAAATGAAGGACAGATTTCAACACAGTTTACAATGACAACTTTAGAGGAACTAGGTCTTTTAAAAATGGACTTTTTAGGGCTTAGAACACTTACAGTAATAGATGATACTAAAAAGCTAATAAAGAAGCTTAAAAATATTGATATAGACTTTGGAAATTATGATGATGCTGAAACATATAAAATGTTAACACAAGGCAAAACTTTGGGTGTGTTTCAAATGGAAAGTCCTGGATTTAGAAAAATGATTATGAAAATGGAACCAGATAGCATTGAAGATATAATAGTTATGATTTCACTATATAGACCAGGACCTATGGATCAAATACCAAGATATATTAAAAATAAAAATAACAAGGATAATATTGAATATACTCATGAAGCTTTAAAAGGTATTTTAAGCTCAACTTATGGTTGTATGGTATACCAAGAACAAGTAATGCAGATATTTAGAGATTTAGCCGGTTACAGCCTTGGAAGAGCAGATATTGTAAGAAGAGCAATGGGAAAGAAAAAAATTGATGTGATGAATAAGGAAAGGGAAGTCTTTGTTGATGGTGCATATAAAAATGGTATAGACAAAGAAAGTGCAAATAAAATTTTTGATGAAATGGCAGAATTTGCAAAATACGCCTTCAATAAGTCACATGCTGCTGCATATGCAGTAGTAGCATATCAAACAGCATACCTTAAATGTCATTATCCTCATGAGTTTATGGCTGCTTTCATGAATTCATTTATTGGTAATCAAAACAAAATACCTATATACATAAACGAATGTAGAGAGTTAGGTATAGAAATATTAAGACCAGATATAAACGAAAGTTATTCTAAATTTGCTGTTATAAATGGTAAAATAAGATTTGCATTAAGTTCAATTAAGAACGTAGGCCAAAATGCAATAGATGATATAGTAAAAGAAAGAAAAATAAATGGAAAGTATAAAAATTTTATAGATTTTTGTCAAAGACTATCTTCAGATTGTGTAAATAAGAAGTGTATTGAAAGCTTAATAAAAGCTGGTTGTTTTGATGAAATAGAAAAAGAGTATAATAGATATGACTTATTAGATAATTTTGAAGCTATTGTAGATGGAGTAAATAGAACAAGAAAAAATAATTATATAAACCAAATAGACTTTTTTGGCAATATAGAAGGAAATAGTGAAAGTATAAAAATAGAGAAGAGTGGAAGAGTACCTAATAAAAAAGACTTATTAGATATGGAAAAAGAAATGCTTGGCTTATATGTTTCCGGTCATCCTTTAGATGAATATAAAGAGTATATAAATAGAAATTCTACCGTTTCAACTATAGACTTAGAAAATGAAGACGAAGAAGATGATGAAAAAATAGACTATGACTCAAAAGTAGTTACATTATGCGGAATATTTACAAAAGGTAGAATATTACTTACTAAGTCAGGAAGAAATATGATGTTTGCAAATTTAGAAGATTTGTATGGCAGTGTAGAACTAGTACTTTTCCCAAATATATTTGAACAGTATGAAAAAATACTTAATGATGAAATCGTTATTAAGGTAGTTGGAAAAGTTAGTATGAAAGAGGATGAAAAAACAAAAATATTAGTTTCTAATATAGAACTAATAAATAAAAATAATAAACAGGAGAGTAAGGAGATAAAAAGTACTGTAAAGAAAATATATGTAAGAATTCCAAAAGATAAGATGGACTTAGAAGATAGAGTTATTGGATATATAAAAGATTTAAGTAAGGAATATCCTGGAAATAATGAAGTTTACATTTTTTATGATGGAACTAATAAGATGAGATTATTAAATAAAAATAATTTTCTATCAGATACAAGCTTAGTAAGAGATAAACTAGAACTAGCTTTTGGAAAAGAAAACGTAAAAATAAAGGAGTAAGATTTTTTCTTACTCCTTATATTTTAGACTATTATTTTTTAGAAGTTTTTTTATCTTCAACAACTTCACTCATAGCACCTAAAGCACCCATAGCTTTTGTAGCATCAAATGGAATAAATACTTTGTTTGCAGTACCATTTGAAACTTTTTCTAAAGCTTCTAGTGATTTAATAGCAACAAGTTTTTCATCTGGTTTAGATTCCATTATAGCACCATAAACCATTCTAATTTCTTCAGCTTTTGCTTCAGCAACTTTCTTTATAGCTTGTGCATTACCTTCAGCTTCTAGTATCTTAGATTCTCTAATACCTTGAGCTTTTCTAATGCTAGATTCTCTTTCAGCTTCTGCATTAAGAATAGTTGCTTGTTTATTACCTTCAGCAAGAGTAATGTCAGCTTGACGTTTACCTTCAGCCTCTAGTATAATAGCTCTTTTATTTCTTTCTGCGTTCATTTGTTTTTCCATTGCATCTCTAATGTCTGCAGGTGGTTTGATATCTTTTATTTCAACTCTATCAACTTTACATCCCCATTTATCTGTAGCTTCATCAAGTACATCTCTTAATTGTGTATTGATTGCATCTCTAGAAGAGAATGTAGAATCAAGATCCATTTTACCAACAATATCACGAATTGTAGTAATAGCTATATAAGCAATACCTTTTTGTAGGCTTTCAATTTCATATACAGCTTTTACTGGATCCATAATTTGATAGAATACAACTGTATCTATTGTAATAGTAACATTATCTTTAGTGATAACGCTTTGTGGTGTAACATCCATAGTTTGTTGTTTTAAACTAACAACGGCTCTAACTTTATCTACAAATGGTAGAATGATGTTAAGACCAGCTTCTGCAGTAAAACTATATTTACCAAAACGTTCAATAATTTTTACTTCAGATTGCTTTACAACCTTAATTGATGCTGCTGCAACAGCAAGGCAGAAAGCTAATAATAGAAAAAATATTAAATATCCCATAAATGTATACCTCCTTAAACTTATGGTTTTCTTACTAAAAGTTTAACGCCATCAATCTTTTCGATAATGACACTTTCACCAACACTTATTGATTTTGCTTTATCAGATTTAATGGCAGACCAAAGTTCACCATTAACCTTTACTTGACCAATAGGATTTTGGTCATCAATTTGTTTAATAACAGTACCTTTCTTTCCAATAATAGCACTATTGTTCATTGAAGTATCATCTTTATTTTTAAATAATCTGTTTACTAAAGGTTTAGTAAATACAATCATTATTACTGATGAAATAACAAATACTGCTACTTGTAAAAGTAGGTTTTCTGGAACCAAAAGGCTTGTTAAAAATGCAAGAAATGCTCCAACACCTGGCCAGAATAGTAAGAATGAAACTGTGAAAATTTCTCCTAGGAAGAATACGCCACTTGCAATTAGCCATAGTATCCACATAGGTAACATAAAAATCCCTCCTTTTTCATGTTGAAATTTATCATTAGTACAATTTAATTATACAATAAATATGGCAAAAGCACAAGATATTTACATAAAAAACTGTTAAAAACGACTTAAATGAATATAATGTAATAGGTATATTATTAAAGTATTACAATTATTACAAAAAATGCTAAAAAGCTTAAAATAATAAAAAAACTTGACAAAGGTAATATACTGTGTTAGAATATATCTGCTTCTGAAACCAATAAAAATAATGCAAATTTGACAAATAAGGGCTAAAATGTTATAATACTATGTGTAGCCTAAATTAAAAGGAAGGTGCAAAATTTAATTATGGGAAAGAAAGGTGTGCTCAGTACACTAAAATTCGTATTATTTACAGTTATTTCATTACTATTGGTATTTACCGCAGTATATGTAACTATACTTAATACATATAAACCAGTTGTTAGAACATATATAAATGGTAAATTTGTTGGTTATTTTTCAGATGAACAACAATTTGATGAGATATATAATGATTTAGTGACTGAAAAACAAAGTATTGACGAAAATGTTAAAGTTTATTTAGAGAGTGAACCAACTTTTGAAAAAAGTTATATAAAAGACTCTTTACTTAGACAACAAAATGTATATACAAATTTAAGAGCTGAAATAAAAACTGAATTCACAATCTATAAAGTTGTAGTTGCTGGTGAAGAACAGATGACATTTACAGCTCAAGATCAAGCAGATGAATATATTCAAAAGATAAAAGCAGAAGTTAGCGATATTGATACATCAGTAGATGTACAAAAAGTTTCAGAGCTAGAAAATGTTACATCTTTGGATAGAGCAAATGTTATTCTTGATGATATAATTGCAAGAAACAAACCAGTCGAGCTTCCACCGGAACCAGAGCCTGTTGTTGTATACACACCAGCTTATGGAATGGGAGCAGTAGTTCCTACTTTAATGGGAAATCTTGCATGGCCAACAGTAAGTAGAGAAGTTAACTGTGACTATTGGGGATATTGGGGACACAATGGTGTAGACTTACGTGCATCAGTTGGTACTCCTGTATACGCTTTTATGGATGGTACAGTTGAGTTTGCTGGTTGGGATTCATCTGGATATGGTGAATGTGTAAAGATAAACCATGGAAATGGTATGAAAACAATATATGCACATAACAGTGTATTACACGTAACAGTAGGACAACAAGTTACTGCTGGTCAGTTAATTGCATCAAGTGGTAATACTGGTAATACAACAGGACCTCACGTACACTTCGAAGTAAAGATGAACGGTGTTTCTGTTAACCCATGGAATGTATTAAATCAAATACCATAGTTAATAAATTACATTGTAATTTGTTATATATCACCTATTGCTCAGATATTACACTAAAACCTCGTATATCTTGGCTATAGGCAAGTGAAGAAGGAGGATAATTAGCATGACTAAAGAAAGAAAAAATGAAATTTTAACAACTTATGCTAGAAAAGAACAAGACACTGGTTCTGCTGAAGTACAAATAGCACTTCTAACTGAAAGAATCAATGAACTTACAGAGCATTTAAAAGTTCACAAAAAAGATAATCATTCTAGACGTGGTCTTTTAATAATGGTTGGAAAAAGAAAAAGACTTTTAAGATATCTTGAAACTAAAGATGTTGAAAGATACAGAGATATTATTTCTAAATTAAATATAAGAAAATAATACGAAAAAATTGGAAGCGGGAAACCGCTTCTTTTTTTGGTATATTTTTTTGGCATAATGTGGTATTTTGAATTGCATATATATTATTTTTGTGTTATAATTTTAACGTTAAATATTAGAAAATATAGCTTTTAAGCGAAGGTGGTATGTATATGGATAAATTTAAAGAGAGAACAAAATTATCAGTAATTGCAAATAATTACAAAGATATGGACGGAAAAAAAGTAGAGGTCGCAGGTTGGGTAAGAAATTTAAGAGATTCAAAAAGTATTGCTTTCATTGAATTAAATGATGGAAGTCACTTTAAATCTACACAAATAGTATTAGATACAAATGTACCAAATTACGATGATGTTGTAGCATTAAATATTGGCTCAAGTATAATTGTAAATGGAACAGTTAAAGTTACTGAGGGTGCAAAACAACCTTTTGAAATTGTAGCAGATAATATTGAGATATCTGGAAAGTCATCACCAGATTATCCTTTACAAAACAAGAGACATTCAATGGAATTTTTAAGAGATGTAGCACATTTAAGACCAAGAACAAATACTTTCCTAGCTGTATTTAAGGTTAGAAGTGTTATAGCACAAGCTATACATGAATTTTTCCACAATAATGATTTCGTATATGTAAATACTCCAATTATAACATCATCAGATTGTGAGGGTGCCGGAGAAATGTTTAGAGTAACTACTCTAGAGGATACAAAAAATGATGATGATGCAAATGATTTCTTCGGAAGAAGAACAAGTCTTACAGTTTCTGGTCAGCTTTCTGCAGAATGTATGGCTATGGCTTTTTCAAATGTATATACATTTGGACCAACATTTAGAGCTGAGGATTCACATACTGCAAGACATGCTGCTGAGTTTTGGATGGTAGAACCTGAAATGGCATTTTGTGATTTGGAAGGGGATATGGAACTTGCAGAGTCAATGATTAAATATATTATTCATAAAGTTTTGACTGATTGTAAGGAAGAAGTAGAATTCTTTAATAATTTTTATGATAAAGGTTTAATAGAGAGACTAAATCACATATATAATTCAGACTTCCAAAAGATTACTTATACAGAAGCTGTTGAATTATTAAAGGAACATAATGATAAGTTTGAATATAAAGTTGAATGGGGAACAGACTTACAAACAGAACATGAAAGATTTTTAACTGAACAAATATTTAAAAAACCAGTTTTTGTAACTGATTATCCAAAGGAAATAAAAGCTTTCTACATGAAATTAAATGATGATGGAAAAACAGTAAGGGCAGTAGATATGCTAGTACCAGGTATTGGTGAAATTATTGGTGGTTCTCAAAGAGAAGAGAATTATGATAAGCTAATAAATAGAATGAATGAGCTAGGATTAAAGGAAGAAGATTATTCTTGGTATCTAGATACTAGAAGATATGGTACAGTAGTACACTCTGGATTTGGACTTGGATTTGAAAGACTAGTTATGTATATGACTGGTATGTCAAATATACGTGATGTAATTCCATTCCCAAGAACACCAGGTAACTGTTTATATTAAGGAGGGTAAAATGAACGAATATAGAACACACACATGTAATGAATTAAGAGAATCAGATGAAGGAAAAGAAGTAAGACTATCTGGATTCGTAAAAACAATTAGGGACTTAGGAGGATGTGTATTTATAGATTTAAGGGACCATTATGGTATTACACAGCTTACTACAGAAGATCCTAAATTATTAGAACAAATAAAGCAAATTAACGTTGAGGCTTCAATAACTGTAGATGGTACAGTTGTAAAAAGACCATACGAGAATATAAATGATAAACTTGAAACAGGAAAAGTTGAAGTAGAAATTAAGAAGATAACTATTCAAAATAATGTTTTATTACCGATGCCTTTTGAAGTAGAGAAGAGTCATGATGTAAAAGAAGATTTAAGACTACAATATAGATTTTTAGACTTAAGAAATGAATCTATTCATGAAAAAATTGTATTTAGAAGTAAGGTATTAAAAACAATAAGAGATAAGATGGATAGTATGGGATTTGTTGAGGTACAAACTCCAATACTTACATCTTCTTCACCAGAGGGGGCAAGAGACTATCTTATACCTTCAAGATTACATCCAGGTGAATTTTATGCATTACCACAAGCACCACAACAATTTAAACAACTTCTAATGATTTCAGGTTTTGATAAATATTATCAAATAGCACCATGTTTTAGAGATGAGGACCCAAGAGCAGATAGAAGCCCTGGTGAGTTTTATCAGCTAGACTTTGAAATGTCTTTTGCAACTCAAGAAGATGTACTTGCTGTATTAAAAGAAGTAACTACACACGTATTTGAAAAACATGGACATGCTAAGATATCTGAAGATTCATTTGCTTGTATACCATATAAAGAAGCAATGGATAAATATGGTATAGATAAGCCAGATTTAAGAAACCCACTACTAATAACAGATGTTACAGAGTGTTTTGAAAATTCTGGATTTAATGCATTTAAGAATAAAACTGTAAAAGCTATTGCAGTGGATTCTAGTAGCGTTACAAGAAGATTTTTTGATGAAATGACAGACTTTGCAAAATCTGAACTTTCTATGCCAGGACTTGCTTGGATAAGAATTAACGAGGATGGTACAGTTGTTGGACCAATAGCTAAATATTTAAATGAAGAAGTTCTAAAAGCTATGTTTGAAAAGACTGGAGCAAAAAATAATTATGGAATATTCTTCATTGCAGATGAGTATATGAAGGCATGTAAAGATGCAGGAAATATAAGAATAGAACTTGGAAAAAGATTAAACTTAATAGATGAAAATGTGTATAAGTTCTGCTTTATAGTAGATTTTCCATTCTATGAGGAAACTGATGATGGAAAGATAGATTTTGGACATAACCCATTTTCAATGCCTCAAGGTGGACTAGAAGCACTAAATAATCAAAATCCATTGGATATACTTGCTTACCAATATGATATGGTATGTAATGGATATGAGCTTGCTTCAGGAGCTGTTAGAAACCATGATACAGAAATTATGACTAAAGCTTTTGAAATTGCTGGATACAGTGAAGATACAGTAAAAAATAAGTTTGGTGCATTATACAATGCATTCAAATATGGTGCTCCACCACATGCTGGAGCAGCTCCTGGTCTTGATAGAATGATGATGTTACTTTTAGGTGAAACGAATATTAGAGAAGTAATAGCTTTCCCTAAAAACAGTAAAGCAAGAGACTTACTAATGCAAGCACCAAATTTTGTAACAGACGAACAGTTAAGAGATGTTCATATTAAGATAGATGTAAAAGATAAAGACAAGAAAGAGGAATAGGATGAAAATAGCAATTCTTGGAGTAGGTGCATATGCAATTGCACTTGCAAGAGTTTTTAATAAAAATAAAGAGAATAAAGTTACAATGTGGGCAAAATTTAAAGAAGAAGCCAACGTTGTAATGAAAAACAGAGAAAACCCAGGTGTTTTACCTGGAGTTAAAATACCAGAAGACATTGAGATAACTATGAATTTATGTGCTTGCATGGAAAAAGCAGACATTGTTGTATTTGCAGTTCCTGCTGGTGCTGTAAGACAAGTCTCAGAAGAAGTAGCAGTCTATGCTACAAAAGAGCAGATATTATGTGTTGTTTCAAAAGGAATAGAACCAAAAACTAATATGCTTATGAGTGAAATTGTATATGAGGCAACTAAAAATGAGAATATTTGTATGATATCTGGGCCTTCATTTGCTGTGGAAATTGCAAATGACTCTGTTACAGGTTTTAATGTTGCATGTAAAAATATTGAAGTAGCAAATATAGTAAAAAAGCAATTTGAAAACGGACTTGTAGTTACTGCATGTGATGATCTAATAGGAGTACAGGTTGCTGCATCTATAAAAAATGTTTTTGCTATATTTATGGGAATGCTTAATGGTATGGAAATGCCAGATTCATATAAAGCTAGTTGTCTTGCATGCCTAGTAAGAGATTTAGGTGAGATAATAGTTGCACTTGGTGGTAAAAGAGAAACTATATTTACATTTGCAGGACTAGGAGATATGTTACTTACATGTATGAGTTCAAAGAGTAGGAACTTTACTTTTGGAACATATGTGGGCAGAGGCTTTACAATGCAACAGGCATTTGAAGAGATGTCAGTTAAAACAGTTGAAGGAATACATACTTTAGGTACTATAACAGACTTAATGAAAAAGAAAAACTTTAATATAAAGTCTTTAGAAGTTTTACATGGTATATTATACGAAAACGAATCAAAAGATAACATATTAGAAAAGATAAGAATGTAATTGGAGATGGATAATTTGAATAAAGAAGAAATTCTTGAAAATATAAAAAAAGAAGCTTTAGAAAATCACGTTCCAATAATAGAGGATGAGTCATTAGACGTCATAACAACAATTCTTAAGCTAGTAAAACCTAATAAAATTTTGGAAGTAGGAACTGCAGTTGGATATTCTGCTATAAACTTTTCAAAATATTTAGTGGGAGAGAATTCTAAGGTAAAGACTGTAGAAATAAAAGAAAATATGTATAATAAAGCTATGGAAAATATAGCTA
>CANROM010000041.1 GCA_947632225.1 uncultured Clostridia bacterium | reverse complement strand
AGATAACTGCTGTATAATAGTGGGACATCAGTGACATAAAAAAGAATAAAAATTTTTATTCTTGGCCAGAAAAAATAATTTTTAAGGAGGAAAAATGAAAATTAAATTGTATGGTTCAAAAAGCTTATCTCAAGAGGAGAAGAACTATCTTCTCAAATTAAAAAAGGAGAATGAAAACATTTTTGGAAATGTTAATGTTAATTTCTCTAAAGAAAGAATAATAGTGGATATGGAGCGTACCATAGACAAAGGGGAAAATTTAGCAATACTTAAAGAGCTCTTTTATGATTTTTGCGTATCAGGTAAGAGAAAATTTAAAAGAGAAAATGAAAGCGAGACGTATAATTTTAAATATGTGTTAAATAAGCAACAAGATTTTAGAAGTGTAAGTCTAATTGAAGAAATTATGAAATACACTAGTGACTGTTTCTCAAAAGATAAGAAGAAAGAGGGGCTAATTTCAGAAATTGTAGAGTCATATGAAACTATAATTGAAGAAAAGAAAAATGGAAATCATACTATAAGATTGCAAAACATACGTATTCTAGATTATGGAATGGATGCAATAGATACTTATGTATTTGCATTAAAATCATACCTTAAAAAGAAGAATTTAAACGGAGTAATTACAGAAGAAAGAATAGTACCAGAATATGTACCACAAACCTATGCAGAGCTAAATATGGAAGTAAGGCTAACCTACCAAGAAAAAGTATTTAAATGCTCAAAAAATTATAACAATGTTTCTAGCGATAATAATTATAAAAATTCAACAAATAGAATAATGGTAGATAAAAGAAATAATGCCAAGCAATGCAATAGATACAGACAACAAAATAAATAGAAGTGAATAAATTTCACTTCTTTTTTCTTGACCATTTTTCTTGTATGATATATAATATGTGAAGTACAAATAACTGAAAATTATGAAGAAAAAATGTATATAAGTGGAGGGGATATTATGAATTTTATAGCATATAAAAACTTTGTTGATCAACACAATAGAAATATGGATAATGCTATACAAGAGCATTTAAGACCATATTGTACTAAAAATAAGATAACATACTTACAATATCAAATACTTGCAGTCTTATTTGAAGAAGGAGCTCTAAATATAGGAGATTTAAGTGACTTAATGAGTATGGATACAGGTAACATGTCTGCACAGTGTAAAAGATTGGAGCAAAAGGGATATACATCAAGACTTAGAAAAAAGTTTGATGAAAGAGTAGTTGATGTATCACTAACAAGACAAGGAAGACTTGTAATTACTGAAATAAATGATGCATTAAATGGAAAATATAAGAGCAAATGGGATGGACTAGATAAAGAAAAGAAGCAAAAGCTTATGGAAGCATATCGTATAATGGATGAGTTATTTAAAAAAGATTAATACTATTAAATTGACATAATACTTAGAAGATGGTATAATACTCCTGTACAAATTATATTTTACAACTTTTAATTAAAAGGAGGAATTATATGCTAAATAGCAAAAGAAAAAAAGTAGTAGATGTAAATAGTTCAATGTTATACCTAAATCCAGAAAGTGAGGTTCTATCATTACCAAGTAAAGAATTTACTCTTGATTGTTTTACAATAGTAAAAAGAAAGGACTTGCCAAGTATAAAAGAAATACTTAAAACTATAAGATCAAAAGAAAAAGGGTTAAATATTAGTGTGGTATTTGAAGAGTCAATGGTTTTTGAGCTTGGAGAAATAGAAAGAAATCCTAAAAATAAGATAATACTTAGAATTAGATTTTCACCAGTGCTACCACCAAGTAATGTAGGTACTCTTTTTTGTTACTTAATGGAGTCAAACAATGTAATAAAAGAAATATTTAAGTATTTTAGCAAGAGCTTTGGTGTTATTACAACTCTTAACACATATTTTAAAGTTAATGAAGAAAATGACATTAGAGAAAAAATAAAAGAGTTTGCTAAAAATAATGAATATGTAAGAACTATTGGATTTAGCGACATACAGTATGTAAATGATGACCTAGAAGAACATGTTGCTAAAGTAATAACGTATGAAAACGACTACTTAAACTTTTATATTACACAAAATATATATACAGCTGAGTATTTTGAAAATAGAATGTATGAGTACTTAAAAATAGTTTCACAGATAAATGATAGCTGTGTAAAGTAACTACCAAATGGTAGTTATTTTTTTGTATTTTTTGCTATATATCAAGTTAAAAGTTGACTTTTGTCAAAATGTAGTATATAATGTATAGGACTGTTTTTATAATGGCGTGTAAAGATAACCTAGAAGAAATTTTAGGTTATTTTAGTTGTGAAAAGGGGAAATAAAATGAAGAATTTAAGAAATGTTGCCATAATCGCCCATGTTGACCATGGTAAAACAACACTTGTTGATGCTTTACTTAGACAAAGTGGTACTTTCAGACAAAACGAACAAGTTGCTGAAAGAGTAATGGATTCTAATGAGCTAGAAAGAGAAAGAGGAATAACAATACTTTCTAAAAATACTGCAATTCATTATAACGGAACAAAAATAAATATAGTAGATACACCAGGACATGCAGATTTTGGTGGTGAAGTAGAACGTGTACTTAAAATGGTAGATGGAGTTATATTATTAGTAGATGCATTTGATGGGCCAATGCCACAAACAAGATTTGTACTTTCAAAAGCATTAGCACTAAATTTAGTTCCAATTGTAGTAATAAATAAGATAGATAGACCTGGTGCTAGACCTCAAGAAGTTGTAGATGAAGTACTAGAACTATTTATGGATCTAAATGCATCAGATGAGCAACTAGACTTTAAAGTTGTTTATGCATCTGGTAAAAATGGATTTGCTAAACTTTCACTAGATGATGAAAGCGTAGATATGAAACCTTTATTTGATACAATAATTGATACTGTACCAGAACCTAAAGGATCTGAGAGTGAACCATTACAATTACTTGTAAGCAACATAGATTTTGATGAATACACAGGAAGAATTGGTATTGGTAGAATCGAAAGAGGAACTATACATAATGGCGAAACTGTAGCAATGTGTAAAAAAGATGGAAGCGTACAAAATATAAAAATAGGAAAGCTATATACATATGAAGGACTAGATAGAAAAGAAACAGAAGAAGCATATTGTGGAGATATAGTTGCTGTTACTGGACTTAATGGAATTGAGATTGGAGAGACAATTGCAGATATAAACAACCCAGAGAAAATAGACTTTGTAGATATAGATGAGCCTACAGTTTCTATGACTTTTAGTGTAAATAATGGTCCTTTTGCTGGAAAAGAAGGAAAATTTGTTACATCAAGACATTTAAGAGATAGATTATATAAAGAGCTTGAAAGAAATGTATCATTAAGAGTAGAAGATACAGATCAAGCAGATAGCTTTAAAGTATCTGGTAGAGGAGAGCTACATCTTTCAATTTTAATAGAAAATATGAGAAGAGAAGGCTTTGAATTACTTGTATCTAGAGCTACAGTTATAATGAAAGAGATAAATGGTGTAAAATGCGAGCCTATGGAATATTTAACTATTGATGTTCCAGAAGAATTTGTCGGTGTCGTTATGGAGAAAATTGGTCTTAGAAAAGGTGAAATGACTAATATGTCTGCTTCACATTCTCAAGCTGGATTCTCAAGACTTGAATTTAAAATACCAGCTCGTGGACTAATTGGATATAGAGGAGAATTTATGACTGATACCAAAGGAAATGGTATTATGAATCATACTTTCATGGGATATGAACCATACAAAGGTGATATGGCAACAAGACAAAGAGGTGCTGTTATAGCATTTGAGCAAGGAAAAGCTACAGGATATGGACTATTCCAAGCTCAAGAAAGATCAACTTTATTTATTACACCTGGAACAGCAGTTTATGTTGGTATGATTGTTGGTGAGAACTCAAGAAACGAAGATTTAACAATAAATGTTTGTAAGGAAAAACATTTAACTAATACAAGAGCTTCAGGTAGTGACGAGGCCCTAAAACTTGTTCCACCTAAGATAATGTCTCTTGAACAAGCTCTTGAGTTTATTGGTGATGATGAACTAGTTGAAATAACACCAGAGAACATAAGACTTAGAAAGAAGATACTTGATCCAACTCAAAGATTTAGACAACAAGGAAAACAATAATATAAGAATACATAAGAAAAACAAATAAAAATTGTTAAAAATGCATACACTATAGTGTATGTATTTTTTTGTAAAAATATGGTATTTATTAGCAAAAATTTTGTTGCAAAACCCTGTTGTTTATTATATAATTATCTCAAATGGTAAAAATATATATGAAAGGTTGGATTGTTGATGAAAGGAACACTTAATGGGCTTTTTAAAGAGGCAAAACGAGATTATAAAATTATATCCAAGACATATAAAATTTTAGTTAAAACATATGATATGAAAATACAGATGCATTCTGCAGGTCAATGGATACTAGATAACATGTATATCATTGAAGAACAGTATAATGATATATTAGATAATAAAGGGGTTTTAAGACATAAAAAATTACCTATGATGAAAACACATGATAATCAAAAATGTGTTTCAATTTTTTATTTAGCTTACGAATTAGTAGAAAATAATACAGGATATATAGATAAAAATATAATATTTAATTGTTTAAAAGAATATCAGAAGATAACATATTTGACTTCTGAGGAATTAGACTTATTTGTTCTAATGCTTAAAATGGCTTTACTAAAGTTTATTGCAAGAATAGCAATAAATGTTACTAATTCTCAAATCAAAAAAATAGAAGTAGAGAAAATGCTTGGAAATATAGACTACTTCAATACAGACATAAACAGAGACTTTGGCTTCTTTAGTAGCGTTAGTAAAAATAGTAGATTATCAGATTTGTCTAAGATAAAAACAACAAATACAGCTTTTGTTGAGTATCTTTCATTTAGACTTAAAGAGCTTGGTACAGAGGGCGAGAAGTACTATGGACAATTACAAGAAGAAGTATCTAAGCTCGGATTTTCTGTTGAGGAGGCAATTGTAAAAGAACACATGGAAATTGCTAAAACAACAGATTATATAGGAAGAGCTATATCTTCATTTAAAATATTACAAGCTCTAAACTTTAGAGATATATTTGAGTCTGTTAATAAGATAGATGAGACTCTAATGGAAGATTATACTGATGAATTTAAGAAGTGTGATTATAAGACTAAAGATAGATATAGAGCCTATATAATAAAACTTGCTAAAAAATATAATTTATCAGAAGTATATATTGCTAAAAAAGCAGTAGCATGCTCAAAGAAATATAAGAAACATATTGGCTTTTTCTTGATAGGAGATCAAAAATATTTACTAAAGCAAGAGCTTGGAAAATCTGTTATTGCAGATAAATTTATATACAATTTCTTTGTGCCAATACGTTCAACACTATATATTTTAACTTTGCTTATTAGTGCTATTTTAATTACAATTTTTACAATGAGAATTATAGACTTAGATAAGCCGGTATTTATAGTACTTGGTACAATTGTTACTTTTGCATTTGCACTTGAAATTGCAGATAAAGTTGTTAACTATTTTATTAGAAAGACTGTAAAGCCTAAGATTTTACCAAGATTTAACTTTTCAAAAAATGTTGATGATAATTGCAAAACATATGTTGTTATGCCAACTATAATATCTTCACTAGATAAGCTAGATAAGATGATTGAAAAGATGGAGACAACATACTTATCTAACTATTCTAATAATATTTACTATATGTTATTAGGAGATTGCGTAACATCAGATGTACCTGTAATAAAAATGGATAGCGATATAGTTGAATATGCTAAAAAACGACTTGACGAATTAAATGCAAAATATCCAAATGAAGAACATAAGCTATTTAACTTTATGTATAGAAAACGTGTATACTCAAAAGGTGAAGGCTCTTATATGGGTTGGGAGAGAAAAAGAGGAGGCTTATTACAGTTTGATAAGCTAGTTCTTGGAAAACTTTCTAAAGAAGAGATAGATAAAGCAATGTACTTAATATATGATGATATAGTACCTTGTAAATATGCCATAACAATAGATGAAGATACTACACTTTCTCTTAATAGTGCAAAAGAGCTTATCTCTATAATGGCACACCCACTAAATAAACCAAAACTTAATAAAAAGGGAACTAGAGTTGTTGAGGGATTTGGACTAATTCAGCCTAGTGTAAGCTTAGATATAGAGTCAGCAAATAGAAGCTTGTTTGCAAAACTATTTGGAGGCTTTGGTGGTATAGATGTATATACCAATGCGGTATCTAATACATACCAAGATGCTTTTAAAGAGGCAATTTTCTGTGGAAAAGGAATTTATGATATTGCTTTATTTGATAAAATGGTAGCACCAGAAATACCAGAAAATTTGGTATTAAGTCATGACTTACTTGAGGGATCAATTATAAAAGCTGGTCTTGCATCAGATGTAGATGTACAAGATGGTTTCCCTAATAATTATATTGCATATATGAAAAGAAATCATAGATGGTATAGAGGAGATATGCAAATTACAAGATGGCTTGTTAGTCCAAAATCTAAGTTATCTATTCTTTCCAAATGGAAAATACTAGATAATATTAGAAGACCATTATTAGATGTATTTGCATTATTTGCAATGCTAATATCATTATTTATATCATCTAGAGCATTTATATACTCAGTATTTGCAAGTTTTATAGTTGTAAATGTAGGATACTTCTTATCATTTATCGATATGATTATATATGGCAGAAGAAGACACAAAAAAGAACTACAATATATTCCACTTATACATGGACTAAGTGCAGACTTGCTTACTATGTGTTATAACTTTATAACTATACCATATAAGTCATATATGTGCATAAGTGCATTTAGCTTATCACTTTATAGAATGTTAATATCACATAAAAAATTACTTGAGTGGACAACAGGTGAAATGCTTGAAAAACAAGCTAAAGGAAAGCTTTCATACTACTATAGAAATATGAATGCTAACGTATTTATTGCGCTAATTATAATTCTTTTACCACTAGCAATAAATACAAGTAATATAGTACTTGTAGATTTTAAGCTTTTTGTTGCAATATCTTTTGCACTTGCACCATTTTTCTCATATTTACTTGGTAAAGACCATTTATTTGGAAGAATAAAGAGGCTAGATAAGCAAGAAGAAAAAGAAATACTTGAGGTAGCTAAAAGAACTTGGGGATTTTTCGATAGCATGATGAATGATACAAATAACTACTTACCAACAGATAATTTCCAAGAGAATAGAAGATATAAAATTGCAAGTAGAACTTCATCTACAAATATAGGATTTGGACTTCTTGCAATAATAAATGCATATGACTTAGGGTTTATAACTAAGGAAAATGCTATTGAAAGACTTGTAAAGACATATAGGACAATTTTAAAACTTGAAAGATGGCATGGACATTTATACAATTGGTATAATATTAAAACTTTAGAGCCATTAAGACCAAGATTTGTATCAACAGTAGATAGTGGTAACTTTGTAGCTACACTATATGTAATTAAGCAGTTTTTACTTGATGAAAAAAATAAACTATACAACTATATGCCAGGAACTAACGTAGAAAAATTTACAGAAGCAATACAAGAACTACTAGATAATACAAACAAACTAATAGAGGAGACAGACTTTAAAGTGTTATTCTCTGAGTACAGAAACTTATTTTCAATAGGTTTTGATGTTGAACAAGGAAATTTAGTAGACAGTTATTATGATATGCTAATGTCTGAAAATAGAATAACAAGTTTAGTTGCTATTGCTAAGAAAGAAGTTTCTTCTAAGCATTGGTTCTCACTTGCACGTAATATGGTAGATGTTGATGGATATAAGGGACTAATGTCATGGGCAGGTACTTCATTTGAGTACTTTATGCCATACTTGTTTATGAAATCATATGAGTATACACTAATAGATCAATCTATGTTTTTCTGTGAATATTCACAATTAAAATACGCAAAGAAGAATAAAGTACCATTTGGTATTTCTGAGTCAGCATATGCAAAGAGAGATACTGACCTAAATTATCAGTATAAATCATTTGGTATACCATGGCTTGGACTAAAAAGAGGACTAAACGATTCACTTGTTGTAGCACCATATGCATCAATTCTTATGTTAGAATTTGCACCTAAGAAAGTACTCGAAAATCTAAGAGCTTTAAAAGATCTTGGAATGTACTCTTCATTTGGTTTTTATGAGTCTGTAGATTATACTAAAGAGAATTTACATGATAATGTTGATCATGAAATAATTAGAACATATATGGCACACCATCAAGGTATGGCACTTACAGCAATTAACAACTATGTAAATAAAGGAATAATTAGAAGCAGATTTCATAATAATGAAAGAATAAAAGCTAGTGAAATTTTACTAAAAGAAAGAGAAAGAATAAATGTAAAAATTCAAAAGAAAACAAAGGATAAAGAAAATCAATTTAAACAGAAAGATGTTCAGAAATATACAACTCATGTAAGTTATACATACGCAGATAAAAAGTATGCTACACTAAATGATGCTAGTACAAATGTTAATATTGCATTTTTACGTGGCTCAAGAATATCTTCTACAATTACTAATACAGGTTCTACTTTCTTAAGATATAAGGACAAAATAATAAATAGACAAAATTATAGTGATCCAAACGAAACAGGAAACTATATATATATTACAGATCTTACATCTTCTAAGATGATATCTGCTACTGATTGTAATATACACAGTAAGTACAATAAGGATACAGAAAAATGTAAATGGGTGAGCTCATTAAATAAAATTGAGTGCTCAATATCTACTGGAGAGATTGAAGCTACTACAGATATATGTATTTCACAAGAATACAATGTAGAGCTTAGAAAAGTAAGCTTGTATAATACAACAAATGAAAAGCGAGAAATCTTAATAAATACATATATTGAACCTGCTATGACAGACTATATGACAAATTTAGTACATCCTTCATTTAGTAATTTACAAATAGAAACATATTATGATAAAGAGCTAGATACACTAGTTGCAAGTAAGAGAAAAAGAAGTGACGATGATACTGAGCTATATGTATTTGCTAGACTAATAGGAGTAAGCTTAGATAAAGATTTTGAAACTGAAAAGAAAAAGCTATATGATAATGATTTAGATGCATATAATGGCGAGTTAACAAGGTATCCATTATGGCCAGTACTTTCATTTAGAGGAAAAATATTACTTGATCCATATGAAAGACAGGAGTTCTATTATATAGTGGGCGCATCAGATACAAAATATAAAATTTCTAATGCTGTAGTAAGCTTAGATGAAGCAGGAATAGAAGATCAATTTAAACTTACTGCTGAACTTAATAGTGTAATTGCAAGATACTTAAATCTAGAGCCTACAAAAGCAGAAATATACAATAATATACTAAAAGAGGTAATCTTTAATAAGAAGATTCAAAATGAGAGTGATGACTTCTGGAACGAATCTTTAAATCAGTCTATTTTGTGGAAGTATTCAATATCTGGTGATTTACCAATAATAATAGTACATATAGATAGTATAAAGAATGCAGTGATTATATCTGAGGTTATCAAATTTATGGACTATGTAAAAAATAGAAAGATAGACTTAGATATTGTAGTAATAATAGACGAAAAAATAAAAGAAAATGGACCTATATATACATATGTAAGACAAAGACTTGATAGGGCAGTATATATGGACTATACAAAAGGTAATATTTACGTGTTAAATCTTAATAACTTGAGTAAGCAAGAGATTACTTTACTTACATTTTTATCTAGAAAATACATAAATGATATAAGCGATTTCTTATATGTAAATAGCGATAAAGAGGATAAGGAAAGTTCTCTATTAAGTAAACAAGAGTAAATATTAAGGAGGTATATGAAAACATGGAAAAAGAGGCGTTAAACTTAAAAGCATTTAATATGTATGGCGGATTTAACGAGAGTGGAAATGAATATCATATTCTAAATACTAAGACGCCAGTTCCTTGGTGTAATGTAATGGCAAATGAGCGATTTGGTACTATAGTTTCAAGCTATGGTACCGTGTACTCATATTATAAAAACTCACAGAGCTTTAAAATATCTAACTGGTGTAATGATTGGATAAGCTTTAAACCAGGCGAAATGTTTGAAGGTATTTACGATAATAATTACAATATGGTATATGGATTTGGATATTCAAAAGTTCTTCAAGAAGATGACGAGCTAAAGAAAGAAATGGATATTTTTGTTCCAAGTAATGAAGATGTAAAAATTCACAGAATAAAGATTAGAAATAATAGCAAATCAGTAAAAAGGGTAAAAATATCATACAAACTTGATGCTGTTATGGGAGTAGTAAAGGATATAAATAGAAATTATATCTTATCACGCTGTGAAGATAATGCTATACAGATAAAGAATCCATACAGTATAGAGTTTTCAAATTGTATTGCATATATCAGTGTAGTTGCCATGAGCAAAGAATTTAAAGTTAATTACATTTCAAATAAGTATAAAGTTTATGTTGAGGCAGATATATTACCAGAGTCAGAAGAAGAGTTCTCAATTATACTAGGCTGTACTGAAAACTATAATGATATTAAAAGAATTCAAGATAAGTACACCACTGTACAGGATGTACAAAATGAATATCAAAATACCCTTAACTATTGGAATAAGCTAGTAGTAAAAAACATGAAACTTGAAGATGAGTATTTAAATATTTTAGCAAATGGGTGGCTACTATATCAAACAATAGTATGTAGACTATTTGCTCGTTCTGGTTTTTATCAATCAGGTGGTGCAATAGGATATAGAGATCAGCTTCAAGATACTTTAGCACTAATTAGTACATGGCCAGATAGAACAAGACAGCAAATTATACGTAATGCAAGTAAGCAGTTTGAACTAGGAGATGTATTACATTGGTGGCATGAGAATAGTGGAGCTGGAATTAGAACATATTTTAGTGATGACTATCTATGGCTTCCTTATGTACTTGCTGAATATGTAAATAGAACAGGGGATATCTCTGTTTTGGATGAAAAAACACCATATCTTGAAGATAAACCAATGAATGGTAGAAGAGAAGTATACGACATTTATAGAGACTCAGATAAATATGATACTGTATATGAACATGCTAAAAAAGCCATAAATTACGCATTAAGTAGAATAAATGAACAAAATGGTCTACTAAAAATAGGCGATGGCGACTGGAATGATGGTTTTAGTAATATTAGAGGAGAGTCTGTTTGGTTAACTTTCTTTATGATGAATGTACTAGATAAATTTATATATTTAACAAATATTAAGTTTGACTTTGAGCTTGGAGAAATGTACCAAGAAAAAATACAAGAATTTAAAGAAAACATACTAAAAAATACTTGGGATACCGACCACTTTGTAAGAGCATTTTTTGAAAATGGTGAGATACTTGGTTCATATTCAAATAATGAGTGTAAGGTAGACTTAATATCTCAAGCATGGGCAGTAATTTCAATGCATGGATATGAAGATGTTAAAGATAAATTGAATATGGCGTTAAAAACTGCAGATAAGTATTTAGTAGATAGAAAACTTGGTATAGTAAAACTACTTTATCCAGCATTTAATAATGAAGATAAAAACAATCCTGGATATATACGTGCATATGTGCCAGGTATTAGAGAAAACGGTGGTCAATATACTCATGCTGCTGTTTGGTTTGCAAAAGCATACTTTGAAATGAATGAATACAAAAAAGGTGAAGATATATTAAAAATGATAAATCCTATTGCTCATTCAGATTCTAAAGAAAAAGCAGATGTATATATGGTTGAACCATATGTAGTTGCAGCAGATATATACTCAAATATTGAGCATCCTGGACGTGGTGGATGGACTTGGTATACTGGATCTTCAGGATGGATGTATAAAGTAATAGAAGATTACTTAGCAGATAACAAAAAATAAAATTTAAGACTGTTGATAGTATGTCAGCAGTCTTTATTTTTTATATTATAGGAATTATCTCCAAAAAAAAAGAATATTTATTATATAATGGTACAAAATATATTGATTTTGG
>CANROM010000040.1 GCA_947632225.1 uncultured Clostridia bacterium | reverse complement strand
ATAATATTAATTTTAGATGATTTTATATTAAAAAATGGGATTGACTAACTTAAAAAATAGTTTTTCAGCAGCCTCGTATTTTCACTCTACCTCTTTACATTACTATTATTCTTTACTCTTCATATTTTGCAAACTTAGAAACAGAAATTTCATAAGCTACTTTCTTTATAGCTTCACCATTATCTAATTTCTTCTCATAAGTTCTAGATTGTATTCTACCACTAAGCTTTACTGGAGTTCCAACTTCTAAACTTTCACAGAATTTAGCATTTCTTCCCCACAAAATACATGGTATATAGTCTGATTTCTTATATGTTCTATTTACAGCTATTAAAACATCAGTTATTTCTCTTCCAAGTGGTGTTTTTCTATATACAGGGGCTTTACATATATAACCTATAAGATTAGCTTCGTTTAAAGTAGAAACGTAATCTTCATCATTAAACTCTATGCTTTTAACAAATACAGATAGTACTAGTTTGTTCTTATTATCTGTCTGCATATTGTATGATCTAAATTGTCCTTCTATTTTTACCTTTTTATCTACTTTAATCTCATCTAAGTCGATTATTCTTTCTGATATAATTATTGGTATGATATCATCATAATTACTAAGCCTTTTTGTCTTTATAGCAAATCTATAAAATTTTTCCTCAAAAACCTCATGGCTGTATTCTGGCTCTTCAACAATTATACCACCTATTATTACATTATTATTTTCTAAATAGTTTTCCACTTTTATCCTCCTTAAGTTTGCTAATATATTTAATCTTATGTTGCAGTCTTAAAAAAAATTACTGTGATATAGGCATTATATCACAATAATTTGTTTTTGTAAATAGCTTATGTAAACACATATCTTGTTATTATCACTGTTCTTCTTTTAAAAGACCAAGCATATTCTTTTTATATGCTTCAACACCAGGTTGATCAAAAGGATTTACACCAAGTATATATCCGCTAATTGCGCATGCCTTTTCAAAGAAATATATAAGTTGACCTACGTTGTATTCTGTCATATCTTCTAAGTTTATTACCATAGTTGGAACATTTCCATCAACATGTGCTTTTAATGTTCCTTTAAAGGCTTGTTTATTTATATAATCTATCTCTTTACCAGCTAAATAGTTTAAGTTATCAAAATTATCTTCAAGCTCTGGTAAATATGTTAAGCTTCTATCTACTTGTATATTTATAACAGTTTCAAATATATTTCTTTTCCCATCTTGAATTAGCTGTCCCATAGAGTGAAGATCTGTAGTTAGATTTACACCTGCAGGGAAAATTCCCTTTCCGTCTTTTCCTTCACTTTCACCAAATAGCTGTTTATACCACTCAATAAAGTATTGAAAACTAGGTTCATAACTTGCAAGAATCTCAATATCTTTTTCTTTTTCTCTCAATATATTCCTATATGCAGCATATTTATAACAGTCATTGTTTGAAACATCTCTATTGTTAAATACAAATGATGCAAACTGTGCGCCATCTAATATGTCCTCAAAATTTATATTAGCAACAGCCATTGGTAAAAGACCTACAGCTGTTAGTACAGAGTATCTTCCTCCAACATCACTTGGTATTTTAAACATTTCATATTCATTTTTTACAGCTAAATCATGTAATATACCTTTATCTGGATCAGTAGTAACATAAATTCTTGAAGCTGCCATAACAGGTCCATATTTTTGCTCTAGTACTACTTTTAAAGTTCTAAATGTTACTGCAGGTTCAAGTGTAGAACCAGATTTAGAAATAACATTAATAGCAAAATCTTTATCTTCAAGATATTCAACTAAGTTTCTTAGATACTTGCCACTCAAATTATTTCCTGCAAAAATTATTTGTGGATGCTTTCTAACTGTATATGACTCAAGATTTGAAAAAGTACCATCAAATAAATCTATTATTGCTTTAGCTCCAAGATAAGAACCGCCAATACCTATAACTACAAATACATCTGCCTGCTTATTTATTCTTTGGGCACATTCTTTTATTCTAGCTATTTCAGCTTCATCTCTATTTGCTGGTAAAGATAACCATCCAAGCATTTCTTTACCTTTACCATTCTTTTTTTCAAGCATATCATGAGCTCTTTCAACCTTTTTGCACATTGCTTCATATTCTTCTTCAGTTATAAAAGGCTTTACTCCTTCATCTTCTAAAAATATTCCTTGCATTCATATACCTCCTAAATTATTCCTCTATATTCAAATATTACCATAAGTTAATTCTTTTTACAACAAGATTTACTTAAAATTTCTCTCAGTTCATCATACTTATCATGTATTTTTTCATCTGTATATTTTAACCATTCAGATTTATTGTCTTCTGATAAAAACTTTCTAATTTGAGTAGCAGAAATTTCTAATGTTTTCCTATCGACATACACTTCACTAATATTTTTTACTGTATCTTTCGAAAAGCATTTAAATATATCCTTATCCTTTCCGTATATTATACAATCTGGATAATTATTTAACTTTTTCCTAGCACTTTCTAAAACATATTTTCCCCATTCTGGTGTAAGCAGTGAGCTATCTGCAAAATCATCTAAAGGAGCAATTATTATTTTTCCACTTTCAATTTCATCTTTATATATTATTTCAAATAGTGATTTCCTATATTCATACGAATATGGATTTCTACTGCTTGCCTCTTGATTTGCAGAACCTATAAATATTAGTAATTTTTCGCATAAATTAAGACCTATTTTAATTAGTTTTTCATGTCCTATATGGATATGTTGGAATCTTCCAACTATTATTCCAAACTTAAAAACTTCATTATGCATTATACTTCCTCCTACTAGAAATATGATATATCATAACGAGAAAAAATAAAATATATTTTTTATTTTTTTAATTAAAATGTTTACATTTGTATATTTTTTTGTTATAATAGTTAACGTAGGTGTTGTCCTTTTAGCTCAGTCGGTAGAGCAGCTGCCTCTTAAGCAGTTTGTCCGGGGTTCGAGCCCCCGAAGGGGCACCAAATTAAGAGTAGAATTTTTTTCTACTCTTTTTTGTTATCTAAAGCGTACTCTATCATCTGATTTACTACGTTATTAAAAGTAATGTCATTCTCTTCCGCAATGATACATATAGCATCATAATTATTACCTTTAAATCTTATTGTTCTAGTAATACTATCTGTACATTTTATTCTCTTTTTTACCACAAATGACATTTAATCACCACCTTTCAAAAGTGAGTATAAAAAAACAACCATATAGTAAAGCAAATTTAACTATATGGTTATTATAATTACATACTGTTAATATTACCATCAAGTAACTTTATTGGCTAAATTATTTAAAATTTTTGTATTATTTACGTTCTCTTTTATTCTTTTCTGTTTCCTTTATTTCAATACTATCATCTAATTTTTCAGCTATAACATTTACAACTTTTCTTCTAGCCTTCTTTTCGACTTTAGAAGACTTATCTTTTTTAAGAACATCACTTGTTATTATATTTTCATAGTCTTTTTTCTCTAATTCAAGATATCTCTTTACTTTCATAGTAGTAGTTTTTTCAAATTCATTTTTTCTAATTTCTAATTCTCTTATTGTCTTATATGATACCATCATTCTATTTACTTTTTTTATTTCGTCAAGTACCATTTCATATAATTTAGCATCTGATGGTATATTATCTCCAAATCTACTATTAAGCTCATCATAATCTAAAGTAACTCTTGCAGCTACTATAACATCCTTAGAATTTTTAAAAGTTTTTTTACCATATACCATAGATTCAGATATAAGTGGTAGCTTATTTAAAAGATTTTCTAATTCTTCTGGATATATATTCTTTCCATTTGAAGTAACAATAACATTTTTACTTCTACCTGTTACTACTAAATTTCCACTTAGATTAAAATATCCCAAATCTCCTGTATAGAACCAGCCTTTTTTAAGTACTTTTTGTGTTTCTTCTTCGTCTTCATAATATCCAAGCATTACGTTGTCTCCCTTGACTATTATTTCACCTATGTTGCTATTTTCGTCTTCATTTTTGCTTAAATCAATTCTAATTTCAACACCTTCAACAGCCTTTCCAACTGTACCAGGTGCATCACACTTTAATGATGTACCAGATACAAGAGGTGATGTCTCAGTAAGTCCATATCCTTGTAAGAACTTAAATCCATAGCTTTCCATTTTACTAATAAGCTCTGGATCAAGAGGCGCAGCTCCACAGAATAAATACTTTAACTTTCCACCAAAATTTTCTTGTATTTTAGCAAAAATATTTCTTCTTACATCTATTCCTATTTTACTAAATCCATTTGCAATGCTTTTTATTACTCCAATTGCTTTTTCTTTTCCAGTTTCTTTTATTCCTTTTTCTATTAGTTGATTAAACTTCTCTATAATTACTGGTACAGCTAATATAAAGTCTGGCTTTATCTCTTTAAAGTCTTTAGTTAAATATTTAAGTCCTTGGCATATTCCAATTGTTCCACCAGCAGCTGTCATAAATAAATAATCTAGTGTAAATTCATACGCATGATGAATAGGAAGCACTGATAGACAAATATAGTCTCCAAAAGTAGGCACAACGCAAGAGCATGAATATACATTTGCACATAAATTCTTATGGCTTAGCATAACGCCCTTAGCATTAGCAGATGTTCCAGAAGTAAATAGTAAAACACTAAATGCCTCTCTATCTATTTCAGCCTCTATATACTTTTTATCTCCCTTTTCTACTTTTTTTATTCCTTTTTCTATTATTTTCTCCCAAGATAAAGATTCCTCATTTGAAGTCTTCTTATTCATATCTATATATATCATATCTTGAGGCAATTTATCTTTTATATTATTTATCTCATCTTTTTTTCTAGAAGAATAAATTATAGCTTTAGCAGCTGATCTTGTAAGCAAGTTCAAAATCTCATTTTCAGGAAGTCCTTTATCTAAAGGTACAACAATTCCTACACCACATACAACTGCCATGTATGATACGTACCATCTATATGAATTTTCTCCAATAACTGCTATTTTTTCTCCACCCAGATTCAAATCTTCTAATAGGTAAGTTCCAAGTCCGTTTATTTTTTCTTGAATTTCACTATATTTTATGTGTTCAAACTCATTCTGCTGAGATTCTTTCTCTATAAAAGCAGTCTTATCTTTGAACTTTTCAAAACGTATATTTACTATATCTTTAAGTGAATTTAAATTTTTTAATTCTTCCATAATTTCTCCTTCTACGCATTTGTACACTTAAATTATATATTTTAAACTTTTAAAAGTCAATAAAGGTGTAAATTATTCACTTTCTCCACGAATTTTCGCTATTTTTTTCATTCAAAAAGATTACTTAAATGTTAGATATTTTTACAATTATGTAAAATTATCACAAAATTTTCACTTGATACAAGTGAATTATCTTAAAATGTATGTTATAATATAAATGTATAACATTTAAAAAGAGTAAGTTAACTAAATTACTTTTTACACAGTATTACTAATTAGTAAGGAGGATATTTAATGGTAAATATCAAAAAAATATTCGTTATAGTCATGGTATTTTGGGGAATTCTTTCTACTTGCTTCTTTATAAGAATAGCTGATCCTATGATAACTTTATCTACTTTAAAAGATAATTATAAAAGTGCAGTTTTAAACAATCCACAAAATGATAAATATCAAAAAGATGTATATGAAATATATAAAGAGCATGTACAATATTTTTCTGAAAGTGATGATAAAGTAATAAGTTGGTACTACTCCATGGATGATATAAAGAGAATACCCGTGTTATTTTTACTACTATTTCCCTATGTAGCACTAATATCTTATATTATATCTTTAATAGGAAAAAGTAATAACAAAAAACACCTCGACTATAGTGAATATAAGAAAATGGTTAGGTAATTTCGAGGCTGCTGAAAAAGTAGTTAAAAAAATAGTGAGTTAGAAAATACTTTTTTCTAGTTCGCTATTTTTTTATTTATATTTTAATTTTTTATATAAAGAAGCACAAAAAAATGGATATTCTTATCCATTTTCCTGTATTTTTTCTTCTTTTAATTTTATTATTCGTTTTATATTAGCTAAAAAGAGCGCACTAGCCCCTTGAATCGTAATACCAGTTATTCCGCAGGCGTTAGCAGTATCATATCCAAAATTATTCTTTAATTCAGAATTTTTTGCTTCAATTTTATATCTTTCAGAATATAGTTCTTTGAATTCATTTGTTTCCATGTAGTCCATATGCTTTATATGAACATCATCTTTTACCTTTACACTATATGTTTTATGCTTTGAACCTTCTTTATAGCATCCTTCCTTAAATTTACAATGTTTACATTTTTCTATATCAAAGTGATAACATTCAACTTGTGAATTTGATTTTTTACTACCTTGTTTTGCTTTTCTTATAGCCATATGACCTGCTTTACATACATACATTCCTGCATCCTTATTATATTCAAAATCATTATTTCTTTGACTATTTCCATGTGTTACAAATTGACTTAATTTACTTGCTAACTTTATATTATTTTCTTCACAATACTCAATATTTTCTTTTTCAGAATATGCACCATCACCAATAACAGCCTCAACTTCAATACCATTTGCTTGAGACTTTTCAACTAATTTTTTTAATTGCTTTCCATCGTGCTTTTCTCCTGATGTTATTACGGCTGCTGTAATTATTCTTTCTGGTGTCATTGCTATATGTGTCTTATATCCAAAGAAAGATGTATCAGCTGTTTTATGTCCAACTTTTGCATCCTTATCCTTTGAATATTCAATTTCATATTCTGTATCATTCATTGTTTCTTCCAACATATTTATTTTTTCATTTATAGCTGGTATTGTGGTAAATCTTACATCTTCTTTCACTAAATTAAGTAATTCTTTGGTATATTCTATTTGGTCTTCTAATAGTCCTGTGCTTTCACGTTTCTTTGGCATCTTGTCATGCATAGTTTCATCTATTTTATACACTGCTTTTCTTAGTTCTTTTGCTTGTCTTATTAATTCCTCTCTTGGTGAAATATGTTGATACATTGCATTTGTATGAGTTGAGTCTTCAATTATTTTATTTTTTACTTCAATTATTCCTTCTTTTAATGCTATTTCAACTGTTTTAGCTATTAGTATATCCATTAGATTTGTGGATGTTTTTTCTTCATTATCTTTATTGCTCAATCTTTCTCTTCTAAATACTGTTAACAAACTAGAATCAATTAAATCTACTTCTTCTGGTAGATAATCTAAAAAATATTTGAAAAGCATATCTGTTTTTGTTCTAGCTATTAAATCTCTGTCAGATAATTTGTAGTAATTTTTTAGCAAAAGATATTTAAACATCCTTATTACATCTTCTGCTTTTCTTCCCATTGTAGATGAGTATTTTTCTTTTAATTCTTCATATACAAAAGAAAAATCTATCATTTCTTTCATTTGTCTCCAAAAATTATTTTTATCTATTAATATGTCATATAGTGAGGCGTGTTCACTTAAACAAAAACTTAATTGATTATCTAGTTTTAACATAGTAATACCAACCCTTTCAACTATATTAATTATACCATTTATTACTGATTTAGTCCAAAAAATAGTGAATTAGAAAAAATTTTTCTAACTCACTATTTTTTTACTACTTTTTCAGCAGCCTCGTAATTTCCTAACTTTTTTTTATTTACTTGCAATATTATGTAACTTTATGCTATAATATAGGTATAAACATACTTCGGTATGTATATAATTTTAATAAAGGGAGATGATTATTGATCTTGTTCAAAATCACTCCCGATTTTTTTCGAAAAAAATTTATTAGAAAGGAAAGGGTGATTTTTTATGGAAAAGAATATTAAAATTAGAAGGAGACATTTAAAAGGAGAGGTCAAAGGATTTTTAGCAGCTATGTTTTTAGTTTGGCTAGTAGTAGGAGGTGTCATATTAAGTAAGGTGTTAGCACCTAGTATAAACATGCTATTATTACAAGACAATCATGTATATACACAACATTATGGCAATCCATCAAATTGGGAAGCAAAAGACGAAGCTTATCTAAGTTACAACGAGTATGCAAATACTTTAGTAAATAACGAAGATGATATCGTTAGCTGGTTCTTTAATTTGAACAAACTAGTTAAAGCTGTTGTTATAATCATTTGCTTTGCACCTTTTGTTGTCACTGCATTCTGCGTATACAATGCTGTTGATAAATTTGTTGTAAAACAAATTAAACGCATTAAACGTCAAAAACATTTAGCAGTTAGAGGTTAATTCCTCTACTGCTTTTTTTATTTGCTCTAAAATTGACTTTTTATGTAAAGTATGATATAATAATAGTGTATTCTTAATTTTTTGTGAGGAGTTTAATAATGGCCTCGATGCCATATATAGCTCCATTTTTTTATGCAAAAAATTTTTTAAAAATAGCCATAATTTTTTAAAAAGAGTACAAAGGATAAAAAGAGGGAGATGATTAATATGGCAAAGAAAAAAATGAAGTTTAAAGGTGGAAAAAGATTATTTGGAGAGTTTAAAGGATTCTTAAAAGAGAAATCTGAAAGAGCACAAAAAGCAACAAGATTATTAGTTGTTTTAGCACTATTAAGTGTTATAACAGGACTTATAGGTTTTTACCTATATACTCCAGCTAAACAAATCTATGTAGCTGAAAGTACTTTCATTAAAGAAAGTAGAAACATCTATGACTATAAAGTAGACACAGATGAGAGAGCAAAACAAATTGAGAAAGCAAATGAAGCTGAAACTGTATATGCATCTGTTATGGATAAATATACTACAAGTGATAATTTCTTAATTAAGGGATATGCCAATATTCATGGTGATTTCTTTAAAGTAATTATTGCTTTAGCAATTGTTTTACCATTTGTTGCAATAGCTCTAATGTTTATTGGAAGTCCAGTTAACTTTTTATTTGCAGTTGCAAATATAGTAATTGTTGCTCCAGTAAGTGCAGCTATATATCTTTTCAACTCTTTCAGAGAAGGAAAGAATCAAAAAAATTCCAAAATTTCCACTAAAAACTTAGAATTAGAAGAAGCTTAATTGCTTCTTTTTCTTTTGTCTAAATTTTAACATAACATTTTTCTTTAATAAATTTTTTTATTTCAACTTCATCTTTTCCCTCATAATATTTGATAAGTAAATTCTTATATTCTTCTGTTGCTTCTTCTGGAATAGCTATAATTCCTTTCCCTTTTGAAATTAAATAATGATTGCTGTATATTACTGCTGTTCTTTTATTTCCATCTATAAATATTTGCTTTTTCATCACGTACAATAATAGTTCTATAGCTATATCCACGTCATCTAATTTTTTGTTAAAAATTTCTTCTAATTCCTCTTTAATAACACTTTCAATTGGAAAATCTGGCTTCCACTTTGTCCCCCCTATAGTCACAGGAACATTTCTAATCTTACCTGCCGAATAGTAAAATCCTTCTTCTACCATTTTATTTATTTCGCATAATAAAACAAAATTTGTATTACTCAATATAACATTTTTATTTAATATAAATTCCCAAGCATGTTTTAAATTTATTATTTTTAGTATGTCTTCGGATGTCATATTATTTACCTTGCCACCCTCAATTATACTCTTTGTGTCTGCATATGTAGTTGCAACTCCTTCTAATATAGCTTGTTTATATATATTATCTACTAATTGCCTCTTAGCAAAATCTATGTTTTGTGCTATATTTTCAGGAAGTTCTTCATCTATATAATTAAGTTCTTTTAAATTTTTATTGATTTCCCTTATTTGTTTTTTTAATTCTTTTGCTTTAATACTATTACTTAACACAAAATTATATAATTCTTCTGAGTATTCTCCTACATATTTGGTTAAAGGTACTCCATCTTCCCTATAATGTACATATATGTACTTACTTGAATCTTTCTCTCTTATTTCTACTGAACCATAAACAAGTGACTGTAGCTCATGCTCAAGTAATTGTTTGGTTTGTAGAAGACTCATAATTTCTTTTTTTTCTTCCATAGTTTTACTCCTTATATAAATGTGAAACTTTTTTTATAATTATGCTTAATTTTGTTTCACATTTATATTATATCACACAAGCACAAAAATGTGAAACTTTTTTCTAATTTTTTCTTAAAAAAGTTTCACATCTTTTTTATTTTTTAATTATCCTCATAATAATCATCATCTATATCATCTTCATCTATATCTACATCTACTTTAGATGACACTTTATTAAACTCCTTGCTCTCTTTTGTAGCAGGATTTTCTTTCTTATTTTTTCCTTCACATTTGTCTATCTTTTTATTGATTATTCCATCTATCTTATTTATTATATCTGGTATCATATCTACTGCCCTATCTACTACATTTATTCCATCAACATTTAATATCTTAGGTATCCCATCTTTAATTACTAAAAAACCAACTGGTGATATTTTTACACCAGCTCCTGCTCCACCACCGAATGGCAATCTTGCATTCTCACTAAACTTATTTAGTTTATTTGTATTAAATTCACTACCACCAGCTGCAAAGCCAAAGCAAACCTTGGATAAAGGAATAATTGTAGTATTGTCTGCTGTTACAATACTATCTCCTATAATTGTGTTAACATCTACCATACTTTCTATCGAAGTCATTGATGTTATCATTAAAGATTCTATTGGATGTTTTGTTTCCATTTTTATTTCCACCTTTCATGTTCTTAAATATAATTTTAATTATACTAACTATATTTTTTGCAAGTGGAATTGATATTATACAATTTAAATTTAAGTATATAAATTTTTCAGATATAAACGTTTCATAATGTACTTCTTTCTCGTTAATATATTTAATATTATTAGCAATATATATTGAAACTAAGCTATTGATAAAAGAAATTGCATATGCATTTAATATAGGATCATTAAGATTTATTCCAAGTTGCATATCTAATTTTTTTAGTTTTACAGAGCTTATAATTTTAATTATATCTTTACATGAGCTTAATACGTTTTTTACATTTGTGGTAACATTACTATTACCATTTTTCTTTTTATTTAAATTATTGTTTTTATCTAAATATATTTTCTTTATCATTATGCCAAATATGTATATTCCAATATAATTCTTCTTACTAATCATATTTTCGTTTTTTTTATTTTCTAAAAATACAATTTTAAATTTCATATGCTCACCATTTTTATTATGAGTAAATATTTTAATAATTATATGAATATATATTTTTTTGACAAAATCAATATATTTTAGTATAATACTAACGATTGGAGGTATTATTATATGAGTCTCATATTTGGGAACAATTTATATTATAATTTAATTATATTTATTGCAATATCCATATCATTTACATGGCTTGTAACACAATCATTTAAAGTATTTTTAAAATGTTGGATTGGCAAAAAGTTCTCTTTTAAAATGTTTTTAGCCGATGGTGATTTTCCATCTACTCATACTGCACTTGTAACTTCATCTGTTATTTTAGTTTTATTTTTAAATGCATATATACTTCAACTAACAGATTTAGCTACAATATCTGCATACAATAGTGCAAAAGACTTTCTAATTATGATAACTCTTGCTTCTATAGTTATTAGAGATGCAATGGGACAAAGACATAGACAAGATAATACCAATGCAAATTTAAAGAATCTTAAAGATTATGTTAAAGAATTAGGTGTCTCTAAAAACGTTATAACTCATATAGATGAAACATTTCAGTCTATTGATAATGAAGCGATTAAACGTGTAGGACATCTAAAACATGAAGTGTATGGAGGACTAATAATTGGTGCTATATGTGCACTTTACCCTATAATATTCTTTTTTGACAGATTCGACTGGCTACCTTTTGCTATTATATTAACATTATTATATTTTGTATGTATAACAGCATTTTTAAAACTAAAACCAGTTGTAATAAAAAAGGTAACTTATAGGAGATCAAGAAGAAATTTAAACAAAGAAAAGTAGGTAAATAAACTGACATTCAATTTATTACCTACTTTTTTTAACTATTTATATATTATTACATCTTTTTGCTGGGATTCCATATTCTCTTTTCATAGCACTAATTGAAATAACCCACTGCTTTCCAAATTTGCATACGTCTATTCCATCTATAAACTTACCATATTGTATTGCTTTTCTCAAAGTACTTTCATTTAAGCCCCAAATATCTGTCGCATCACTAAAAGCCATTAAATCGTCAAAAGGAGTAACTTTTCTCTTTCCATTTTCAAACAACTCATCACAGGAAATGTCTATTTCATCTCCCCATATTACACCATATCCACCGACATCAACTTCTACACTGTTGAAAATTTCTTTATTTTTTAAACTTTCAAACATCTTATTCTTTTCAATAAGAGGCTTAACATCATACACTTTCGTTATTCCCTCTGCAAATTTAACTATCAACTTATAATCACCAATAGGTGTTACAATTTTAACTTTATGAAACATAAATATCACTCCTTTCTTATTTTATTATTTCACTATATCGTGATTAAATCAAGAGTTTTATTCACTTTTACAGAAAAAATGACTAAGAGTTACTTAGTCATTTTAATTATTCACTATATTCTAATTGATATCCTTCTATTTCAATAAAGTCTCCCTCTTGTATTCCCATTTCTTTTAATTTA
>CANROM010000039.1 GCA_947632225.1 uncultured Clostridia bacterium | reverse complement strand
TCGTTGACATAATGTACTAAAAGTGGTATAATATTAATGTATTTAATATTTATAATAAAGACAAACAACTAATGATGTTTTCTTTTTTGAGTCTTTAATTAAAGAGGAGGGATGATTATGAATATTAAGAGTTTTCTAGTAGGAACTACAATTGGTGCTGTTGTAGTTGGAGGTGTTTGGCTAATCTTTGGAAGCAAAGAAACAGTAGACACAAATGTTGCAAAAAATATTGATACGCAGTATGCACAACAACAAGAAGTAAAAAATGATGTAAAAGAGGAAAAACAAAAAGATACTCTTACAGTGGTAAGCTACACTATGGAACATTTAGAAGAATTTGACTCAGATAATTATGTAGTTATCGTTGAAAATACATCAGGTAAGACTTTAAGAAAAGTTACTTTTTCTTTTGGAGAAGGTACATATGAATTATATAATGTATTACCAAATGAAAAGTATAGAGTAATTGCATACAATACAGAAACAGAAATCAATTTAAGAGTAATTTCAGTTGAATATGAATTTTTAGACTATATGAATAATGATATAACTGTTGAAATAGATACAGCAAATCTAAAGGGAAAAATTCATAATAATACTCAAATGGAATTATATCCAAATTTAATTATACTAAACTATAAAGATAGCAATGGAATTTTAGAACAAAAACCTATAAATTATTCTGGTTGCTTTTTTGAAGAACGTGTAATTAAAGCAAATAGTTCTTTTGAATTTGAAATCGAATCATATGAAGGCTATACATTTGTTAGTGCTAAAGATGTTGTCTTTGTATATTCAGATCTTGAGTTTAATATGTATAATACTCAAATTTTAAATGAGATGTAATTTTATTACATCTCTATTTTTATGCTTTTTTGCAAAATTGACTTATGAATAATAATGTGGTATAATATATTAGTCTTATTACGTGGAATATATTCTAAATTAAAGTAACTTATAGCAATAAGCTATTAAAAAATAAATTGTACGGGTAAAAAGTTATGTTTTAAAAGTGTAAATTGAAAATTATATAGATAGGAGAGATTTATGGAAGAAGATAATAACAAAAGTAAAAAGGTTACTAGAAGAACTACTTCTAGTAAAAAGAAAACAAGTAGCGTTAATAGCAAATTAAAAAAAGACACAAAAGAAAAGTTAAAAAAGTCTGATTCAATAGATATTGTAATAGATGATTTACAAGGTTTGGAAGAAGACACTAAAAAAGAAAAAAGCAGTATATTTGCAAAATCTAAACTTAAAATTATACCACTTGGTGGTTTAAATGAGATAGGAAAGAACATAACTGCTTTTGAATATGAGAATGAAATAATAGTAGTAGACTGTGGTTTAGCATTTCCTGAAGATGAAATGCTTGGTGTAGATTTAGTTATACCAGATATAACATATCTAGAAAAAAATAAAGAGAAAGTTAAGGCTGTACTTATAACTCACGGACATGAAGATCATATAGGTGCAATACCTTATTTCTTAAAGAAAATAAATGTTCCAGTATATGGAAGTAAATTAGCCTTAGGGCTTATTAAAGTAAAACTTGCAGAACATAACTTAGACAAAACAACAAAATTAGTAACTATAGAGCCTAGACAAATTTTAAAATTCGGAAAATTTAAAGTAGAATTTATTAGGGTAACCCACTCTATAGCAGATTCAATGGCAATTGCTATAACAACACCTGTTGGAACAGTATTACACACAGGTGACTTTAAAGTAGATTATACTCCAATTGATGGAGGATATATTGACTTACAAAGATTAGCTGAAATAGGAAAAGAAGGAGTAACATTACTATTATCTGATAGTACTAATGTTCAAAGACCAGGACACACAATGTCTGAAAGAAGCGTTGGTAAGGAGTTTGATAAATTATTTACTAACTGTAATAAAAGAATAATAGTTGCTACATTTGCGTCAAATGTACACAGAATGCAACAGATAATAAACTCAGCAGTAAAATTTAAAAGAAAAGTTGCTGTTGTAGGACGTAGTATGGTTAATGTACTTAGCGTATCACAAGAGCTAGGATATCTTAATGCTCCAGAAGAAACAATTATAGATATAGACAAGATAGGAATGTATAATCCTGAACAGCTAGTTATAATAACTACAGGATCACAAGGTGAACCTATGGCTGCACTTTCTCGTATGTCTGCGGGAGAACACAAAAAAGTTCAAGTAACACCAGATGATATGATTATTTTCTCATCATCTGTTATACCAGGAAACGAAAAATCTATAGGTAGAGTAATAGATGAACTTGAGAAATTAGGTGCAGAAGTAATATATAACCAAATTGCAGATGTCCATGTATCTGGACACGCATGCCAAGAAGAATTAAAGCTAATGTTAAGCTTAATAAGACCAAAATACTTTATGCCAGTACATGGTGAATATAGATTCTTAAAGCAACATGGTCAACTCGCAGTAGATACTGGAATACCTAAAGAAAATATATTCATAATGGAAAATGGTAGAATACTAGAAATAGATAAAAACGGTGCTAGAATGTCTACACAAGTAACATCAGGTATTGTACTTGTTGACGGACTTGGTGTAGGCGATGTTGGAAATATTGTTCTTAGAGATAGACAATTGTTATCTGAAAATGGTATGATTATAGTGGTAATGTCTTTAGACAGAAAAACTGCTAAGGTAGTATCTGGACCAGATATTGTAACTCGTGGATTTGTATATGTAAGAGAAAACGAGCCTTTAATTGAAGAAATTAAAGAAGTTGCAAAAAAAGAGTTAGATAAGTGTGAAGAACAATCAATAAGAGAGTGGTCTATAATAAAGACTAGACTTAGAGAGTCACTAATTAAATATATATATGGTAAAACAAAGAGACAACCAATGATACTTCCTATTTTAATGGATGTAGATATGGATAAGAGATAATAAAGGAGATATTTTTATGGAAATGGATAAAGAGTACGAAAGAAAGTGCTATGAACTAGCATATTTAATTTTTCCAGATGTAGATGAAACTGTAGATGACTTGGAAATAAAATATCCAGAAAGAAACGAGCTAGATAAAGATGCAATAGTAACAAGAATTGCACCATCTCCAACTGGATTTATGCATACAGGTAGTTTGTATCAAGCAATGGTACATAAAAAATTATCTAGTCAATCAAAAGGAATCTATTATTTAAGAGTAGAGGATACTGATCAAAAAAGAGAAGTGCCTGGAAGTGTTAAGATGTTCACAGAAGAACTTGCATATTTTGGACTTACACCAGATGAAGGTGTAATAGGCGAAAATAAAGAAGTAGGATTCTATGGACCATATGTTCAAAGTAAAAGAAAAGACATATATAGAATATGTGCTAAGCATTTAGTTGAAAAAGGACTTGCTTATCCATGTTTCTGTACACCTGAAATGATAGAAAAAACACGTCAAATGCAAGAAGCAAATAAGATAGTACCAGGATATTATGGTGTATATGCAAAATGTAGAAATATTTCAATAGATGAATCAATTGAAAGAGTTAAAAATGGTGAAAAGTTTATCTTAAGATTTAGATCAAATGGTTCACATTTAAGAAAAATTGCTTTTAATGATGCTTCTCGTGGAAAAATTGAAATGGCTGAAAATGATCAAGACGTAGTAATTTTAAAGTCTGACGGTTTACCTACTTATCATTTTGCTCACGTTTGTGATGATCATTTTATGAGAACAACACATGTAGTAAGAGGAGAAGAATGGTTACCATCTACTCCTATACATTTAGATTTATTTAAAGCTATGGGATTTGAGGCACCACAATATGTTCATACTCCACTTATTATGATAAAAGATGGAAATAGTAAAAGAAAGCTAAGTAAAAGAAAAGATAAAGAGTCTGCTGTTTCATATTTCATTAAATCTGGATATCCAGCAGAGGGTGTAAATGAATACCTAATGACTATATTAAATTCAGACTATGAAATGTGGAAATCTCAAAATAAAGATAAAAACTATATGGATTTTGAGTTTAAGCTAAATAAGATGAGCTCTGCAGGTTCACTTTTAGATATGCCAAAGCTTAATGATCTATGTAAAGAAGAAGTTGCAAAAATGAGTGGTGAAGAAGTATTAAATAGAGTACTTGCATGGTCAAAAGAATATAGCAAAGATTTTTATGATATTATATCTAAAGATTTAGATTATTCTAGAAAAGTTTTCGGACTTGAAAGGGATAATGTTCAAAAAATAAGAAAAGATATATATAAATGGGAAGATGTAGAAGATACATTTAGATACTTCTTTGACGATATATATCAAAAAGAATTAGAAGAAAAGGGATATATAATAAACTCAATTACAGAAGAAAAACCACAAGTAACAAAAGATATAATAAAAAAATCATTAGAAGAATATGTAAAAGTATATAATGAGAATGATACAAAAGACGAGTGGTTTGAAAGAATGAAGCAGACTGCACAAGAGCTAGGATTTTGTGTAAACATGAAAGAATATAAAGCTGCACCAGAAAACTATATTGGAAGTATTGCAGACTTTTCTTCAATAGTTAGAATGGCTGTTACAAATAAGAAAAATACACCAGACATATATAGCATAATGCAACTATTAGGAAAAGATAAAGTTATAGATAGAATGAATAAAACTATAGCAAAATTATAAGGATGTGATGATATATGTTAGAAAATGATAAAATCGTTGAAAATATAAAAGCAACTATGGCAATAGAAGGTTTTTACTTACAAGATAAGGACATTTCACTAATAAATCAGTATCTAAATAATGAGATTACAGCATCAGAAGGGGTAGATATCATAAAAAAAGATATGATGTCTAAGATGGAAAATAGAGATGTATGATGCAATAAATTCAAAATATACATATAAAGGAACAGATGTCTTAAAAAATAAGCTTGGAATACAAGATGAAGAGCTTTTAAAAGAATATGAGACAAGAATGGTTGCTTTTAAAATTGCAACTATTAGTAGTGCTAAAATTCCAAAAGGTTATACACCAGAAAGATTAAAATTTATTCATAAATATCTATTTGAAGATATATTTTACTTTGCAGGTGAGTATAGAGAAGAGAATATAACTAAAGGAAATTTTAGATTTTCTCAGTACGAGTATATTGAAGAAAATATAAAAAGAATCTTTAAAGAAATAGATATAGAGCAAATGAAAAAAATGTCTTTTAACGATTTTATTAAAAAAGTATCATATATTATGACAGAACTTAATGTTTTACATCCTTTTAGAGAGGGGAATGGTAGAACAATAAGAGAACTTGTTCGTGAAATATGCTTTGATTGCGGTTATGTAATAGATTGGTATGAGATAAATCATGACGATATATTAAGTGCAAGTATAAAAGCAGTTATAGACGAAAAAGAGCAAATAAAAATGCTAAAAAGAAGCATTAAAAAAATGAATTAGTGTAAGGTTTTTACCTTGCACTATTTTTGTGAATATTTTCTTTCAAAAATAAAATACTATTATTGGGGTGAAAATATGTCAAAAAACGATAAAAAGAAGAACATTGAATATGAACTAGATATAGAAAGAAAAGACGCTCAAAATCCAAATATGGAAAAATATGATTTTATATTTCCATTTAATCATATAACATCAATTGATGAGCAAAAGATAAAAGTGGAAGAGTTAGAGAATATAACTAAAATAAAAAAAGACAACAAAAAAACTAGTACATAAGTACTAGTTAAACCATTTATTTATGGTGGGCAGGGATGGATTCGAACCATCGTAGACGAAAGTCAACAGATTTACAGTCTGCCCCCTTTAGCCACTCGGGCACCTACCCAAAGAATATATAATAAATGGTGGGCCTTCAGGGATTCGAACCCCGGACCATTCGGTTATGAGCCGAGTGCTCTAACCAGCTGAGCTAAAGGCCCACATCACTGTGGACATTTATTATTATAATCTACTTGCAAATAAAAGTCAAGCACTTTTTATAAAAAACTTTTTTTAATAAAAATAAAGCATGATATGCTCATGCTTTATACGTTAAATCTAAATAATATTATGTCTCCGTCTTGAACAACATAGTCTTTTCCTTCAAGTCTTACAAGACCTTTTTCTTTAGTAGCATTCATACTACCATATTTTATTAAATCGTCATAAGATACAACTTCTGCTTTTATGAATCCTCTTTCAAAGTCTGAGTGAATTTTACCAGCAGCTTGAGGAGCTTTTGTTCCTTTTGTAATTGTCCAAGCTCTGCATTCTTGTTTTCCAGCAGTTAGATATGATATAAGTCCAAGAAGTGAGTAGCTTGCTTTAATTAGTTGATCAAGACCAGATTCTTCAATTCCATAATCTGCCATTAGCATTTTTCTGTCTTCATCTTCAAGTTCAGATAAATCTTCTTCAAGCTTTGCACATAAAGTTATTACTTCTGCACCTTCAGACTTAGCATATTCCTTTACTTTTAGTACATTAGGGTCTGTATCTTTAGTAGCTATTTGAGATTCAGATATATTTGCTACGTAGATTACTTTTTTATCTGTTAAGAAGAAAGCATCTTTTATAGTATCTTTTTCTTCATCTGTAAGTTGCATAGTTCTTACTGGCTTTCCTTCTTCAAGATGAGCTTTAATTCTATTTAATAATTCAAGTTCTGCTATAGCTTTTTTATCTTGAGATTTTGCTACTTTTGTAACTCTGTCAATTCTTTTTACTATAGTTTCAATATCTGCAAAAACTAATTCTAAAGATATAGTTTCAATATCATTTATTGGGTCAATTTTACCCTCAACGTGTACTATTTTTTCATCTTCAAAGCATCTAACAACATGTGCTATTGCATCTGTTTCACGAATATGAGATAAAAACTTATTTCCAAGTCCTTCTCCTTTTGAAGCACCTTTTACAAGTCCTGCAATATCTACAAATTCAATTGTAGCATATGTAGATTTGTCTGTTTCGTACATTTTTGAAAGTACATCTATTCTTTTATCTGGTACACATACCATACCAACATTTGGTTCTATTGTACAAAATGGGTAATTTGCACTTTCAGCACCAGCTTTAGTTATAGCATTAAAAAGTGTAGATTTACCAACATTTGGTAGTCCAACTATTCCTATTTTCAATTTAAAACACTCCTTTATTACAACTTATATTATACCAAAGATAAAGAAGTTGTCAAGAAAATTAACAAAAACTAATAATTAACATAATATATAATGTGGTGGTAAAAATGGAACTAAAAAGATATTATTTAACTAAAAGCGATAATACAAGAAGAAAAGAAAAATTAGAAGGTATTAAATACATAGTTTTAACTTCTTCTAAATATAGTGGTTTTAGTGCATTAAAAAATAGAAATATAATAGAAAAGTTGAAATATAAAGAAGATAAAGAATTCTCTTGTCATTATATTATTGACACTAGTGGATTAGTGTTAAATATAATACCAGAAGGGGAGAGAGCAATATGCACTAGAAATGAAAACTTTGATTCTAAAAGTATAAGTATAATGCTATGCTTAGATAAAAATAGTGATTATACTAAAGAGGAACTAAACGCACTTAAAAAGCTTATTATTAAATTAAGAAATAAATATAGTATAAAAGAGGAAAATGTAGTTAGAGAATATGACGTAAACTCATCTAGAAGGCCTATAAAATTTGTGGATGAAAGTATACTTTTATACGAAATAAGTGAAAATGAAAACAGCTAGATAATATCTAGCTGTTAATTTATTTTTCATCTTTTTTATTCACGTCTTCAAAGTAGTCTGAAAGGTGTGTTATATTTCCAGCACCTATAGAAAGTACAATGTCTCCTGGTTGTACGATTTCTTTTATTTTTTCTGCAATCTCACTTAATGTAGGAGTGTAGTATGCTGTTGTACCATTTTTATTTACAAGGTCTGCTACGTCTTTTGAAGATATTGTTCCATCATCAACTTCTCTTGCTGCATATATATCCATAAATAGTACTATATCTGCATCTTTAAAAGCATTTCCAAAATCTTGAAGTAATTCTTTAGTTCTAGAAAATGTATGAGGTTGGAACGCTGCTATTATTCTGTTATGCTCTTTTTGCTTAGCAGCTGCAAGTGTTGCTTTAATTTCTGTTGGATGATGTGCATAGTCATCATATAACTCTACATTTTGAGCAATATTTTTCTTGTATTCAAATCTCCTTTTTGCACCACAAAACTTGCTTAAACTTTTTTGCATATGCTTAAAGTCTATACCATATGCTTGACATGTAGTAATGGCAGCAAGTGCATCATATACATTATGTATGCCAGGAACTGTTAAGTAGAAATGATATGTTTTATTATCTCTAGGATCAGTTACATCAAAAGAGTAAAAGCCTTTAATATTACAACTAAAGTTCTTAGCATATATATATGCTCCTGGATCACTTAAAGAAAATTTATATATTCTAATATTTCTTTTTTGAAGTTCGTCTATACAGTCATCTAAAACTTGCATACAATGCTCATCATCTTGATTTATTACTAGCACACCATCTTGTGGTAGCATTAGTATAAATTTTTCAAATGAACGCTTAATCTCTTCAATATCTGAGAAGTAATCTAAATGTTCTGCCTCTATATTTAATACTGTAGCACAGTGATGAGGAAAGTTTAAGAAACTATCTACATATTCACAAGCTTCAAGTATGAAATACTCTGAATTTCCAAGTCTATAATTTGAATTGTTTAATTTTTCATATTTAGAACCAACTTGTACATTTGGATCCATCTTAGCATCTATAAATATAGAAGAGACCATTGAAGTAGTAGTAGTCTTTCCATGAGTTCCACAGATACAGATAGGTGTTTTATAGCTTTCTAAAAGCAAGCCTAAAAATTTAGCTCTTTCATAAGTTGGTATACCTAAGCTTTTTGCTCTTACAAATTCAGGATCATGTTGATTTATTGCAGAAGTATAAACTACAACATCAGCATCTTTTACTAAGTCTGCATTTGAGCCTATAAATACAGGAATACCATTTTTTTCTAATATATCTATCATATCTCCGTAGTTTTTATCTGAGCCTCTAACATCAAAACCATCTTTTTTTAGAATTAAAGCTATACCACTCATACTTACTCCGCCAATACCTATCATGTGAATTTTATGTATGTTTTTTAAAGCTTTAAAGTCTTTATTCATTTATAAGTCACATCCTTTTTTTACCTTTCTTATTATACAGTATTATATTTAAATAGTCAATTATACACAAAAAATTAGATATAATATGTATTATAAGCTTGAAAGTTGACAAAAAATGTTATATAATACCTTTGCGGAGGAAAAGCCAATGATAATTGATAATATAATAGTAATAGTTGTAGCCGTAATCTTAATAACATATTTATCAATCAATTATGTTAAAAAATATGCGCCTGGAAACTTAATCTTAGTATCTATTTTAGCCTTTTGCTTGGGTATTTATGTACCTATAGTTATATTTAATGTTTATTTAAGAATAAGATATCAAATACCTCTTTTTATAGGTATCTTTGCTTTACCATGTGTTTTTGCTATCTTACAATATAATAATATTAGCTTTAGTAAAAAAATATTATATAAAAAGGCAGAAAAGTACTATTTAGATAAAAAATATGCAAAATGTATTACTGCTATACAAAAAATGTTTGCGCGTAATGAAAAAAATAGTGATACTTTGTATTTAATGGCTAAATGTTATGATGAACTAGGTGAGTATAAAACTGCAAAAGAGGTTTTATATGATTTATTAAATATTGATGAAAATAATTATAAAGCATATTTTAAACTTGGTAATATTCTTGAAAAAGAGGATGATAATGATTCTGCTATAGATATGTACGAGCAATGCTTAGATATTGAGCCTTCTTGCTATGATGCATATGAAGCACTTGGAATTTTACTTGCAAATAAGGGAGAATATAAAGAGGCAGAAGATTTATATAAAAGAGCGATTGAGTATCATGCTGAGTCTTATGAGTTATTATATAATTTAGCCATGGTACAACTTGAGCTTTCTAAGACAGATGAGGCTGAGAAAAATTTAGAGCTTGCACTTGTTATAAATCCTGATATAAATGAAGCAATATATAGTTTAGGAAATATTAAGCTTTTAAAAGGAAACTATAATGATGCACTAAACTTGTATAGCGAAATAATTAAAAGTGAGAATTATGGACTAAAAGCTTATTATAAAATAGCAATAATATATGTTACTAAAAATGAGTTTGATAAAGCTATGAATATAATAGAGCATTTAATAAATGAGGATTCATCATACATAGAGCAAATAAAAAATGAATTTGTATTTAACTCTATGCGTTCTAGAATAGATGCTTTTTTGAGTGCAAGATCAAGAGCTGAGGAATTTGATAAAGAAGTTCAAGAAAAAGTAACTGAAGAAATAAAAAATAATAGAAAATCTTGGTTTGGCAGAGAAAAGGCAGAAGCTGATGTTCCTAAGGAAAGTATCTTGTATGATGATATTGATATTAGCAGAACAGGTTTTAGAGCTGAACAGGCAAAAAAATAATTTTAAATATTGCAATATAAATAGAAATATTGTATAATAAAGAGGCAAACTTAGTTTGCTTCTTTTATTTGCCGATGTGCTGGAACTGGCAGACAGGAAGGTCTCAAACACCTTTGCTTTCATAGCGTGTGGGTTCGAGCCCCACCATCGGTACCAAATTTATCGTTAGATTTTATCTAGCGACTTTTTTTGACTATAAATCTAAAATTATGTTTTAAAAGAAAAACATTTATGTTATACTATTAGCGTGAGGTAGATAAAAGCTATGAAAAAATTAAATGTAATAATAGTTTATAGTAATGATGAAAGCAAAATACTTATGTGTCATAGAAAAAAAGAACCATATAAAGGACTATATAATTTAGTTGGTGGAAAAATAGAAGAAAATGAGACAAATATTGAAGCAGCATATAGAGAGTTAAATGAAGAAACAGGAATAAGTAAAGATGATATATCTCTTGTACATTTAATGGACTTTAATTATAATATAAACGATGTGGAGCTACAAGTTTACGCTGGTAAATTAAATAAAGAAGTTGAAGTGGTAGATGAAGTAAATAAGCTATATTGGTTTAATGCAGATGAAAACTTTTTTGATAGTGCTAGATTTGCTGGTGAAGGTAATATAGGACATATGGTGGAACAAGTAAAAATGTATAAAGACAGAATTTTTTAGGAGGATATCATGATTAAGACAGTTGTAGAAGTAGGGTCTACTTGTACTAAAATTGATGTATATGATGGTCAAGATATAAAGCATATAAATACAGTAACAATAGAATTTAAAAAGCATTATAATAAAAATAACTGCTTAATAAGTCAAGATGTAGATAAACTAATAGAACTAGTAAATAGTATTGAAGATAAAAATGGACTGTTTGTATGTGGAACAAGTGTGTTTAGACAACTAAATTTAAAGCAAAAAGAGGAATTTTTATCTTACTTTAAAGAAAAAACAAATCAAGATTTTAATATAATATCTTCTGAACAAGAAAATGTGTATACTGTAAAAGGTGCTACCAGATTTGTAGATAAAGTACTTGTATTTGTTGGTGGTGGAGGCTCAACAGAAATTTCGTATTTTGATAACGAGATTAAAGAGATGAAAAATAATAATTTTGGAGTAATGGATGTATTAAGTGTATATCCAGATTTAGCTCAAGATATTGCGACTACTTCCTTAGATGAGGTAATGAGATATATAGAGGAAAGAATACAAGTACCTAATGTAAAAGTAGACAAGATAATACTTGCTGGCGGTGGTCATGAGTACTTTGCAAGAGAATCTGGTATTGGATACGAAGATAATACACTATATACTGATAGAAATGAACCTATAATGATGGATATAGAAAGTAGAATAAAAGATACGTACAAATATTACACACAAATATCATTAGATGAAATTAGAAATAGAGTAGAAGATCCAGCTTGGTGGTATGCAACAAGAGCTATGTGTGCTTTTGTCTTAGTTGTTGCTAAAAAGGTTGGAGCTAAATATATAATTCCTACCGATATATCTATGGTTTATGGAATTGTAACAGAGTAAAAGGGGAAGGTTGATATATGAAAAAAGGTATATTTCATACAATTGTATCTTATTTATTAATAGTTATTGGCTGTGCTATTGCAGCTTTTTCAATAGGTGCGATACTTATTCCAAATTTAATACTTGATGGTGGAATAAATGGTGTATCTATTATGTTAGGACAAGTAACAAAAATTCGTACAAGTATATATATAGTATTATTAAACATTCCTTTTTTATTGCTTGGATATAAAACACTTGGAAAAGAATTTGTATTTAAAGCTTTGTTTGCAATGGTTACATTTTCAGGAATACTATATTTTACAGAAGGATTAGACATTGGAATATCAGATAAACTGCTTGCTACAATATATGGAGGAATGCTACTAGGATTTGGCGTAGGTCTTGTAATAAGATATGGAGGTTGCTTAGATGGAACTGAAATAGCGGCAATAATATTAAGTAAAAAAACAAGCTTTTCTGTGGGACAAGTTGTACTAATATGTAATGTCTTTATTTATACTACAGCAGGGTTTCTTTTTGGATTTGACAGAGCATTATATTCACTTCTTACATATTTTATAACATTTAAAGTTATAGATTTTGTATCTGAAGGACTAGAACAGGGAAAAGCAGTACTAATTGTTACTAATCAAAGTGCACAAGTTGCAAATCATATATATGAAAGGCTTGGAAGAACAGTAACATCACTTGAGGGAAAAGGTCTTATAAATGGTGAGACAATGATATTATATTGTGTAATAACAAGACTTGAACTTACAGAATTAAGAAATATTGTAAATAGTGATGATATTCAAGCATTTGTAACTGTAATGGATGTTTCAGAAATAATAGGATCACATATAAAGAAAAAACCAGAGATAGGGTAAAACCTATCTCTTTATTTAAAATTTTCAAAATCTTTTTTAAAACTATTGACAAAACATTAAATCATGATTATAATAATA
>CANROM010000038.1 GCA_947632225.1 uncultured Clostridia bacterium | reverse complement strand
TTTTCTAATTCTACTAATGCTTTTTGCATTGTATTAGGATTAACCTTCATAGTAAGTGCTAGCTCTCTTACAGAAGGGATTTTTTGTCCTTTTTTAAATTTACCAGAAACTATTTGAATTCTTATTATTTCAACTAATTGAATATAAATCGGTCTTTCATTATCAAAAATATAATCCATAATTATCTCCTTTCAACATTGTATTACTTGCATAATACAATAATACTATTTTATTTTTATATTGTCAATAATATTTTATAAATTTTTTCTATTATATAACAAAAAAGCAAGTGATGTATGTTTTCACTTGCTCATAGAAATTGTAATTTATTGTTCTGATATTTTTATATTTTTCTTTTTTACTTTTTTAAAATGGAAATCACAGCATTCTCCTCCTGTACCTAGTGTTTGAGTACGACTAAACTTAATTTTAGGTAAATTTCCATAATTATATATATCACTATCACAAAATGTATGTATTATTTCTGGGCATCCACATTCTTTTGAATATTTACAATAAGGACACTTTTGAGTATCAAAACGTAATGAACCATCTTCTGTATTATAGAATTTTTGAGTGAAACCACTTGTATCTCCAAATTTTTTCTTTACTTTTATTCTAAATATTTGTAAAAAAAGACTACTCATACCAGGTAAAGATGTAATTTTCCCTAATATATTTCCTATTTTAGTGCAAACATCTTTAACTGTTTCTTCCGTTATTTCCATTGCTTTATCAGAATTAAGTTCTTCAGATAATATTTGATACATTGCAATTCTTGGTAATATTGAATTATATAAATGAAATTTTTCGTCTTTAGAAACATTTTCATATTTTTTATATAAATTATTTAAATTTTCATTAGCTTTATCAAAGATTTTTATTACTAATTCTTGACCATATTCTGACTCTAGTTTTTCTTTCATCATTTTATATCTTTTACTTTTATAATAATAGTTAGTTTTATTTTTACTCATATTACATCTCCACTCATACAAATTACTATTTATTTAACTCATAAGTAATAAAATTCATATTTATTTTTTAATACTTATACTTCACAATAAATTTATCAATCTATTTATATGTACTTTTTTATAATATCATATATTTTATCAGTATGAATTATATAGCTCCCATGATTTTCATTTTTTACTATTTCAAGCGTACTATTTTTTATGCTATTTGAAATTAGTTTAGTATGTTCTATCTTAACTACATCTTTTTCTCCTGCCAAAACATGAACTGGTATTGTAATTTTTTGCAAATCTTCTATCGGAATATTAGGCTCATCTAACATCATTTTTATATACTTGCTTCTAGTAAAAAAGTAGTATAATTTAGTCAACATAGTATCTAATTTTGTAAAAGCATTTGGAGTAATATTTGCTCCACTTATTATTAAATTAGATAATAAGTTTGGCTCTTTAATAGCTACTAATAACCCTACAATTCCTCCATCACTAAATCCATATAATATTGGCTTTTCAATATTAAGCTCCTTTATAAATTGTATTACATCATCACACATTAAATCATATGATATTGTTTTTGTGTCTTCACTTTTTCCATGACATCTACTATCAATAGCATAAACTTGATAATCGTCTTTTAACTTTTCTATTAGTTTATCAAATATTTCATGTGACTCTTGATTTCCATGTATTAAAATAATAGGAGTTCCTGTTCCATATTTTTCATAATATAGTTCGATATTGTTAACCTTAACTTTCATTTTTCCACCTACAATTTCTATTTATCTAATCAAAGTATATCAAAAAAGCAAGTGATTGTAAATAATCACTTGCTTTTATAAATTGTAATTTATTTTACTTGTTTTTCATATGGTTTAGTATTTTTGTAGTCAATGGTTTAAAAATTAAATATCCTATATATCCTATTATTCCACCCATAGCATTAGTTATTATATCAGTTATATCAGATGACCTAAAACCGTTTATTAGAGGTTGTAGCAATTCAATACTTAAACTTAATAAAATCGTATAAATTATTGTTTTTAGAAAATTTGAATTTTTATTATTTGTAAGAGGAAATAAAAAGCCAAATGGAATTGTCATTATTACATTTAATAAAACTTGTCTAATAAAATCTCCTCTACCACTTGTTACATCAATAAATGGCACTAAATTCATTAAACTATATGGATGATTAAATATAAATGGTAAAGATGTTATAATTGGCATCAAAGTAAAATATAATACAAAAGATAAATATATATACATAGTGGTATTAACAAGTAATTTATCTTTTCCTTTTTCTTTCCATTTTTTATAAAATATAAAAATATATAAAAGAATTAAAAATATAAAATCTATTATTTCTTTCATTTTTCCTCCTACAAATTACTATTTATCTTTCTTTTTATTTGTATAATTTTTTAATATTAACGAAGTTGCTAATCCTAATGAAATACCAAAGCAAAGTCCAACTCCAATACCTGCATAGTTATTTAACACTTTGTAAAAAACAACACTAAAAAGAATTGTCATTGATATTCCAACACTAAATCCAACACTTAAATACGATCCTCGTTTCATTTTATATTCTCCAATCCAAATTACTATTTATCTAATAAAATTTGTAAATGTAATTTTTTCTATTTCTGGTGGTTTAACACCTTTTTCCTTACCAGCCTCAATACATTTTAAATAATAAGCCATATTTTTACCAAGTATTCTCATTATTTGCATGCCTTCTTCATCTTTTCTTACTTCTTCTGGAGTAGTTCCATGTACCATATTCCAATATCTTGAAGAAATTACTGGCATTTGAGTCATTGTATAGTATTTATTTAATTGTTCAAATGTAGCAGTAGTTCCTGCTCTTCTTGCTGATACTACTGTTGCTGCTGGTTTTAATCTAAATATCTCTGCATTTGAAAAAGTTGAGTAAAAGAGTCTATCCATAAATGAAGTCATTGCTCCTGAAGCTGCTGCATAATGAACTGGCGAAAAATAAATCCATCCGCTTTTTCAGCCTTTTTTGCAAATTCATTAACCACATCATCAAATACACATCTTTTTATCTCAGAGCATTTATGACATGCAATACATCCAGATATAGGCTTTATTCCTATCCAAAATATTTCAGTTTCAATTCCTTCTTTATTAAGTTCTTTTGCAACTTCATTAAGTGCAGTATAAGTACATCCCTCTTTGTGTGGACTACCATTTACTAATAATACTTTCATAATTAACATCTCCCTCTTAAAAAATCATTCTTTTATCTACTATGACTAAAATAAAGGGGCAAATAATCTTAATACAGCCTGCCATAGAGATTTTATAAATCCAGCTTTAACATCTTTATCTTCAAGTTTTTGACAATCTTTAAATGTAGTGTCAAAATCATCATATATGTCTTTTATTGTTTCAACATTTTCCATATATATTCCATTTTCAAAGTGAAGATATAGACTCCTATAGTCCATATTTATTGTTCCTACTACAGCTCTAATATTATCAGATAAAAATACTTTTGAATGAACAAAGCCATTAGTATATTTATATATTTTAACACCACTGTCATGTAGTACTTTAAAAAATGATGTTGTCTGAGTATAAACAACCTTTTTATCTGGAATTCCAGGTACAATTATTCTTACATCAACACCTCTTTTGGCAGCTCTGCAAAGAGAATTAACCATATCTGTATCAATTATTAAATAAGGTGTCATTATGTATAAATAACTCTTTGCACTGTTTATCATGTTAATGTATACATCTTCACCAATTAAATCTTTGTGAAGCGGAGCTACACCATAAGGAATAACATATCCATTATTCTCGTTTTTATTTTCAAAATCATACTTAAACTTAGTTATATCATTATCTTCATTTCTGTTAGCATTCCACATTGTTAAAAACATAACAGTTAAATTCCATATAGCATCTCCTACAATCTTAATACCATTATCTTTCCATATACCTAGTTTACTATTTACATTTATATATTCATCACTTAAATTAACACCACCAGAGAATGCTACTTTTCCATCTATAATAGTCATTTTTCTATGGTCTCTATTATTCATGAATATACCTCTAAATGGACTTAGCTTATTAAATGGAATACACTTAATTTTAAATTTTTCTAGTTCCTTTGCATAGTTTGTTGAAAGCATTGCAAGACTTCCCATATCATCATATAGTATTCTTACATCTACACCTTGCTCTGCTTTTTCTTTTAGTATATCTAGTATGCCATTCCACATTTTTCCTTCATTTATAATGAAGTACTCCATAAATATAAACTTATCAGCTTTTTTTAATTCTTTTAAAAGTTCAGGATAAAATTTTTCTCCAAAATTATAATATGTTATTTCGTTGTTAGTACTTACAACAAAATTAGTTCTATTTGTTAAATACTTTATATTATCTAGATTACTATTATCTAATTCTTCCTTTATTTTTTCATCTTGTACTAGATACTTATCATACTTTTTCTCATATTCAAATATCTTTCTAAGTAATTTATTCTTAGAATAATTTCTACCTAGAGTAATTAGTAAGATAGTACCAAAAATTGGGAAAATTAAAATTAAAATAATCCATGGTAAATCATTAGAAAGTCTTGTACTTTCTTTTAACAGACCAAGAACAATCAAAATACTTGCTACACTATAAAGAATTGTAATTATTCCAAGGTATTTATAGAAAAACAACCTTATAATAATAGCAAAGCCAAATTGTAAAATAACACCAAGTAAAACCAACAAAGCCCTTTTTATTGCATTTAACATATATATCTCTCCTTTATGATTTATTTTTTACATATATTATCATAAAAGTATATAATTAGCAATCTTGTTCTTCTTTTTTTACTGTTCTAATTTTTCTGCTTTTTTAATTTCACTTCTTAGTAATATAGCTCCAGTTATAAATGCTAAAATATCTGCAATTACAGCACTCCAAAGCATAGTTACTACACTATTACTTAATTTTGCTATTATTATAATTGCTGGTACAAAAAATATAACATCTCTTGAAAGTGCAAGTATTGTAGATTTAATACTTGAGCCCATTGATTGTAATAATATAGACATAGACTTAATTAGACATGTAAATACAATTCCACCTAAAAATATATTTAAGCAATACTTAGCATACTCCATATATTCAACAGAGTTTCCTTTTCCAAAAATGTTTATAATTGCATGTGGAAATAGCTCAAATAATAAAAAGGCGAAAATTCCAACAATACAGTTAATTACTAATGTATATCTAATAGTTTCCTTAACTCTCTTTATGTTTTTTGCACCCATATTATATCCAATTATTGGCATACCACCAAGAGATACTCCAATTACTATAGAAACAACTATTCCAAATACTTTCATACATATCCCTATAACAGCAAGTGGGGTTACTACTCCGTATGCTTCTCCTGTAGAAGCTATTGTATTATATCCATATTTTCCTACTAAGTTGTTTGCAACAGCAATTATAATTACTATAGCAAGCTGAGTAATTAAAGATGCAAGTCCTAATGAAATTATTTGCTTACATATTTTCTTATCTAATTTTATTGCCTCTTTATCTAGTTTAAATGATTTTGCTTTTCTAAGATATAATACACTAGCTAAAAAAGTTAATATTTGACCTATTACTGTTGCTATTGCAGCCCCCTTAACACTCATATTAAATACAAATATAAATATAGGATCTAAAATAATATTAGAAATAGCTCCAATTGCAGTAGCAAACATTGCATACTTAGGGCTTCCATCACTTCTTATACTTGCGTTTAAGCCCTGACCAATAATGTAAAAAGGTAGTCCATAACAAATTATTCTTAAATAATCTTTTGCAAAATTATAGCATTCTACCTCATTTGGATTGGCACCAAATATAGTTAGTATTTGATTTTTAAAAACAAGACCAATAATTGTTAATAAGCAAGCAAAAATACTTAAAAGTACAAGTCCGTTTCCAATAGACTTATTTGTCTTTTCTTTTTCTTTAGCACCTAGTGCTAAATTAAATAGAGCAGCTGCTCCATCACCAACTAGCAGTGCAAAAGCAAGTGATATTACAGTAAAAGGATATACAATATTAGTTGCAGCATTACCAGCTGCACCAGCTGTACTCCATCCTATAAATATCTGGTCTACAATGTTATATAGTGCTGCAACAATCATGCTAATAACACAAGGCACTGCAAATTTTTTAATTAGTCTAGAAATTTTTTCTTTTTCTAAATCTAGATTTTCCATAACTATACCTCCATCAAATAGATTTTGAGCAAAAAAAATACGCAAGTCGTTATGCAATTGGACTTACGCATTTTTGCTACTCATTGATAAAAATTTGACTCAGTATATTTTCACTCATAATTTTTATTATAACACAAATTAAATTTTTTGTAAGTTTTAAATTTAATTTTTAACTAAATTTCTGATTTTAATAACATCTATATTTTTAGATTTTACATGATAACCATCACATATAATCATAGTCAAACACTTCTATTACCTTCTTTTTGAACTGTCGCAAATTTTGCGACAGTTCAATCATCTAATTTATCATATTCTTCATCATTAACAAACTCTAATTCAATTATTGCAAAATTTGCAATAACTGTTTATATTAATTAAATTTTATCCAAACTTGTTATATTACTTGATAATTTTTACAATCTTTAGTAGTATGCTCAAAAAAATAGCATACTGAATTTTCTTCCAAATCTTTATCTTTATTATTAAGTGGTATATGTAAATTTCGCACATACCACATTTTTATATAATTCATTATAATTATCTCTATTACACAATTTAGAAATTTGATTAAACAAAAAAACAAACCATGTAATTGGTTTGTTTTTCATTTTTTAATCATCTAATTTATTATATTCTTCATCTGTAACAGGCTCTAACCATTCATTTGATGCATTTTCTCCTGGTATTTCCACAGCAATATGACTAAACCAAGAGTCTTTTTTTGCACCATGCCAATGTTTTACATTAGCAGGAATTACAACAATATCTCCTACTTTTAAACTTTGTGCAGGTTTTCCTTCTTCTTGATACCAGCCTTCTCCTTCTACACAAATTAAAACTTGACCACCACCATTAGTTGCTTTATGTACATGCCAGTTATTTCTGCATCCAGGCTCAAAAGTTACATTTGCAAATCCTATTCCATTTTCTGTTTTAGCAATTGGTTTTAAGTATGAGTTTCCTATAAAATACTTTGCAAAATTTACATTTGGTTCTCCCATTCCAAAAGCTCCGCCATGAACTTCTTTAATGTTATCATCTGCATATACTTCATTTATCATTGGAAAAGTACTCCAAGCTTTTGGCCATCCAGTATAAAATGCAAGTTGTGTAACTATTTCAATTACTTCCTCTTTTTTTATTCCATGCTTTTTTCCCATTATTAAATGTGATTTTAATTGTGGAAACAAGCCTTGAGCCATTAAAGCTGAAATTGTTATCATACTTCTATCTCTTAATGATAGCTTATCTTCTCTACTCCAAATTTCTCCAAATAACACATCATCATTAAGTTCAGCAAATTTTGGTGCTAAACTTCCTAAATTATCTCTACCTGCTGTTTGTTTTTCCATAATTTATCCATCCTTTCATTTTATTAACATTATTTTTTTCTAAAAAAAGCACCTTTAAAGAAATTTATACCAAAGAATAAAAATATAAGTATTGGTATAAATAATGAATAGCTTTTATTTGCTATACTATAATACGTAGCATAAGCTAAAAAGCCAAAGAAATAAACAAAGAAACTTATACGATATATAGTTCTAAAAATGTCAGCTATTTTTTGCTTATTTAACAATATAAATATGTTCTCTATAAGTACAGCAATAGCACAAATTAAGAATGGACTAATAACTATTTTAATAAATAGCTGGTTTTTAAAAGTAGCCCAAACTAAAATAACTATAGCAATTACAGCTGTAATTATATTCCTTATGCTAACTATATTTTTCATTTTACACCTCTAAAATATAACATTTTAATATATACTATTTTCAGGCATTTTGCTTATGTTTATTCATTGTCTTAGATATTATTAAATAAATTCCATATATTGTCCAAATTGCAATAACAGCAAAAATACTACCAAAAACAATGGCAAATACCATAACTGTTCCTAATATTTCAGTGCCTAAAGACTCACCAGCACTTACAATATCTGATACGTCTGTACCATCAACATACATTTCATTATCTGATTTATCCACATCTTCTACATTATTTGAAAACTCTATTGGTGTATTAGACATAACTATTCCTAGTATTATTCCTATAATGATTATTAAAACAGATACTATTGTAAGCACCTTTGTTATACTAACTTTTTTCATATAACACCTCATTATTTTAATATAATTTTATTATACATCAATGTTTATAATTTAACAAATATATATTTTGCTATTAAAGCAACTAAATTTCTTTATTATTCTTTATTATATCTTTTATCTCCCCACCAATTTGGTATTAAATCTTTTAAGTGTACAACTTTTCTTGAATCGTAATCTGTAAGTATCTCCATGTCTCTGTTATCATAATTTAGTTGCATAAAGAATTCTCTGCAAGCACCACAAGGCATACCGCCATTTTTCTTTGGTGGCTCATTTCTAAATGCAATCATTCTTATTACTTTAGTTTCACCTGTATTCATATACATATTAAGAGCTGCAACTCTTTCTGCACAAAGATTTATTACACCACATGCACCTTCAATGCAAAATCCTGTAAATATTTTTCCACTTTCACTTTGAACTGCTGCAACTACATGATGTGCAGTTATAAATGGTGAAATCTCCTCTGGATGATACTCCTTTTTAGCTTTCTCATACATTTCTTCCCAAATATCCATATTTTTTTCCTCCTTCAATTTTAAGTTATTATACAATAAAAGCAAGGAATTAGCAAACTCCCTGCTTTTAAAATTTTATTCATAATCTACTACATTTACCCAAGAACTTAAAAATTCTTGTTCTTCTTTAATGTTTTTAGCCATTTGAACTGCTGCAACAATAGGTATCCATCTTTGTACAACAGTTTTATCTGTATTAGATTTTTGACAATATAAATCTAAATATTTTTCTGCAAGCTCTTTCTTTCCTTGCATTGAGAATATTAAATATGTTTGAGCAGCATCTGCAGCACCATTTCCTTGTGTAGCATGTGCCCAGTCAATAATTGAATACTCTCCTTTTTCATTTATTATTATATTACTTGGATTAAAATCTCCATGACATAGTTTATAATGTTGATTTATTCCTTCTAATCTTTGTAATAATTCATATTTAACATGATCATTTAAATTTGTAGCATTCTCTAATCTACCTTTGAATTTATCTTTTATCCTATTAAGTAATGGAACTCTTTTTGAATGAACAGTAAGTTGAATTTTTACAAATAGTTCTAGATACTCATCCATCTTTTCTGGATGCTCTTCCATTAGTTTATCTAGTGGTGTACCATCAATATGTTCTGATACTAAAGCCCATCTATTATCTATTTGGCTAACTTCAAGTAACTTAGCTATTTTTAGATCTGTTGCCTCTTCAACTCTTGCTTGTATTAAAGCTTCATTTAATATATTTGCTTTAGAATAATTTTCAACAAATAACTTTATTGTCTTATCATTATCTCTGTATACAGTTTTTGTAGGTCTTTCAACTAATTTATTATTTAAATTTAAATTCATTATTTATTACCTCCATAATATACTTTCAAATATAAATCCTTAATTTCCTCTATAGTAGGATATCTTGGATTAGCTCCTGTACATTGATCATCAAAAGCAAGTTCGCTCATTTCATCTAATGTAGCTAAGAAATCTTCTTCCTTTATGCCATAGTCTTTAATTGAATGTTTAACACCTACAGCATCTTTTAGCTCATCTATTTTTTGTATTAGTTTCTCTAATTTTTCATTATCGTCTTTTCCAGTTATTCCTAAATACTCAGCAATCTCAGCATATCTTCTTAAAGCATGTGGATGATCATATTGTGGGAAAGTTCCCATCTTATATGGAGCCTCTGAACTATTATATCTCATAACTTCATCTAATACAAGTGCAACAGTAATACCATGTGGTAAGTGATGGAATGCACCAAGTTTATGTCCCATAGAGTGACATATTCCTAAGAAAGCATTTGCAAAAGCCATACCAGCAAGTGTTGCTGCGTGTGCCATTTTCTCTCTTGCCTCTGGGTCTTGTGCACCTTTTTCATAAGCTCTTGGTAGATATTCAAATATAAGCTTAATAGCTTCAAGTGCTAATCCATCTGTAAATTCAGTAGCCATCATTGATACATAAGCCTCTATGCTATGAACTAATGCATCAACACCAGAAGCAGATGTTAGTCCTTTTGGTGCATTCATCATCATATCTGCATCTACTATTGCCATTTTAGGTAATAATTCATAATCTGCAAGTGGATATTTTATACCTGTACTTTCATCTGTAATAACGGCAAAAGGTGTAACCTCAGAGCCTGTTCCAGAAGATGTTGGTACACAGATAAAATATGCTTTTTCTCCCATTTTAGGGAAAGTATATACTCTCTTTCTTATATCTATAAATCTCATTGCCATATCTAAGAAGTCTACTTCAGGATGCTCATATAATACCCACATAATTTTTGCGGCATCCATTGCTGAGCCACCACCAATTGCAATAATACAATCTGGCTTAAATTCGCTCATAAGCTTTGCTCCTTCTTTTGCACAAGCAAGAGATGGATCTGGTGCTACATTTGAAAATGTAGTATGTTCTATTCCAAGCTCGTTTAATTTATCTGTAACAACTTTAGTGTAGCCATTTTCAAATAAGAAAGAATCTGTAACTATAAATACTCTCTTCTTATCCATTACATATTTTAATTCTTCAAGCGCTACTGGTAAGCAGCCTCTTTTAATATATACCTTTTCAGGTGCTCTAAACCACAACATATTATTTCTCCTTTCAGCTACTGTTTTTACATTTAATAAATGTTTAATTCCAACATTTTCAGATACAGAGTTTCCACCCCAAGAACCACAACCAAGTGTTAAAGAAGGTGTTAACTTAAAGTTATATAAATCTCCTATTCCACCTTGTGCTGCAGGTGTATTTATTAGTACTCTGCATGTCTTCATAGCATTATAGAACTTCTCTATTTTTTCATTTTCAGTTACAGTATTTACATATAATGATGATGTATGGCCTATTCCTCCATCTTCTACAAGTTTTGAAGCCTTTTCTATAGCTTCATCAAAAGTCTTAGCCTTATACATTGCAAGTACAGGAGAAAGTTTTTCATGAGCAAATTCTTCAGATATATCCACACTTTCTACCTCACCAATCAATACTTTAGTATAATCTGGTACTTTTACACCTGCAAGTTCTGCAATTGTAGTAGCTTTTTGACCTACTATCTTAGCATTAAGTGCACCATTTATTATCATTGTTTTTCTTACTTTATCTATTTCATCCTTCTTTAAGATATAGCATCCTCTTTTTTGGAATTCATCCTTAACTTTATCATAAATAGAATCAAGTACTATAACAGATTGCTCTGATGCGCATATCATACCGTTATCAAAAGTCTTAGAATGAATAACTGAGTTTACTGCAAGAAGAATATCTGCTGTATCATCAATTACAGCTGGTGTATTTCCAGCACCAACTCCAACTGCAGGCTTACCACTTGAATATGCAGATTTAACCATACCAGGTCCACCTGTTGCAAGTATTATATCGCAATTTTGCATAACTGCGTTTGTTAAATCAAGAGATGGTATATCAATCCATCCAATTATATTTTCTGGAGCTCCTGCTTCAACTGCAGCTTCAAGTATAATTTTTGCAGCTTCAATTGTACATTTCTTAGCTCTTGGATGTGGACTAAAAATAATACCATTTCTAGTTTTAAGTGCAAGTAATGATTTAAATATTGCTGTTGATGTAGGATTAGTTGTTGGTATAACAGCAGCTATAACACCTATAGGCTCAGCAATCTTCTTGTATCCATAGCTTTTATCTTCTTCTAGTACTCCACATGTTTTTTCATTTTTATATTTATTATATATGTACTCTGCGGCATAATTGTTTTTAATAACTTTATCTTCAATTATACCCATGCCTGTTTCTTCAACAGCCATTTTTGCAAGTGGAATTCTTGCTCTATTTGCAGCAAGTGCTGCTGCTTTAAATATCTTGTCTACTTTTTCTTGAGAGAAAGTAGCAAACTCTTTTTGTGCTTTTCTTACATTTTGAATTAGCTTCTCTAATGTCTCAACACTATCAACTTGTTCATAATCTTTTGACATACTAATTAACCTCCAATCACTCTAGATTATACAAATTTATAGAAATGCTTATGCTAGCAATCTAATCAATTTTACTACTTAATATTTAGTCTATTTAATAATACTGCAAGTGATGCAGACAAATCTTCATTTCTTATTGTTATATCACTTGGTACTTTCAAATTAACAGGCGCAAAATTCCATATAGCTTTTATTCCTAAGCTAACAAGACGGTCACACATATTTTGTGCTTCATCTTTTGGCACGGTAATAATTGCTACATGAATATTATTTTTCATTACTAATTCATCTAGCCTATCGTTATGAAAAATCTTTTTATTATCACATTTTTTTCTATCTACATCAAATGCAAACTTAATATTTACATCATTTTCAAAGCCTGTATAGTTCATAAGTGCTTGCCCAAGTCTTCCTGCGCCAACAACTATAATATCTTTCGATTTATTCAAATTTAGGTATTCTTCTATATCACTAATTAAGTCTTTTACTTCAAAGCCAATCTTAGGTTTACCTTCACTTTTGCTAACAGTTGCTAGGTCTTTTCTTACTTGAATTGCACTTAGATTTAATTCTTCTGCAATCTTAGTAGATGAAATCGTATCGTCTGTTGTACTCTTTAATATTCTTAAATATTTAGGTAGTCTATGTAACGTAGCTAAAGAAATACTGTTTAATTTATTTTCCATTTTTCTCTCCTATCGATACTTTTTTATCGATATAATTATATCATTATATAAAAAAAAGGCAATACTTTTTTATAAATTTTTATAAAAAAAACAAGTGATTTATAAAGAGAATTAAATGCTTCACTTTATAAATTTATCACTTGTTTTTTATTTTATGCCGCTTTTTCTTCTACATTGACATATTTGTCACGTGTATAACACATCAATTTTTAAGTAAAAAGTCAAGTTAAAACTCCCTTTTAGAGTAAAGTTTCAATGATATAAAATATGAAATTATAAATATTCCAATGC
>CANROM010000037.1 GCA_947632225.1 uncultured Clostridia bacterium | reverse complement strand
TTATAATTTTATTCTTTTTATTTACATTTTCCATAGTTTGTATTATACACCTTTTATCCATACTTTTCCATAAAAAAAGAAAGCTTTTTATGCTTTCGTTTCTTAAGTATCTTGTTCAACTATGTCTTTAAATTCAAAATCATAGTCTTCTTGCTCTAATGAGTCTACTACTATACTTATAATTCTGTCTTCTGTTGGATGTAAATACTCAATTGATTGACTAGAATATGAATTGTTTTCTACTAACTTTCCGCTTATAACTATTTTGTCTGAGTTATTATGAATAAATAAAGTTACAACTTTTTTGTCTATACCCTCTATTTTAGTTTCATAATAACCAATAACCTCAATCGGTGTTGTGTCCATTTCAACTTTATGTATATAGCTTGAAGATGGTGTTGTAAGACTATTTAATCTAACAAGGTATATTATAACTAGTACAGAAATTACCATACATACAACAGCTAATACTCTAGTGATACTAAAAGTAGCATTTGCACACTTTGTGTAAATTTCATATCTACTATCACATTTTTGTAGATCTAAATCTAAATCTTGTTCCTTTGAATTCTTATACTTTTTCTTTACAATTTTTTCACGCTTTTCTAGTATCATTAAACTCATTTTCTTAAATAGAGCCCATATAAACACCCCGAAAATAATAACTAGTAATGTCACTAAGCATGCGTATCCTACCCAATTCGATACATTTTGAGAGTATTCTGTAAGTTTGAAGATATCTTCTAACATATAAACTCATCCCTTTCCGATATGATAATTATTTCATATCTTATCTAATTTTCTAATTAGAAATATCTTAAAATATTTTAAGCATTTTGATTATAACATTAAATTTTAATTATGTCAATTTTTAGTCTTAAAAACAGCAAAATAAAAAAGTAGATAAAAATCTACTTTTCATTTTCTAAGCTACTAGTAAACTCTATTTGTTCAAGTTTGAACTCATAGTCTTTATCCTTTGTTGGATAAACCTCCATAGTATAAATTTGTTCTTCTCCAGGTTCTAGATATCTTATTTCTACTTTTGATGAAGTATTTTCTTCAACAAGCCATGCAGATTCTAGTGCTTCATTTGATTCGTTTTTTACGAAGACTGCTAAAGTTAATTTGTCTGAATTACTATACTCGATTGTATAGTATGCATTTACACGTACGTTGTCATACACAGTATCTTTTACTTCATTGATGTAACTTGATTCAGGTGTTAGTGATGATGTTAAAAGAGAAAATATAAATAGTCCTACAAAGAAAGAAATTGCTAAAGCAGCACCTATATACATGTTAATGTCTTCAAGTTTTTCACTTACAGTATGAGTTTTTTCTATCTTGCCATTTAAGGTGTTGATTTCTGCATCTAAATCTTCTTCTTCATCTTCATTTTCATCTTCTAGTTGATTAGCTGTGTTTTCTCTTGATATATCTAGTAATTCGCGTCTCTTTTTTGAATACTTTTGCTCCTTTTTAGTGTAGATGTATTTTACTATTCCTCCTATAATTATTGCAATTAGTAAAATACCTAGTACAGCGACGTAGATATACCCATAGCTGTTAGCAGTTTGCGTAGCTTCAATTATTTTTTGACTCATAAAAAACATTCCTCCTTTTCTTATATACAAATAATCTTTGTATACTAACCGAGTTTCATATTTAGAAACTCTTTTCTTTTTACAAGCAAAAGTATTATATCACTTGTTTTATATTATGTCAAGCAAAAAAAGTAGAGATTAGTACATCTCTACAAATTTTAATTCTACAATTTCAAAATCTACACTTTTAAAATAATTATCCATTGCAAAATATAGCTTTCTTTTATCGTTTGGTCTTAGTTTATGTATAGTATCTTCTTTTCCAGAATTCTTATCTCTAATTGTTAAGGTTCCAATCATCTTGTCCGTTGTATTTTCAACACTTAAAAATATCTCCTGCTTAAAAAACACATGATAAACTTGCTCATATTCTGTAATTACAAGTCCATCTTGCTCCTTTTTCACCTGCCTATCAATTCTTATTCCATTTGTAATAAGTATAATGATTATGCTAGCGACAACAAATTCGATAGCTGCTGTTATAGCTAAGATGATAAGTAATTTGTTTTGTTTAGTTTGCAATATAGCCTCCTTCTAGTAAATAATAATATCCTAGGTCATAATATAAAAGTCTTTATATTATTCTTTACATTTTATCCGCATAGAGTATATCACTCTTTTGCTATTATGTCAATTAATTGTTATGTTTTCGCATAAATAAAAAGTATCACATAAGTGATACCTTAATTTATCTGCATAATATATATGCTGTGTATACTACATACATTGCAAGCATACATAACCCTTTCTTATTACCAATTCTATTATTTTTCATAAGCATTAAGAAAACTAATATACTAGAAACTAGCATAAATATTATATCTATATATGTTTGAAAATTTAATGCTAATGGTGTAATTACACTTGTTGTTCCAAGAATAAACAATATATTAAATATATTTGACCCTATTACATTTCCTACAGCTATATCTAGCTCTCCTTTTTTAGTAGCTACTATACTTGTTACAAGCTCAGGAAGACTTGTTCCTATAGCAATTATTGTTAATGCTATTACACTCTCACTAACTCCAATATTTCTCGCAATTTGAGTTGCACCATTTACAACAAATTGTCCTCCTATTATTATTCCTGCTATTCCTAGTATTATTGATAGTAGATCTTTAATTCTAAATTTAGTTTTTTCTTCTTTATTATCATTCTTTTGATTCCTTTTTACATCAGAAAGCAATGATACCATATAAATTCCTAAAAAGCATAATAATATTAGCCCATTTGTTCTAGTTATATATCCTATACTTTCTCCTGCCAAAAAGTATTCAGATACTATAATAAATAAAACTAATGCAGATAATAAATAATATGGAAAATCTCTTTTTTTAACTTCTTCTTTTGCCTTTAAAGCTTTAAATAGTCCACATAGTCCAAGTATTAGTAATGAATTACATATATTTGAACCTACAACATTTCCTATTGATATTTCATTACTTCCTTTTAATGCTGCAGTTATACTAACAGCAGCCTCTGGTGCTGATGTTCCAAAAGCAACTATTGTAAGTCCAATAATTAAAGCAGGTATTCCAAAGGCTTTGGCTATATTACTACTACCATCTACAAATATGTCTGCACATTTTACAAGCAATACAAGTCCTACAACTAAAATTATAAAACTAAACATAAATACCCCACCTTTTACACAAAAAAAGACTCTACGCACGTAGCGTAAAGTCTCGTTATATACTAATTTTTTAGTATATCATATAGCGGTTATATTCTAACGTGTAATGACGCCATATGACATTATTATAAAGTAACTACTCCCTTTACCTAGCATAATATAACATATATGCTAAAAATTGTCAATATATTACTTTTCTTCTTCATCCTCTGCATCAATTCTTTTAATAAATTCATCAAATATTGAATCTGCAAGTTCTTCGTCTGTTACCTCAACATATTCTGTTTCTTCATCATCTGATGGAAGTACTTTAAATATAACTACTTCATCTTCACTACCTTCTGGTAATAGTACTGCATAATCTTCTTCATCTCTTACAATTACATCTAGTATTTCATACTTTATCTTGTTACCATCTTTATCTGTAAGTTCAATAAATTCCTCTTTCATAATTATCTCTCCTTTTTTACATTAACTATTATAACCATTTAATTATTAGTTATAATAAAATTTAAAAAATATATTTATATATTTAAAAAACACTGGAAAAATCCAGTGCCTATTATTTTCTGGCGGAGAGTGAGGGGATCGAACCCTCGCGCCGCATACACGACCTAACAGTTTAGCAAACTGTCCCCTTCACCACTTGGGTAACTCTCCAAACTATTTTTTAGTACTCCTACATTATAACAATAAAGTACTAATAAGTCAATGATTTTATTTAAAAATACAAAAATTAAATTTTATACATACAAAAAAAATACCAGCTTAAAAACTGATATTTTTAAAGTGGCGGAAGAGGTAGGATTCGAACCCACGGTGCCTTTCGACATCACCAGTTTTCAAGACTGGCTCCTTAAACCACTCGGACACTCTTCCATATTCGGTACAGATATTATTATACCATTTATTTTTTATTTGTCAATAGTAAAATTCAAATTTTCTGTACCATATACTCTATAGCTCTATATTTAGAAGTGATAATACACTTTCTAGTCCTTCTTCATCATTATATTCTATTATTAGTCTTTGATGTTTTTTAGTTTGATCTAGTTTTACTTTATATCCAAAGTAATCTTTTAGCTTGTTTTCAAGCTTTTCATAATATACAGCTTTAGGTTTCTTCTTTGTAGGTTTTCTTTTATATTTATCATCACCATATATTAGTTTTTCAACATCACGAACAGTTAATTTTTTATCTACTACTTTTTGTGCTATAAGTAGTTGTTTTTCTTTATCTTCTATAGCAAGTAATGCTCTTGCTTGTCCTTCAACAAGCTCTCCTTTAAGTAGCATATCTAATATTTCATCTGGTAATTTTAATAGACGAGTTATATTTGAAATAGTTGAAACGCTTTTTCCAGTAATTTTTGCTACTTCTGAGTTTGAATATCCATCTATATCCATTAACTCTCTTACAGCCCTTGCAACTTCAACAATGTTTAAATCTTCTCTTTGTATATTTTCAATCAAAGCTACTTGTTTTTTCTTAGTATCTGTATAGTCCTTTATAATTGCTGGAATAGTTGTAAGTCCAGCAGATTTTGCTGCTCTCCATCTTCTTTCTCCAGCTACAATAGTATAACCATTCTTATCTTTAACTACTAAAATTGGCTGTATTACGCCATTTTCTTTAATTGAGTTAGTTAATTCTTGTAATTTTTCTTTATCAAAAACTTTTCTTGGTTGATTTAACATTGGCTCAACTTCTGTTATATTTAATTCTACTACTTTATCTAGAACTTTAGTACTATCTTTTTTTGCAGGTTTCTTAGTAACAACTTCAATAGTTTCTGAATTATCATCTCCAAATAAGGCATCTAATCCTCTACCTAAACCTTTTGCCATACTAATCCTCCTTTTCAGTTAATTTAATTAACTCTTTTGCTAATTTTTTATATGTTTCTGCACCTTTTGATTCATTATCATATAAAGTTATTGGTAACCCATGACTTGGTGCTTCACTTAGTCTTATATTTCTAGGAATAATTGTTTGAAATACCTTATTTCCAAAGTACTTTTCAACTTCTCTAGCAACTTGTGTAGATAGGTTTGTCCTTGCATCATACATTGTTAGTATTACTCCTTCAACAATTAAATCTTGATTTAATCTCTTTTGAACTAGTTTTATAGTGTTTATAAGTTGTCCCAATCCCTCTAATGCGTAATATTCACATTGAATAGGAACTAGCACACTATCTGATGCTGTAAATGCATTTAGAGTTATTAGTCCAAGTGAAGGTGGGCAATCAATAAGTATGTAGTCATAATTCTCTTTTATTTTTTCTACTGCATCTTTTAATCTGTTTTCCCTTGAAACCATTGATACAAGCTCGATTTCAGCCCCAGCCAAATTTATATTTGCTGGACAAACATCTAATTTTTTAACCATAGTATGTACAACAGTTTCTGCGATATCCATATCATCTACTAAAACATTGTATATTGATTTATCCTCATGTACCTCAATTCCTAGACCACTTGTTGCATTTCCTTGTGGATCTATGTCTATTAAAAGAACTTTTTTTCCTCTTTCAGCTAAGCAAGCGCTTAAGTTAACAGCAGTAGTAGTCTTTCCTACACCGCCCTTTTGATTAGCTATTGATATTACCCTTGCCATAATGTCACCTCACGGTTATTATATTACATTTAAACAAAAAAAGAAAGAGTAAAATTAAAATTTACTCTTTCAATTATTTAAATGACATATTTATACAATATATTGTTTATATATATTTAGATATTTTTCTAACTATTTATCTTTTTATTATAGTGGATTTTTCTTTATTTTTCCGTAATTTCTAGGATATTTTTCTGGTGTCTTATTAGTCTTAATTATGCTTAATATTATTCTATTATATTCTTCATCATTTATATTAAATTTATAATGATATTTATTTAATATTTTTAAATTTAATATTTTTAAAGCGTTAGATGATAGATTTATTTCATCTTCTACATTATCGCCTTTCATTACTATACATTTTCCATTTACTCTTACATATGGACTAGTATATTCAAGTAGTGTTGGAAGTTGTGCTACAGCCCTTGATACACTTGCATCAAAGGACTCATACATGTTATTTATTCTAACTATTTCTTCTGCTCTACCATGTATTATTTTTACATTATGAATATCTAAACTTTTTACTACTTCTTCTAAAAAAATTAGTCTTTTATTTAGAGCATCTAATAATGTAAATTCCTTATCTGGATAATATATTGCAAGTACCATTCCTGGAAAACCGGCTCCAGTACCAACATCTATGAAACTCTGCTCTTTTTCTATTACTTTTGTACATTCTAAACAATCTACAAAATGCTTTATTATTATCTCATAATCATTAGTAATAGCTGTAAGATTCATTTTTTCATTCCATTCAATAAGCAAATTTCTGTATTTAACAAACTTTTCTAGTTTTGTATCATCTAATTCAATTTCTCTAGCTTTACATTCATTAAATAATACATTTTTAAATTCTTCTTCACTCATTATTTCATTTTTCATGTGAAAACATCCTTTCAATTTTTCATGTGAAAACTATATTTATTTTATACCATTTTGATTTAAATATATCAATAGTACAGATATATCTGCTGGTGAAACACCTGATATTCTTGAGGCTTGACCTACAGATAAAGGTTTTTGCTTATTCAATTTTTGTCTTGCTTCTAAGCATAATCCTTTAATATTTTCATAATCTATTTCTGGACTTAGCTTCTTATTTTCTAATTGTTTAAATTCGTCTATTTGTTCCTGCTGTAGCTTTATATATCCTTCATATTTAATTTGTATTTCTGCTTCTTCTGCCACACTTCTTGGAAGTTTTTTTCTTTTTTTATCTATTGGTGCTAATATATTATAACTAAGTTCACTTCTCTTTATTAAATCTGACAGTTTACAACCTGTTGTAAGAGGTGATGAATTATTAGCTTCTAGTAGCTCATTTACCTGTTCTGTTGGCCTTACTGTAGTATTTTTAATACGATCAATTTCTTGATTTATTTGTGCTTTTTTCTCTAGAAATTTATCATATCTTTCTTTACTAATTAAGCCTACATTATATCCTTTTTCTGTTAATCTTAAATCTGCGTTATCTTGTCTTAAAGCAAGCCTATATTCTGCACGAGAAGTCATCATTCTGTATGGTTCGTTTGTGCCTTTAGTTACTAAATCATCTATTAAAACTCCAATATATGCCTCAGATCTATCGAGTATTAGAGGTTCCCTATTATCTACTTTTAATGCTGCATTTATTCCAGCTATTATTCCTTGTGCAGCAGCTTCTTCATAACCAGAAGAACCGTTAACTTGTCCAGCAAAGAATAAACCTTCAATTCCTTTATATTCTAAGCTTAATTTTAAATTTGTAGAATCAATACAATCATATTCTATAGCATATGCTGGCCTCATCATTTTAGCATTTTCAAGTCCTGGAACTGTTCTATACATTTGAATTTGTACTTCTTCAGGAAGTGATGATGACATTCCTTGTATATACATTTCAGATGTTTTTTCTCCTAGAGGTTCAATAAATAATTGATGTCTTTCTTTATCTGCAAATCTAACAACTTTATCCTCAATAGATGGGCAATATCTAGGGCCTGTAGATTTTAACTTCATATCTAAATTTGCAGTATATATTGGTGATCTATGAAGATTTGCTCTAATTATCTCATGAGTTTTTTGTGTAGTATATGTTAAATAGCAAGATACTTGTTTTTTATTTACTATTTCTTCTTTTCCTTCATTTTCAAAAGAAAAAGGTACTATTTCTTTATCTCCAAGCTGTTCTTCCATCTTAGAAAAGTCTATAGTTTTAGCATTTATTCTTGCAGGTGTACCAGTCTTAAATCTTCTAAGCTCAATACCTAAATCTAAAAGACTTTGAGATAAATCATTTGCTGGGAATACTCCATCTGGACCACTTGAATAAGATACCTCTCCAATAATTACTTTTCCTTTTAGATAAGTTCCTGTTGCTACTACTATAGCTTTTGTATAGAAAGTAGCACCTATCTTAGTTTTTACACCTATTACTTTTCCGTTTTCAACTAAAATTTTAACTATTTCAGCTTGATATACATCTAGATTTTCTTGTTGTTCCATAGTTTTTTTCATTTCTATATGATACATTCTTCTATCTGACTGTACTCTAAGAGAATGAACTGCTGGTCCTTTAGATGTATTAAGCATTTTAGACTGTATAAAAGTCTTGTCTGCATTTTTTCCCATTTCTCCACCTAATGCATCTATTTCTCTTACTAAATGTCCTTTTGATGTACCACCAATACTTGGGTTACAAGGCATATTAGCTAAAGTATCTAAGTTTATAACAAAAGCTGCTGTTTTTTTACCCATACGTGCTGCAGCAAGAGCCGCCTCACAGCCTGCATGTCCTGCTCCAATTACTATAACATCATATTCTCCTAAACAATATTCGCTCATATTATCCCTACTTTCCTAAACAAAATTTTTCAAATATTTTAGATATAATATCTTCTGTAACATCTGCTCCAATTATCTCTCCTAGCGTTTTTGTAGCCTTTTTTACGTATATTGATACTATATCTATTGGTTGTCCCAAATCTATTTCTTTTTTTGCTTCATTTAAGTAATTTACTGCCTTTTTAAGCAAATCTTTATGTCTTTCGTTTGTTATAATTAGCTCATGCGTATAATCTAAGTCATTAATATCAAACAAATCTACTATTGAATTTTTCAAATCATCAATACCGATATTCTCTTGTGCAGATATACATATTGGCTTTTTAATATTATTTTGTTCTAATTCTTTCATAATGCCATTTAAAACCGTTTTTGATGTTATATCTGACTTGTTTATTACTGTAATATATTTAAGTCCTTTATTTTCGATTTTTGAAAGAATTTCATAATCTTCTTTTTTAATACCTTCTTCACCACTTATGATATATATAACTAAGTCTACTTCTTCTAGTATTTTTAAACTTTTTTCTACACCTATTTTTTCTATTATATCTTCTGTATCTCTGATACCTGCTGTATCTGATATATTAAGTACAATATTACCTAAATTTATTGTTTCCTCTACAATATCTCTAGTCGTACCTGGAATATTTGTAACTATAGCCTTTTCATAATTTGCAAGATTATTTAAAAGAGATGATTTACCTACGTTAGGCTTTCCTAGTATTGCCACATTTACACCATTTTTTATATATTTTCCATGCTCATAAGTTCTAAGTAATTCATCAATTTGTGATATTTTTTTATTTAGTAAATCTATTATTGAGGTTGGTTCTACTTCTTCATAGTCATATTCTGGATAATCTACACTTACCTCTATTTTAGCCATTAGCTCTACTAAATCTTCTCTTAAATCACGTATTTTAGCAGATAAATTTCCCTCTAAGTTATTTGCAGCTATTCTAGTCTCTGTTTTTGTTTTAGCATTTATTAAATTTATAACTGCTTCTGCTTGAGATAAGTCCATTTTTCCATTTAAAAAAGCACGTTTAGAAAATTCACCTGGTTCAGCTAAAGTAGCACCATTTTCTAGTACAATTTCAAGTATTTCTTTTGTTATTTGATTTCCACCATGGCAGTTAATTTCACATACATCTTCCCCAGTATATGAATGAGGTGCTTTAAAGTATGAAACTAGTACATTATCTACTATATCATTATTATTTATAATCTTACCAAAAATAATGTGATTTGGCTCTAATTTAGAACTAGACTTAAATATTTTATTTATTATATTAAGGCTATCTTTTCCGCTTATTCTAATAATGCTTATACCACTATTAGATAAAGCTGTTCCTATAGCTGCTATAGTTGTAGACATAATTTTCTCTCCTTTACCTAAAAGAACCCAGTGAAATAGCATTATATAAGTAATACTATATCACTGAGTTCTATTTAACTTTCACCTAAATAGAATGGTGATAATATATAATTTTATTCAATTCCTAGGTCGTCTCTTTCTTTAATTTGTCCCTTTTCAGATCCTTCTTGTACTTCTTTTTTTAGTTTTTGTGTAGGCCATTGCTCAACAGGATCATTCTTCTCATGTAGTTCATCTACAAATTCTTCTTTATCATCCATATACATACCTCCTAAAATATTTATTTATATTGATATTTTCTTTTAATAACAACTCTTCTTCTAGGCTCTTCACCAATAGATTCAGTTTCAACGTCTTTTCTATCAGCTAGCTCTCTATGTATAATAAGTCTTTCATAGGCAGACATTGGTTCAAGCTTAATTGGTCTTCTAAATTTTACGCAATTAGCTGCCATTTTGTTTGCAAGTTTTCTTAATTTTTCTTCTTTTTTCTTTTTATAATCGTTTATTTCTACAAATACCTTTGCGTATTCTTCATCTTCCCTTTGTAGCATTGAGTTTAATAGTGATTGAAATGCTTCTATAGTTTTACCTTTATACCCTATTAAATGAGCCATTTCATCACCAGTAATTACAAGATTTATTTGATTATCGTTACTTTCTATAGTATATTGTACATCTTCTCCTGTAATTTTAAAAATGTTATTTAAAATTTCTTCTAGTTTTTCTTTTGTTTTTTCTGCTTGTTCTTCACTAATTTTTCTATCTACAGTAAGTCTTACTTTTGCAAGTTTAGCAGATAGAATACCAAGAACGCCACCATTTGAAGGCTCTTCAAGAACTTCTACTTTAACGTCATCTCTTGAAACTTTAAGTTCTTCTAGACCTTTTCTAATAGCTTCTTCTATTGTTTTTCCTACTTGTTCTGTTACTTTTTTAATCATTCTTATCACCCTTTCCTAAGAATAGTGTTTTATTTTTAGACTTCTTTGAATCTACATCTTTTTCTTCCATTATTTTATCTATTATAAGTTGCTGTATGATGCTTAATATACTTCCTAGTAACCAGTATATACCTAAAGCTATAGGCCAAGCAAAAGCTATATATGCTGAAAGTAATGGCATCATAAGATTCATAGATTTTTGCATTTCAGCTTGATCTTCTGTCATTTTCATATTTTTTTGAGTAACTATATTACTAATTATTGCAAATATAAAAGAAAGTAATGGAACTAGTAAAGTTAATTTACTTACTCTTTTTGTTTCATCTTTTGAAAATGCATCCTTAGGAGAATCGCCTAAGTTTAGCCCTAAACCAATATTCATATCTATTAAATTATACTTTTTAGCTACGTCTATCTCATACGCTTTCATTTCTTTTTCAGTAACTTCATCTTTTTGTAAGTATTCTTGTGTATAAGACTGTATAACTGCTGTATCTCTAGGATAAATATATGTTAATGGTTGTTTTACAACAAAAAACATAGCTATAATTATTGGTATTTGAATAATTGGTAATAAGCAACCAGCCATAGGACTAATGTTATTTTCAGAATACAACTTCATCAATTCTTCATTAAGCTTTTGAGGATTATCCTTATATTTTTCTCTAAGTTTTTTATCCTCTGGAGCAATTTTTTGAATTGATGATGTAGATTTAAGCTGTTTTAGCATTAATGGGAAAAGAATTAGCTTAGTTAAGAAAGTGAATATTATTAAAGCAATTAAGTAATTATGCCCAACCAAGTTGTATATTACTCTAATAACAGCACCTAATAATCCTGCTATAAAATCAATCATCAATATCCCCCATTCGTCACTTTAAATGATCCACTCCACCTTTGGAAAATGGATTACATTTAAGTATTCTTTTAATACCTAATAAACTACCTTTAATTATACCATATTTGTCAACCGCTTGTTTAGTATATTCAGAACATGTAGGATAAAATTTACAATTTCTTGGTGTATGTGGCGATATATACTTTTGGTATAATTCAATAAAAAATATTAGTATTTTCTTAGGTAAATCAATTATTTTCTTCATATAAATTTAATTCCTCAAAGCATTTTTTTATGTCTTCTTTAATAGAGTAAAAATTAGATTTTTCAGTAGTAGTTTCTTTCTTATATATAATAATAACATTATATCCTTTTTTTAGTTTTTCCTCTTCTTCTTTGTATACTTCTCTTGCTATTCTTTTTAGCTTATTCCTATTTACACTATTTCCGTTCTTTTTTGAGACGCATACTGCAAAGAAATTATTACTTGGTGATTCTTCAGCAGCGTATTTAGTAGTACAAGCATGTACAGTTACTAAATTTCCCTTTGAATACTCGCCTTTTTTAAAGACATATCTAAAAACACTGTTATCTTTAATTCTAAGTGTATATTTCATCTATACTCACCTTTTTAAACAATAAAAGTGGATATGAAAACATACCCACTTAAATATGGAATTAAGCACAAAGTACTTTTCTTCCCTTTGCTCTTCTTAATTTTAATATTTTTCTGCCTGATGCTGTAGACATTCTTTGTCTAAAGCCGTGAACTTTTTGAGTTTGTCTCTTTTTTGGTTGATATGTTCTTTTCATGTCATTACACCCCCTAAAAATGTGTATATGTATTTAAATAAAATAAAATCAAAAAAATAAATGCTAATATAATTAGTCATTTAAACATTATAAGTGCAATCATTATATAATATTTTTATTTTTTTGTCAACCCCTCAAAAAAATAAATTTTTTCCGTGAAAACTCAAAAATTTAAAAAAAGTTATCCACAGTTTTTATGTATACTTGTAATTTACAGCTTTTACCATCTTTGACCTTAAAATTTTTAAAATTTATGTGGATAACTTTTTCTTTCAAGCTATAAGTGTAAAATTATATAAAAAAACGACATAAATAGGGTAGTTATCCACAGTTTTTATGTAAACATAAATTACCTATAAAATAATTTTTATTTTTCGAATTTTGCGCAATCATTTTTTAAAAAAATTTTCACGGAGTAAAACCCGCAAAATATATTGAAATCAAGCTTTTTTAGACGTCATAATTTTTGAAAAAATTAAAAAATTTTTCACAATTATCCACAGAATTTATGTAATTAAAAAAGACCTTTTTCACAAAATTATCATGATTTTTTTAAGACCTGTGGATAACTATGTGGATAACTTTTTATTTTTTGGTAAATAGGTGGCAATTTTGTTGTAAATTACATATATCAGTGGAAACATTAAAATTTAGATTTTTTTAGGTTATTTAGTATACATATAATTTTTTTGTAAAATTTTCTGTGAAAATTTTTTAATTTTAAAATTGTGGATAATGTGGATAACTTTTAATTTAGTTGTCATTTACAAATATTTTTTTCTTGATATTACTGAGTTTTAGGGGTGAACAAATATTTGTTACACATTTATTTCAAAATAGTTGCTAAACGGTTGCAAAAAAAGTTATCCACAGCAAACATGTGGATAACCTGTGGATAACTCTGTGATAGAATTGTGAAAACTCATTTTCAAAAAAGGGGGTATGTGGAAAGTGTGGATAACTGCCCAAGTTATCCACAAAGTTATCCACAGGCAAAATTCAGCATTTTCAAGGGCTAGACATAGTTTTCCACATTATCCACACCCCCTACTACTACTACTATATATAAATAATAATAATATAAAAACTTATTATTAATTAACGCGCGCGCGTGAGAAAAAATTTATTTAGACGAAATCCTAAATAATAAAATTGATAAAAATTGATTCAAAAAAATTTTTTTA
>CANROM010000036.1 GCA_947632225.1 uncultured Clostridia bacterium | reverse complement strand
ACTATTACAGCAAGTACAAAACCAATAAGAATTAGCAAAATTGATGAAAACACACTTGGCTTTCTATATTGAACTTTTATTTTTTCACTGTTTTGTGCACTATTATTTTCCATAATACCCCTCCATTTACAGAATAGCACAACCAAAAACAATTTTCAATATTTATGTTTCCAAGTCCTCTATAAATCTATTAAGCTCTTCTTTAGAGTTTATATATGTTCCCTTCTCTATTTTATTTTTTAATTCATTTCTTAAATGAGATATATTTATATCTCTTAATGTCATATATATCTCCTTTTTATTATTAGTAATAATTGAGTATATATTTATCACATTATCCTCTAGAATAATTTTAAAATGATTAGGACAGTTTTCCTCAACTGTTCTTGTGTATACAATTCTTGTTGCAGTTTCAGCTTTTATTTCATACACTAGTCCATTTTCTTCTTGATATTTTTTCTCATCTTCTTTTACTTTCTCCATTGTAGTACCGTATACTTTTTTAGTATTTAGTGTATTTTCTCCACATAGAAGATAATTTTCTTCATATATTACATCTATATCATATGACATAGTAGCAGTAGTAATAGTGTCCTCTGTGGGACTATTAAAGACACAACTTTTAGCATATTCAGATATATTTGTATTTTTTATATCTAACCCAGAATTAAGAATAGTCTGAGCAACTCCAAAACAAGCACTAACTATAAGAAATATAACTAACACAACACAATATATTATCTTTTCTTTTAAATCTAACATTCTATCACCTATATAAATATTTTTTTACAATTTATATATAATATACATTTAAAACTTAATTGCTCCTTCTTTTTGCGTAATATATATTTTAAAATTGTATTTTTGTAATATTTCTATAGTTTCATTATCTGGATGACCATATACTTGCTTATCTGCAGATATAATAGCACTACATACTGGCATGTTAGATATAAAATACTCTAAACTTGATGTTTTCGAGCCGTGATGTGATACTTGATATGCTTTTATTTTATTTATCTTTTTACAGTCTAAATATTTCTTTGCAATATAATTTTCTGTTTTTTTGGTAGAGTCTCCCATAAATAAATAGTTACTGCCATTACTTTTTACTAAAAACACAGTAGAATTTGCATTTAGCATATCACTATCTTTTATATACGAGTAAGGTGTAGAAAACAATACATCTACTGATATACCGTCAAATATAAACATATCATCTTCATTTAAAATGACTTTAGATATTCCTTTTTCTCTTAATATTTTACATATATCATAATAATATTCATTTTCCTCTACTGGTATTGAAAAGCAAACTCTTTTTACGTTTGCTTCTGCTATAAGGTTATATATTCCATTTACATGGTCTGAGTGCATATGAGTAATAAATACAGCATCAATATTTTCAATGTTTTTAGCTTTTAGAAAGTTAGTTATAATATTTCCAGCATTATTTTCTCTAGTAGAGCCAATATCCACTATAATATTAGTAGTATTATTATGTATTAAAGCCATATTCCCCTGCCCAACATTAAAAAATATAACATACTTTTCAAAGTACATAGTTTTAATATACCAAGTAAAAAAATATGTAACTGTTAATATACAAAATACTTTCATAGTAACATCTATATTTTTTCTATATTTCCACGAAATAAACTTAATATTTTTTCCATATAAGACTATTATTACAAGCAAGTAATATAGTATCATAATACTTATATTTATTTTGGGTACTTTTACATCTAAAAAATTTATTTTATCTAGTATTTTTACTTCAAATATAAATATATTAGAAAGAATATTACAACAGTGAATTAAAATTGTAGATAAAATTGGAATAAAAAATAATATAAAAAGAATGAAACAATTTAAGAGCAATATATTTAGTATAACTATAACTAACATGTTAGATAAAATTGCTATTAGACTAATCTTTTGAAAATAGTATATTAAAAAAGGAAAAATTAGAACTTGTGAACTAATAGTAAGCGATATATTACTATATATTTTAATAGCAAACTTTCTTTTTAGCTTTAGATTAACTTTAAAATATGAAAAAAACAAATTATAGAATAAATGGATTCCTAAAACTGAAAGAAATGAAAATATTACTCCAACATTAAAAATATTATATGGATTTACTAGTAAAACTAAGTACAACGTAATGGCATACCTTTTCTTAAAGCTAAATTTTGTCGTGTTTTTTAACACTTCCATACAAATTGCTCTAAATAGCGAAAGATTAAATAGAGAAATAGAATAAAAATATATTAGCATTACCATCTCAATCTTCTTGTGTTTTTTATCTTTAATGATAAATTCATAACTTGCAATTAAAAATAGCACATGAGTTCCAGATACGCAAAGCACATGACCAAGTCCAACATTTGAAAATAGTTCTTTTAAATCTTTATCTAAATACGTATCATCACCATAAGTTATACTTTTAATAAAATTAGAAATTGTAGTATTTAAATTATTATCTAGTTTTTTAGATATACTATTTCGTATATAGTATATTATAGACTTTAAGTCTTTTTTTACATCACCCTTCTCTATTATTTTATTGCAATATAACCTTGATACTATACCTTTAGAATTTAAATATCTTTTATAGTCAAACTCATATGGATTTCCGTACTTTTTTATTTCATAATTACTAGAAAGTATCTTTAACTTTTGCCCATGCTCATAAATATTACCATCATTTTTTAAATATAGAACAAATTTATCATTATTATATTTTACAATGTACTCAACGTCTTCCTCATCTACACTAATTATTTCATCTATTTTAATTTCAATAATCTTATTTTTCCAGTAGTCATATTTAAAATTATATAAATATATGCAATAAATAGCTCTGCTTATCCACACAATCAACATTATACAAATAACTTTTTTAAATTTCATTGCTATATAATACTACAGTTTAAGAAAAAATCAAGCTCTTTTATGCATTAACTTTGCTTGTTTTTTTGTCATATACTCTATTAGGAGGTTTTATATGATAACTATCAGTTTATGCATGATTGTAAAAAATGAAGAATTAGTACTAAAACGCTGCCTTGAAAGTGTCAAAGATATAGTAGATGAAATAATAATTGTAGATACTGGCTCAACGGATAATACAAAGAAAATAGCTCTAGACTATACAGATAAAATATATGACTTCAAATGGGTAAATGACTTTTCTAAAGCAAGAAACTATTCTTTTTCTAAAGCAACAAAAGAGTACATATTGTGGCTTGATGCAGACGATATATTATTAGATGAAGATAAAAATAAATTTCTAAATTTAAAAGAAAATCTTTCAAAAAAAATAGATATAGTAATGATGAATTATAACGTAGGTTTTGATGAAAATGGAAATGTTAATTTTTCATACTATAGAGAAAGACTGCTCAAAAGAAGTATGAACTACACTTGGAAAAGTCCTATACACGAAGTAATTGAGCCATATGGCAACATACTTTATAGTGATGTTTCAATAACACATAAAAAAGAAAAAGCCGCAGATAGTACAAGAAATTTAGATATATTTGAATCTATGCTAAAACAAAATATAAAGCTTGATTCAAGACAGAAGTATTATTACGCAAGAGAGCTTATGTATCGTGAAAATTATAATAAAGCTATAAAGTTATTAAATGAAGTCATACTTGATAGTAATGCTTGGTTAGAAAATAAAATAAATGCTTGCTTAGATCTTTCAAATTGCTATAGAAATATTGGTGATAGTAATAATGAACTTATAGCACTACTAAAATCATTTACACTAGATAAACCTAGAGCTGAAATAACATGTAGCATGGGCATATATTTTATGATACGTAAAGAATATAAAATTGCAATATACTGGTTTAGACAAACTCTTTCTATCAAAGCTAATACTAAAACTGGTGCTTTTTGTAACTTAGACTACTATGAATTCATCCCATATATTAACTTGTGCTACTGTTATTACAACTTAAATAGCTTAAAATTAGCATACAGATATAATGAAAAAGCAGGTAAAATAAAGCCCAAAAGTAGCTTATACTTATATAATAAAGAATTACTAGATAGCTTAATAAAATAACTCACATTTCTCTTTACTTTTCATATAGTATTATAGAGCTAAAAGCTCTTAAAAGGAGGTTTTTTATGAATAATTGTTGTTCAAATGATAACAATTTCAATTGTAACCCTAATCCTTGTCCCATAGTATGTACTAAATATGTACCAGGCCCTATTGGTCCTACTGGACCTCAAGGTGTACAAGGATTTCAAGGTATACCTGGACCTACTGGTGCAACAGGTGCAACTGGACCTACTGGTCCACAAGGTATTCCTGGTGTAGGTTTAATAGGCCCTACAGGTAATACTGGTGCTACCGGTCCTGCAGGTGCTACAGGTGTAACTGGGCCTACTGGTCCTACTGGAGTTATAGGTGCTACAGGAGCTACTGGCCCTGTTGGTCCTACTGGAGCAACTGGAGCCACAGGTCCTGCTGGTATAGCTGGTGCTGTTGGTGCTACTGGTGCCACTGGTACTGCTGCTACTGTTGCTGTAGGTACAACTACAACTGGTTTACCTGGAAGTACTGCTGTCGTTACAAATGCTGGAACTGCAGAAAATGCTATACTTAACTTCACAATACCACAAGGTCCTACTGGAGCTACAGGCGCAACAGGAGCTACTGGTCCTATCGGTCCTACTGGAGCAACTGGAGCCACAGGTCCTGCCGGTGTAGCTGGTGCTACTGGTGCTACTGGTACTGCCGCTACTGTTGCTGTAGGTACAACTACAACTGGTCTACCTGGAAGTGATGCTGCTGTTACAAACGCTGGAACTACAGAAAATGCTGTGTTTAACTTCACAATACCACAAGGTCCTACTGGAGCTACAGGTGCTACAGGAGCAACTGGAGCCACAGGTCCTGCCGGTGTAGCTGGTGCTGTTGGTGCTACTGGTGCCACTGGTACTGCTGCTACTGTTGCTGTAGGTACAACTACAACTGGTCTACCTGGAAGTGATGCTGCTGTTACAAATACAGGAACTGCAGAAAATGCCGTATTTAACTTCACAATACCACAAGGTCCTACTGGTCCTGCTGGAGCTGATGCAACTACTCCAACAATTACAATTGGAGATGTTACAACTGGAGCTCCTGGAACACCAGCAGCTGCTACCCTAACTGGAACAGCTCCAAACTACGTTCTAAACTTAACTATTCCACAAGGTCCTACTGGTGCTGATGCAGCTGGAGCATAACGCATAATTTATATGTAAAGTGCAAGATTTTTCTTGCACTTTATTTTTTATATCATATGTAGATTTAGTTATTTTTTTGTCTTTTTTCTTCTAATTTTCATTGACTTTATAATATAATTTTTATATACTTATCTTATAGGAAAAAAGGAGGCTTTTTTATGATTGAAATTAGATGGCATGGACGTGGCGGTCAAGGTGCAAAAACTGCATCTTTACTACTTGCAGACGCTGCGTTTAACACTGGAAAATATATTCAAGGTTTCCCTGAGTATGGTCCAGAAAGAATGGGTGCTCCAATCACAGCATACAACAGAATAAGCGATACTCCTATTAGAGTTCATTCTAACATTTATGAACCAGATTATGTTGTAGTTGTAGATGACACTTTATTACAAGCCGTAGAAGTTACTAAAGGTTTAAAAGAGGAAGGTGCAATACTTATTAACTCTAGCAAAAAACCAGAACAACTAAGGCAATACCTTAATGGTTACAAAGGAAAAATTTATACAATTGATGCTACAAAAATTAGTATGGATTGTTTAAAAGCAAATTTTCCAAATACAGCTATGCTTTCAGCAATAGTTAAAATTACAGGTATAATGTCAAAAGACGAATTGTTAAGTGATATGAAAGAATCATTTAAACACAAATTTGCAAGAAAACCTGAAGTTATTGAACCAAATATGGTTGCTGTTGAAAGAGCATATGATGAAGTTGCAGGAGGTAACGAATAATGGGTGAAGTTGGTTTTGGTGGAAATATCTTAAAAGATGGAAACTCTCGTGAATTTAAAACAGGTTCATGGAGAAATAGATATCCAGTACATTCAAAAGAAAAATGTAAAAATTGTATGTTTTGCGTAGGATATTGTCCTGATGATTGCATAAAGCATAAAGATGGTATCCTAGAAGGTATAGATTATGACTATTGTAAAGGATGTGGCGTATGTGCAAAAGTATGTCCATTTAAAGCAATAGAAATGAAATCTAGTGAAGAAGAATAAGGAGGTAAATTATGGCTATTAGAGAAAGATTAAGTGGAAATGAAGCTGTTGCTACAGCTATGAAACAAATAAATCCAGATACAGTGGCTGCCTACCCTATTACTCCTTCTACAGAAGTTCCACAGTACTTTTCAAACTTCGTTGCTAACGGCGAAGTAGATACTGAATTTATTGCTGTAGAAAGTGAACATAGTGCTATGAGTGCTTGTATTGGTGCATCAGCTGCTGGTGGTAGAGTTATGAGTGCTACATCCTCTCAAGGACTAGCATATATGTTTGAGATGCTATATATAGCTGCTGGTATGAGATTACCAATAACTTTAATATGTGGTAACAGAGCATTATCTGCACCATTAAATATTCATAATGATCATTCAGACTCTATGGGTGTAAGAGATGCTGGATTTATTCAACTATATTGTGAAAATAATCAAGAGGCTTATGATAATACTATTATGGCTGTTAAAATTGCAGAAAAAGCAAGTATTCCTGTAATGGTATGTTATGACGGATTTATTACTTCACACTCAGTTGAAAATATAATGTTACTTGAAACTGAAGATGTTCAAAAATTTGTTGGAAAGAGAAATCCTGTACAATATCTATTAGATGATGAAAGAAATATATCTATGGGACCTATGGATCTTCAAAAATATTATTTTGAGCACAGAAAACAATTAGCAGATGCTATGAGAGGTGCTAAAAATATAATTAAAGAAGTTTCTGATGAGTTTTATAAGCTTACAGGAAGAAAATATGATCTTTACGAAGAATATATGATGGACGATGCAGAAATTGGTATTGTTGTTTTAAACTCAACTGCTGGTACTACAAAGGATGCAGTAGATAAATTAAGAGCATCAGGAGTTAAAGCTGGTATGGTTAAACCTAGAGCATTTAGACCTCTTCCATATGAAGAGTTACCTGAGAGCTTAAAGAATCTTAAAGCATTAGCAATACTAGATAAATGTGACAGTGTAAATGGCTATGCTGCTCCACTATTTATGGAACTTACATCTGCAATGTACTCTAAAAAAGTAATTGTTCCTACACTAAACTATATATATGGTCTTGGTGGTGTAGATGTAAAGGTTGAAGATATCTTAAGTGTATATAATAAATTAGAAGAAGTTGCTAAGACTGGTGTAGTAGATAGTACTACTCACTACTTAGGAATGGAAGATTAGGAGGTATGAGCAATGGCATATAATTTAAAAGAAGCAGTAGCAAAGGAATCAAGATTTGTATCTGGTCATAGAATGTGTGCTGGATGTGGTGCGCCTCCAGTTGTAAGAAACGTATTAAGAGCACTAAAAGAAGAGGATAATGCAGTTGTATCTTGTGCTACTGGATGTTTAGAAGTATCAAGTTGTATATACCCATATACATCTTGGAATAAAGTATCATTTATACACACAGCTTTTGAATGTGCAAGTGCTACTTTATCTGGTGCAGAAAAAACATACTATGCTCTTAAAAGAGCAGGTAAAGTTACGAAGAATACTAAATTTATAGCTTTTGGTGGTGATGGTGGTACTCTAGATATAGGTTTACAATCACTATCTGGTGCTATGGAAAGAGGACACGATATCACATATGTTTGCTATGATAATGGTGCATATATGAATACTGGTACTCAACGTTCTTCTGCTACTCCACATTTTGCAGATACTACAACTTCTCCAGCAGGAAAAGTTACACCAGGTAAAACACAAAAAAGAAAAGATTTAACAGAGATAATGGTTAGACATAACTTACCATATGTTGCTCAAACTGCTTTGTTTGGTAACTTACAAGATATATATACAAAAGCAGAAAAAGCAATTTATACTGAAGGACCTACTTTTATAGCTGCATTTTCACCATGTCCTAGAGGTTGGGGCTATCCTTCAGAAGATTTAGCTGAAATTGAAAAACTTGCTGTTAACACATGTTTCTGGCCTCTTTACGAAGTAGAAAATGGCGTTTATAAAATAAACTATAAACCTGCAAATAAACTTCCTGTAGTTGAGTTTATAAAAACTCAAAAGAGATTTAGACATATGTTAAAGCCTGGAAATGAATGGATGATTGAAGAACTTCAAAAAGAAATTGATGATAAGTGGAACTATCTACTAATGATGGAAGAAGCTACAAACAAAAAGAGTGAATAAAAAAACACACCTCTAGTTATCTAGAGGTGTATTTTTATTTTTTATCTCAATTGCACTTGCATAGTCTATTTTATCACCAAACTTTTCCTTTAGCTTATCCATAGCATCCACTACTTCTTTTTTTCTTTTATCTTTTTTAATATTTTCCTTATTTTCTAACATATTAAATATATCTATTTGCTCATTATCGTCTTCTCCTCTTAAGCCAGAGGCACCAACACATATATATCTTATGTTTGCACCTAAAGTATAATGTTCTCTAAAAAGCTCAACTACATTTTTAGCTAAAACATCAAAAGAATTTGTATAGTCTATCTTCTTTTGCCTACTGCTAGAAATAAACATATTATCTTTTAAAGTTATAGATATAACGCTCGCTTTAAATCTCATTTTTCTTAAAGAAAAAGCAATGTTACTTGTTATTTTAAGTAGCTCTTTTTCCAAAGTTACTGAATCGTTAATATCCGATTCAAAAGTTATCCCTTTACTAATACTTTTTCTTTCAGACTTTTCATAATAAAATTTAACTTCCTCATTATCTATTCCATTAGCATAGTTATATATTTGTTCCCCGAGTTTTCCTAGATGTTTAACTATTCTATATTTATTACTGTTTGCTAAATCTCCTATTGTTTTTATTCCTATTTTATTTAATTTAGTCTGTGTATTTTTTCCAACATATAATAGCATTTCAACAGGAAGGTCATATATTTTTTCTTTATAATTATCATAATCTAGTACTGTAATAGCATCTGGCTTTTTTAAATCACTTCCAAGCTTTGCGAGTGATTTAGTAAATGACACTCCAACAGATATAGTAAGTGAATATTTTTGTTTTATTTCCTCTTTTATCTTATATGCTATTTCATACGGACTGCCAAATATGTTTATACTTTCTGTTACATCTAAAAACGATTCATCTATACCAAATTTTTCTACCCTATCTGTATATTTTCTATATATCTCATTAACTAATTTAGAATATTTAACGTACTCTTCATAATGAGGCTTAACTAGTACAAGTTTAGGGCACTTTTTTAATGCAGAATATACAGTTTCAGGTGTATAAATACCATATTTTTTAGCAATTTGATTCTTAGCAAGAATAATACCATGTCGCTTATTTGGATCTCCTGATACTGCCATTGGTACATTTCTTAGCTCAGGTCTTTTAAGCATTTCAACTGACGCAAAAAAGTTATTTAAATCACAATGTAGTATACTCCTCATATATTTCACCAAAATTATTATATCAAACATGTGTTCTAATGTCAAACCCAAAATAAGGCTATACTTTTGTATAACCTTATCTTAATTTTTTATTTTAATTTCATTGAAACGACTTTAGAAATACCATATTCTTGCATTGTAACACCATATACAGAAGATGCTACTTCCATAGTTCCCTTTCTGTGAGTTATTACAATAAATTGATTTTTCTTTGAGTAATCTTTGATATATTCTGCAAATCTATGTACATTAACATCATCAAGTGCAGCCTCAATTTCATCTAATATACAAAATGGTGGTGACTTAATTTGAAGTATTGCAAATAGCAATGCAGTTGCTGTAAGGGCTCTTTCTCCACCTGAAAGTAATGACATACTTTGAAGTTTCTTTCCTGGTGGCTGTACTTCAATCTCAATTCCACTATTTAATACATCATTTTCATCTGATAGTTTAAGTTCAGCCTTTCCACCACCAAATAATTCTTTAAATGTATTGTTGAAGTTTTCTGTTATAACTTTGAAATTCTTTGTAAATTGTTGTTTCATAATACTAGTCATATTAGAAATTAAATTTTCTAGTTTTTTCTTTGTTTCTTCTAAGTCATTCTTTTGATTAGTTATGAAATCATATCTTTCCTTTGTTTTTTGATATTCTTCAATTGAGCTAATATTTACCTCTCCTAAGTCTTTGATTTCTTTTCTTAATTTATTTGCGTCTCTTTCAACCTGTTTAATATTTATCTGTTCTTCTGGATTTACAAGAGCCATTGATGCAGAAACTGTAAGCTCATAATCTTCCCACATCTTATTTTTTAAATTAGTAAGCTCCATTTCAAATTTAATCTTCTTAGCTTCTACTTTAGCCTTTTCTTCTCTTAAAGCATTAAGAGTATTTAAAGTATTAACTATGCTTGTGTCTATTTGCTCCATATTGCCCTCATATCTGTCTTTTTCCTCTTTAAGTGAATTAGTACTTGCTTGATACTCTTCTTTGATTTTTGAGCTATTTTCAATCAAATTCTTAGTTTCTTGAATTTCAGTAGATAATTCTTCATTTTTAGTTTCTAAAGATTTTATCTCTTCTTTTTTCTTTTCAATAGCAGTTTCAAAATTTGAAATATCTGTCTCAATTTTTTCTTTCATTTCATCAATAGATGAAACAGTTTCATCAAAAGAAGAAAGTGATACTTTTAAATTTACTACATCTTCATTTAGTATATCGATTTCTTTCTGCTTTTCTCTATTAAATCTTGTATACTCGTCTATTTCTTCTTGTTTAGTAGTATTCTCTTCTTCTATACTTGAGATTTTTTGCTCATTAGCTTCGATATTTTCTTTCATTTTTTCAATGTTTTCTAGTGTTTTTTCTATATTTAAGCTAAATGTTTGCTTTTGTGTTTCTATTTTTTCAATTTCTTTTTTGATGTTTTCTCTCTTTTCAGTTAGAGTTGCAATCTCTATAACTAGACCTTCTTTTAAAGGTGTAACTTGTTCTAACTCTTTTTTTGCTTCCCCTATTTGTGACATTAAATCATCTATTTGCTCTTTGCTCTTTTCTAATTCATGTTCTTTTTTAGTAATTGCCTCTTTAAGCTCTAATATTTTCTCTTTTCTACCTATTACACCTGTAGATTTATTAGCAGTCTTACCACCTGTAATACTTCCAGTTTGAGAAAGAAGTTCTCCTGAGACTGTTACTATCCTACAAGAATTATGTGTTTTTCTAGCAAGACTTATTGCGTTATCCATATTATCCACAAGGACTGTACCAGATAGTGCAAGCTTTATAGCTGAATCATATTTTTTATCATAAGAAACTAAATCTGAAGCTACACCAATTACACCATCATTTTTTAGTACTTTGCTGTTTACAACTGGTGGCTCAGACAAATTATCTAAAGGTAAGAAAGTTACTCTTCCAAGTGAATTATCATTTAAATATGTTATTAAATTTTTAGCTATTATTTCATCTTCTACAACTATATTTTGTATAAATCCACCTAATGCTATTTCAATTGCATATTCATATTTTTCATCTGTAGTTATTAAGTTTGCAATTGTTCCATGTACTTTTGAATTGTTTTTTGCATAATCCAGTATTGATTTAACGCTTTTACTATATCCTTCATTTTCGTTCTCAAGATTTACAAGATAATTATACTTTGCCTTTGCTGTCATAAGTTCTTGATTTATATTAGTCTTTCTATCATCTAATACATCTACTGCATTTTGTATACTTTTTACTTTATCTTCAAGAGTTTGATTTTTTGAGTTTATTTCATTTAGATCTTTATTTTTTAGGCTAATTGCTTGATTTATATCATTTAGTTCAAAGTTTAAATTATCTTTAGCAGATACACTTTTTTCATTTTGCTTTTTCTTTTCTTCTAACTGTTTTTGCTCTGCTTCTATTGTAGCAGAAAGACTACTATTCTCATTTTTCAAATCAAACTTAGTATCATTATTGGTATCTATTACTCTTTTTAGTTCTTCTATTTGAATACCTTTTTCATCCAAAGTAGAAACTATGTCATTTAATTGCTGTTCCTTTTCATTCAATTCTTCTTCAAATTTCTTTTTATTATTAAATACAGCTTCTCTTCTTTGTAGTCTTTTTTCTATTTCCTCTTTTAAAATATTTATTTTTTCATTATCTTCTACAATTTCGCCATTTAATCTTTCGATATTTCCAGTTTGTGCAGTTATACTAGCATCTAATACTGAGATTTTTGAGTTCATTTTTTCTTTTTCATTTTCAACTTCAAAATACTTTTCACGCATCTGCTCTATTTTATCTGCTAGTTCTTGTATTTTTAACTTTAATTCCTGCTTTTTTTCCTCGTTTGCTTTAGATATTGCTTCTTGATTTTCAACATCTTGCATTAAAGTTTTTAATACATCATCAACTTTTTGAATATCTAGAGAATTATTATTTACACTATTAACAAAGATTTTAACATCTAGCATTTTAAGTTCATCTCTTAATGCTAAAAATTTCTTTGCTGTAGTTGCTTTCTGCTCTAATGGTCCAATATTATTTTCTATCTCACTTATAACGTCTGTAACTCTTTGAAGAGTAATTTCAGTATTTTCTAATTTTCTTGTTGCCTCTTCTTTTCTAGTTCTATATTTTACAATTCCTGATGCTTCTTCAAATATATGTCTTCTCTCCTCAGATTTATTAGATAAAATCTCATCTATTTTTCCCTGAGATATTATACTATACCCATCTTTTCCAAGACCAGTATCCATAAATATATTTTGAACGTCTTTTAGTCTACATTCAGTTCCATTTATTAAGTAATTGCTTTCACCACTTCTGTATACACGTCTTGTCACAATTACTTCGTTATAATCTATAGGAAGTGAGCCATCTGTATTATCTAAATACATTGAAACTTCGGCAAACCCAACTTTTTTTCTTGCTTCTGTTCCAGAAAATATAACATCTTCCATCTTATTACCACGTAAATTTTTAGCGCTCTGCTCTCCTATTACCCAACGTATAGCATCAGAAATATTACTTTTACCACTACCATTTGGTCCAACTATTGTTGTAATTCCATCTAAAAATACTATTTCTGTTTTGTCTGCAAAGGATTTAAAACCTTGTATTTCTAATTTCTTTAATTGCATATTTATCCCCTCTAATACCCTAAATTATATTATATATAGCCACTTTTTTCAACTTTTTAAGCTGTTTTAAAAGCTTTTTTTTCTCCTTTTTATTATTTTTTTGTAATTTTTATTGCTTATGTTAACTAAAAATGCTATAATAATAGTGTATTGTTTTCTAGTACAAACAAGGCAATTGCCTATGTTTAATTATATACATGCAATTGCCTGTACAAAAGAAACCAAATATAATTTTTTATTTAGGAGGTTGACGCTATGTCAGAAAAATCTATTATTTTAAAAAAAGAAATTTTATTTGGAGGAAAAAACTTAAAGAAGTATCTATATGGTATTTTTGAAGCAAACGATACGATAAACTCACTTATTACTTTTAAACGGATTTATTGATTTAGTAGCTTCAAATCACAATAGCGCTGAAGAAGTTAAGTCTTTAACTATTGAAGAGTTTGAAAATGAAGTCATTTCTAATTCTTACCATGTACCATATTATGATTACGAGTTAGAAACCGAAGATACTTTTAACTTTAAGAATTACTAATTAACTAGCCAAGTCCACATTTTTTGTGGACTTTTCTCTTAAAAAATAATAGCCTAGCTTTTTTAGCTAGGCTATTATTTTT
>CANROM010000035.1 GCA_947632225.1 uncultured Clostridia bacterium | reverse complement strand
CCACCTATTTACAATAAAAGTTTAATGTGCTATAATAATTAGCGTAATAAAATTACAAGCAAATAAATAATAATTAACAAAAACTATGACGAGGAAGAGTAATAGTAAAAGAAATACTAAGCGAGTTGGGGTTGGTGCGAGCCCATCTAAAGTAAGTTATTATGAAAATCACCTCTGAGTTGCGGTCTGAACTAATAGTAAGATTTGCCGTATTCCTTACGTAACAAAGGGCACATATGTTGGTATGTTGTATATTAAGGTGGTTATTATTTTGTATATATTATATTGTGTAAATATAATCGTACATTCCTTATATACAGGTATGTGCGATTTTTTTGGTAATTATTATTCTTTGAAGTGAAAGGAGAAATATTATGTACAAAAAAGTTGAATTAAAAGAAGATGGCTTCGTTGGAATGGAACACAATGTTGCAGAAGTCTGGAAAGAAAAAGATGTTATTAAAAAGAACTTTGACATGAATGAAGGAAAAAGATATTTTACTTTTTATGATGGTCCTCCTACAGCAAATGGAATGCCACATGCTGGTCATATTCTAACAAGGGTAATGAAAGATATTATTCCAAGGTACAAAGTAATGAAAGGCTACAAAGTAATTAGAAAAGCTGGATGGGATACACATGGACTACCAGTTGAGCTAGAAATAGAGAAAAAACTTGGAATATCTGGAAAAGAGCAAATTGAAGAATATGGAGTTGAAAACTTCGTAAAAGAATGTAAAGAAAGTGTATTTAAATATGTTAGTATATGGGAAGAGATGACAAATAAGGTTGGCTTCTGGGTAGACATGGACAAACCATATGTTACATATCACAATGACTATATAGAGTCTGTATGGTGGGCTCTAAAGGAGTTATGGAATAAAGGACTACTATACGAAGGACATAAAGTAATGCCATATTGTCCAAGATGTGGCACAGCTTTATCTTCACACGAAGTTGCACAAGGATATAAAGATGTAAAAGATTTAACTTGTGTGGCAAAATTTAAGGTAGTAGGAGAAGACAAATACATTTTAGCATGGACAACTACACCATGGACATTGCCATCAAACTTAGCATTATGTGTAAATAAAGCATATGAGTATGCTGATGTAAAAGTTAACGTAGGCACTCAAGAAGAGCCAAAATATGAAGTTTATGTTATAGCTAAGGAACTAGTACCTACTGTATTAAAAGATATGGAATATGAGGTTTTAAACTCATATAAAGGCACAGAATTATTAGGAACTAAGTATGAGCAACTTATGCCATTTGCAAAAGTTGACGGAAAAGCCTTTGAAGTAATACATGGTGACTATGTAACATTAACAGATGGTACTGGTATAGTTCATATTGCACCTGCTTATGGTGAAGATGATAGTATTGTTTCTAAACAAAATGGTATAGCTTTTGTAAACTTAGTAGATAGAGATGGAAAATTTGTAGATGAAGTTGAGCCTTGGAAAGGTAGATTTGTTAGAGATTGTAATGAAGATATTTGCGATTGGCTAAGAGATGAAAACAAATTATTCTCTAAGCAAAAAGTTGAGCACTCATATCCACACTGCTGGAGATGTGATACACCTTTACTATACTACCCAAAGGCAAGTTGGTTTGTTGCAATGAGCACACTAAGAAATGAGCTTGTAGCAAATAATGATAAAGTTAATTGGTATCCTGAAACTATAAAAAAAGGAAGATTTGGAAACTTCCTAGAAAATGTAATAGATTGGGGTATATCTAGAGATAGATATTGGGGTACACCACTTCCAATTTGGACTTGTGAAGATGAAAATTGTGGACATCAAGAGTGTATAGGAAGTATAGCCGAGCTAAAAGAAAAAGGAATTGACGTTCCTGAAGATATTGAACTTCATAAACCATATATTGATGATGTACATCTAAGATGTCCAAAATGTGGAAAAGTAATGAACAGAGCAAAAGAAGTTATTGACTGCTGGTTTGATTCTGGTTCAATGCCTTTTGCACAATGGCACTATCCATTTGAAAATGCAGATATGTTTAAAAATAACTTCCCTGCACAATACATTTCAGAAGCTATAGACCAAACAAGAGGGTGGTTCTATACATTAACAGCTTTAGGAACAGCATTATTTAATGTTACTCCATTTGAAAATTGTATAGTATTAGGTCACGTTCTTGATGGAAAAGGACAAAAGATGTCTAAATCTAAGAAGAATGGTGTTGATCCACTTGTATTACTAGATACAGTTGGAGCAGATGCAACAAGATGGTATTTCTACACTGGCAGTGCACCATGGTTATCTTCACGTTTATCTATTGAAAATGTTCAAGAGAGTCAGAGAGGATTCTTAAGTACATTATGGAATGTATACTCATTCTATGTACTTTATGCAGAAATAGATAAATTTAATCCATTAGAGTATTCAGATTTTAAATCTGAGAATGTAATGGATAGATGGATTATATCTAAACTTAACACTTTAGTTAAGACAGTAGATGAAAAACTTAACAGCTATGATATAACAGGAGCTGGAATTGAAATAGAAGAATTCACAGATGAACTATCTAACTGGTATGTAAGAAGAAATAGAGAAAGATATTGGGCAAGTGAACTTACAGAGGATAAGATAGGCGCATATGTTACACTTTATAGAGTATTAACTACTTTAATTAAAGTTGCAGCACCATTTGTACCATTTATTACTGAAGAAATTTACCAAAACTTAGTATGCAATTTAGATAGTAATGCTCCTGAGAGTGTACATCTATGTTACTGGCCTGAAGTAAATGAAAAAGAGATAGATAAAAAATTAGAGGACGAAATGAGCTTGGCATATAAGATTGTAAAACTTGGAAGAAGTGCTAGAAATGCTGAGAACATTAAAAATAGACAACCTCTATCTGAAATGTTAATCTCTGTAACTACACTTCCAGAATACTATGGAAATATAGTAAAAGAAGAGCTAAATGTTAAAGAAGTTGTATTAGGCGCTGAGATGTCTGAGTATGTTAATTTTGATATTAAGCCAAACTTACCAGTACTTGGTAGAGAATATGGAAAGTACATTCCTAAGATTAAAGAGGAAATAGCAAAGAGAAATCAAATGGATCTTGCAAATAAAGTAAAAGCAGGAAAGACAGAATATATTATGGTTGAAGATAATGAAATTGGTCTTGACTCAAATAATTTACTAATTATGATGCAAGGAAAAGAAGGATTTGCATTTGCAGGTGAAGGTGAAATAGGTGTAGTACTAGATACACATATAACACCAGAGCTAAAAGAAGAAGGATATGTAAGAGAAGTACTTTCAAAGGTACAAAATATGAGAAAAGATAAAGGCTTTGAAGTACTAGACAAGATAAATCTATATGTTGCAAATAATAGTGCACTAGAAGAAATAATCAAAAAGTACGAAGAAGATATAAAACGTGAGACTTTAACAGTTGAAGTTGTATATAATAGTGCTAGAGATTCATATAGTGACACAAATATTAATGGAGAGCATGTAGATATCGACGTTGAAGTTGTAAAATAGATACTATAAATGTACAAGCGTAACGCTTGTACATTTTTTGTTGTTTATGATATAATTACAGAAAAGATTAGGAGGAAGTAGTATGGATAAGAGGAGTAAAGTAATAATTGTTGTTTGTATAGTAGTAATTGTGCTGGCTATTGGAATAATAACATCAGTAGCTATAGTAAAAGATGCAAAGCAAAAAGATTATAGTGAGTTAGAATTTAATCAGGATGGTGATACTACTCCAGATAATGTAGTACCACAGCAGAATCTAACTGATGATGAAGTGGATAATCTTTTCAATCAAGCAGATTTTCAATAAATATTAGTAAAGTAGGTCAAATGACCTGCTTTTTTTAATGCTAGATGAAAAATAAATTTAAATATATATTTTCACTAAATATAGTGCTACGCATAAAATATAGTGGATGTGATTTTTATGAACAAATATATATATGTAGACAATAGCTCTACAACTAAACTAGATGAGAGTGTATTATTAAAAATGCTTCCATATTTAAGAGAAAATTATGGTAATGCATCTACTACTTATGAACTTGGAAAGATTTCTAGAAAAGCTATAGAAGAAAGTAGAGAAATTATAGCAAAGTGCTTAAATGTAGATGCAGATGAAATATATTTTACTGCTTCTGGAACAGAGGCAGATAACCTTGCAATACAGGGAGTAGCATATTCAAATAGTAATAAAGGTAAGCACATAATAACTTCTAAATTTGAACATTTAGCAGTACTTAATACGTGTAAAAAACTAGAAAAAGAAGGATTTGATGTTACTTATTTAGATGTAGGAGAAAGTGGAATTGTAGATGTAGAAAAAGTTAAAGAGGCAATAAGAGAAGATACTATCTTAATAACAATTATGTATGTAAATAATGAAATAGGTACAATTCAAAATATAGATGAAATATCCCAAATAGCAAGAGAAAAAGGAATAATTTTTCATACAGATGCAGTTCAAGCAGCACCACATATAAAAATTGATGCATCTAAACTAGACATGTTAAGCATATCAGGGCATAAGTTTAATGGACCAAAAGGAGTAGGTGCACTATATGCTAGAAAAGGTGTTAATGTATCAGGTATAATTTGTGGTGGTCATCAAGAAAAGAACTTAAGACCTGGAACAGAAAATGTAGCAGGAATAGTTGGAATGGCAGAAGCACTAAAGCAAAGGCAAAATAATCTTGAAATGTACAATGAAAAGGAAAGATATGTAAGAGATTATCTCCTAAATAGATTAAAAAGTGAAATAAAAAATGTACAAGTAAATGGAGATATGGATAATAGGATATGTAGCAACTTAAATGTTACTTTTGATGGAATAAATGCAGAAGAGCTTATGGTATTTTTAGATATGAGTGGCATTTGTGCATCAAGTGGTAGTGCATGTAATTCTAATAGTGGGAAACTATCCCACGTTTTAGAGTCAATAGGTCAAAAAAATAGCTCAATTAGATTTACTTTATCTGAAAAAAATACAATTTATGAGATGGACAGAATAGTATATGTATTAAAAAATAGTATAGATGTTATAAATAAAAATAAAAAATGTTAAAAAAGTGGATATAATTTAGAAAATTTTCAAGTTTTTTCTAAGTTATATCCACTTAACTATTTTTTTGTAATTATTTTCAAAAGGGTTACCTCACAGATACAAAATTATGTAAAAATCACACTTAAAAATCAATAAAATCAACGTAAGATATAAAATTTTGTTAAAAAAACATAATTTATATGTAATAATTTATTAGTTAGATTTTTGACTAATTAAGTAAACTAATGTGGATAAAGTTACTAGTAAATTTAGAAATTTTTTTAAAAATTTTTTAAAAAAGTATTGATTTTTGAAAAAAAGTATAATAGAATAAGTATAAAGTGGTATGAAGTGGCAAACTGTGGAAAAGGGGTGAGTCAAATGTTACTAGGAGAATATAGACACAATGTAGATGTAAAGGGACGTGTAAGTGTTCCATCAAAATTTAGAGAAGATCTAGGCCAATCTTTTGTGGTAACAAAAGGGTTAGACAATTGTTTGTTTATATACTCTAAACAAGAATGGGAAACATTTGAAAATAAGTTAAAACAACTTCCTCTAACTAATCAGGATGCAAGAAGCTTTATAAGATTTTTCTTTGCTGGAGCTACTGAATGTGAGGTAGATAAGCAAGGAAGAATAAATATACCACAAAACTTAAGAGATTATGCTTCAATAAAAAAAGATGTAGTAATAGTTGGTGTTGCTACAAGAGCTGAAATCTGGGACTCTGAAGCTTGGGATAATTATACAAACTCAGATTCTTTAGATGTTTCTAAAATTGCGTCTCAAATGTCTGAATTGGGCATTTAGATATAAATACAAAAGATTTTAAACGAACGAAAGATTAAAAAAGTACAAAAGATAAAATAAAAAAATATACGAAAGATTAAATTTAAATGAACAAAAGATTAAATAAAATAATATACAAAAGATGATTATCTAAAAGAATACATTATAAAACGAGGTAGAGATGGAATTTAAACATAAATCAGTATTATTAGAAGAATGTATTGAAAATTTAAACATTAGGCCAAATGGCATCTATGTTGATGGAACACTTGGAGGAGGCGGACATTCTTATCATATTTTAAAAAAACTAAATGGCACAGGAATGCTTATTGGTATAGATAGAGATAAGGATGCGCTTGTTGCTGCAAGTGATAAATTAAAAGAATTTAATAATTTTACTACAGTTCATGATAATCATGCAAATATAATAAATATATTAAAGAATTTGAAAATAAATGGAGTAGATGGAATACTTTTAGATTTAGGTGTTTCATCTTATCAGTTAGATGAGGCAGACAGAGGCTTTAGCTATATGCATGATGCAAAATTAGATATGCGTATGAACAGAGAAGATAAAAAATCAGCATACAATGTAGTAAATGAGTATAGTGAAGATTCTTTAGTTAGAATATTTGAAGACTATGGCGAAGAAAAATATTCAAAGTCAATAGCCAGAAAAATATGTGAAGTTAGAAAAATAAAAAAGATTGAAACCACTTTTGAGCTTGTGGATATAATAAAAAGTGCTATGCCAAAAAAGGCGTTAGCTGAAAAACAACATCCAGCCAAAAGAGTATTTCAAGCTATAAGAATAGAGGTTAATCAAGAGTTAGAAAAGCTTAAGCAGGCAGTAATAGACAGCATTTTATCGCTGAATGATAATGGCAGACTTGCTATTATAACTTTTCATTCACTAGAAGATAAGATAGTAAAGCATGCTTATGAAGAAATGGAAGGAAGATGTACCTGTCCAAAAGATTTTCCTGTATGCGTATGTAATTACAAAACATATGGAAGAATCGTAAACAAAAAACCAATTATATCAACTGAGGAGGAATTGCAAGATAACCCAAGAGCACGTAGTGCAAAGCTTCGTGTTTTTGAGAGAAAGATAAAGTAAAATATGTAGTTTTGATGTAGTAGTGTAAGTAGTTAAATGGTATAAGAAGTGAGGTGAAAAGTGTAAATGCCAGCTAGAAGAATTAGTAGTCAATACTATCAAGACGGTTCTGCAGCAAGGAAAATATTACCTGAAGAAAACATACCTAGACGAAGAAAAACTACTGTAAAAAGAAATACTTCAAGAGAAAATAGTATAAGACGTCAAAAAATGCAAAGAAAAAAGAATGCTGCTATGGTGGCATTTATACTTTGTGGCTTTTCAATGGCAATGATAATAACTTATAGGTTTGGGCTAATAAATGAAAAAAATCTTGAAGTACAAGAGTTAATGAATAAACTTGAAATTGTTTCCTCAGAAGCTGTTACTTCACAAATTGAAGTTGATCAAAATACAGATTTAAATGCAATTGAAGCTTATGCAAAGCAACAATTAGGAATGAAGAAAGCAGATAGTAGTCAAACAGTATATGTAGATACTTCACAAACAACAAATAAAATTCAAGTAAATAAAGAAACTACTATTATAGACAAAATAATAAATTATATAAAAAGTATTTTTTGGTAAAAATATGAATAACCAAGACAAATTTTAAGTATTATGTAGTAGGACTTTTAATTTGTCTTGGTTTATTGTTTATATGAAAAGAGGTGAGTTTTGTGTCATATGTTAGTATTAACAGTAGAAAAAGAGTTTTAATTATGCTTATTGCATGTACACTTGTAGCAAGTCTATTACTTTGCAGACTTATATATATACAGATAGTTAAGGCAGACTATTATTCACAAAGAGCATATTCTCAGCAGACAAGAAGCAAGAAGGTAGAGGCAAAAAGAGGTACAATATATGACACAACTGGAGAGAGAATACTAGCACAGAGTATATCTACTAATATTGTAACAGCAGTACCTAATAGTGTGCCAAAAGATAAAAAAGAAGAGATTGCTGAAAATATAGCACGTATACTTGAAATAGAAAAAGATACGATACTTTCAAAGTTAAAGCAAAATGTGTCTAGTGTCACTCTTGCTACTAAAGTAGAACAAGAAAAAGCAAAAGAACTTTTAGAATATATTAGTGATAACGAAATAACAGGAATAAGTGTAGATGAGGATATGCTAAGAATATATCCATATGGTACACTGTTATCTCACGTTTTAGGTTTTGTTGGAACAGATAATCAAGGACTTGCAGGTATTGAAGCATATTATGATGATGAGCTTTCAGGTGAGCCTGGAAAAATAGTTGCAAGTTTTGACGGAAGTGGTAGAGAAACACCATTTACACAAGAACAGTATATAGCTGCAGAAGGCGGAAAAGATATAGTACTTACTATTGATGCAACAATACAGTCAATTGTTGAAAAATATCTAAGTAAGGCAGTAGAAGAAAACATAGCCGAATATGGTAGTATAGTAATAATGAGACCACAAACAGGTGAAGTACTTGCTATGGCTAACTATCCAACTTTTGATGCAAATGATCCTTTTACTCCTAACACAGAGGAGCTAAAAGCTAATTGGGATAATATGGACTCAAAAGCCAGAAGTGATGCACTAAATCAGATGTGGAGAAATAAAGCTATATCTGATACTCAAGAGCCTGGTTCAACATTTAAATTAATAACTGCTACAGCAGCTCTTGAGGAAAATGTGGTTAATTTAGAGGATAAAATATTCTATTGTGCAGGTAGTATGAGAATAGGGACATGGGATATCAAATGCTGGAGATACTACAACCCTCATGGTAGTGAATCTCTAAGAGAGGGTATAATGAATTCATGTAACCCTGTATTTATGCAACTATCTCAAAAAATGGGAATAGCTACATTTATGAAGTATATAAGAGCATTTAATCTAGATTCAAGAACTGGAATAGATTTGCCAGGTGAAACAACAGGAATAATGCATAATGAAAAAACTATGACAGATGTAGATTTAGCAACATCTTCTTTTGGTCAGACTATTCAGATTACAACAATTCAAACAGCTGTAAATTATTGTGCAGTTGCAAATGGTGGATATTTAGTTCAACCATACGTAGTAAGAGAAATAAAAAGTGGAGCAGGAAATTACGACGAACAAATTGAATCTAAAGTATTAAAACAGATAATGTCACAAAACACAGCATCTCAGCTTATGAGTGCACTTGTAGATACAGTTAATATTGGTACAGCAAAATCTGCTATGTTATCAGATTATCAAATTGCAGGTAAGACTGCAACAGGAGAAAATGGAAGAGGAGATAATACTAAGTATTTAGCTGGATTTGTTGGAATAGCTCCTGCAAGTAACCCTGAAGTTGTCGTTGTAATGAACCTATTTGCACCTACTGGCCCTTCTGGTCATGGTGGAGCAACACTTTGCGGTCCAGTAGTAGCCTCAATTATAGATGAAGTGCTAAAATATTTAGATATACAACCAGACTATACAATAAACAAAACTGAAAGTAATGAGATAATAATTCCAAACTTAGTTGGAAAAACATATGCTGAAGCAATTCAAATTGCAAGCGAGAGTGGATTTGTAATAAATGCACCAGCAGACTATCCACAAGATACTATTATTAAAGATCAAGTACCAAAATATGGAGCTTCATTAGAAGCTGGTGCAGGAATCATGGTGTACAAAGATGGTGATGAACATCAAAGAGTTGCAGTTCCAGATGTAAGAAATGCTTATGCAACATATGCAGTAGAAGTATTTAGAAATGCAGGGCTAAATGCAAGAGTTGAAGGTACAGGTTATGTACTTACTCAAGATGTTACTCCATGGGAAGAAATAGAAAAAGGATCAATAGTTACTTTAAAGTGTGTTGATGATTTAAGTAACTTACCATAAGGTTATTTGCAACTATATAGCACTTGTGATATAATAATATATCAGAATGGAGGCTTAATATGCTTTTACAATATTTATTAGAAAATTTAACAAATGTTAAAGTTAGTGGTCAAACTAATATAGAAATAAATAAGATAGAATATGATTCTAAAAAGATTACAAATGGAGATGTATTTGTTGCAATAAATGGATACAAAGAAAATGGAAAAGAATATATACAAGAAGCAATAGATAATGGAGCTATTGCTATTGTTACTCAAGAAGAAATAGATAAAAAAGATAATATAACATATATACAAGTAGATGATTCAAGAATAGCTTTAGCTATTATGGCTGCAACATATTATGGAAATCCTGCCAGAAAATTAAAAATAATTGGTATAACTGGTACTAAAGGAAAAACAACAACAGCTTATATGATAAGAGATATTATGCTTGCTTCATCTAAAAAGATAGGTATGATTGGAACAATATGCAATACTTATGGAAATGTAGTTGAAGAGGCTACTAGAACATCACCAGAATCTTTAGACCTTCAAGCTTTACTTGCAAGAATGGTAGAAGCTGGAATGGAATATGTAGTTATGGAAGTATCATCACATGCTTTAGAATTAAATAGAGTATATGGCATAAAGTTTGTAGTTGGTGTATTTACTAACTTATCTGAGGACCACTTAGATTTCCATGAAACAATGGAAAATTATCTTAATGCTAAAGCTAAGCTATTTAAAATGTCAGACTTTGCTATAATAAACGGAGATGATATATATGCTCCAAGACTTATGAAGATGATAGATATAAAAACAGCTACTTATGGACTAGACAACTCAGTAGATTTAACAGCAACAGATGTAAGGGTAAATCCTTCATATGTTGAGTTTAAAATGTTTGTAAATAAAGTACTTGAAACTGTTAAAATAAATATTCCTGGAAGATTTACAGTATATAATGCTTTAGCTGCAGTAGGAGTATGTAGTTTATTTGGTGCACAAATGGATGCAATACTTGCTGCACTTGCTGCTTTAAGAGTTCCAGGAAGAAATGAAGTTGTAGAGTTAAATAAAACATTTACTGTTATTATAGATTATGCTCATACACCAGCGAGTTTAGAAGCTATACTTTCTTCTGCTAAAAAATATACAAAAGGAAGAATTATTTGTGTATTTGGCTGTGGTGGAAACAGAGACAAAGATAAGAGAGCTATGATGGGTGAGATAGCTGGAAGACTTGCAGATTTTACAGTTATAACATCAGATAATCCTCGTGATGAAAAACCTGAAGATATAATTGCAGATATAGAGAGCGGTATGAAACAGACAAGAGGACTATATAAGTCTATTGAAAATAGACGCCAAGCTATTAAGTTTGCTATGCGTATTGCATGGAAAAGTGATGTTATCATAATAGCAGGAAAAGGTCATGAGACATATCAAGAAATTGAAAATGGTAAAAAAATTCCTTTTGATGATAAAGAAGTAGTAAAAAAATTAGCTGAAGAAATGCCAGATAAAAACATTCAATAAATAAGGAGTTAGAAATGAACATACAAACGATTTTATTATTTGTATCTTTTATAGCGACAATTGTGTTAGGAATAATTGTTGTACCGATACTAAAAAAGAAAAATATAGGGCAAGTTGTAAGAGAGGATGGGCCTAAGTCTCATCTTCAAAAAAATGGTACACCTATAATGGGTGGAGTTGTAATTATTTTAGTAGTTACACTTATACTTGCATATTACATTAAAGATTATCCAATAATGATACTTCCTATTGTTGCGTTATTAGGATATGGTGCTGTTGGATTTTTTGATGACTTTAAAAAGCTTATATTAAAAAATCCTGAGGGAATGTCACCAAAAGCTAAGATGGCTGGGTTAATTGGTGTAACAGCAATTATAATCTTCTTATATTTGTTTGTTTTTGATCTTGGAACAACAATTATAATTCCAGTATTTAATCAACCAATTGATCTTGGAGTACCAATTTTTATAGTCTTTGCTTTATTTATATTACTTGCAACTACAAATGCTGTAAACTTAACAGATGGTCTAGATGGTCTTGCAACAGGAGTTGTAGCAATTATAATGACATTTTTTACACTTATGGCATTAAAGCAGAATAATACTGAGATGTTAATCTTTTCTGCTAGCACAGTTGGAAGTTGTATAGGATTTTTGTTATTTAACTTACATCCTGCTAAAGTATTTTTGGGAGATACAGGATCACTTGCACTTGGAGGTGCAGTAGCAATAGTTGCTTTAATTTTAAAAATGCCACTATATCTTGCTGCTGTAGCTTTTGTATGTATAGTAGATACTATTTCAGTTATGCTTCAGGTAGTATATTTTAAAGTAACAAAAGGAAAAAGACTATTTAAAATGGCACCTTTTCATCATCACTTAGAATTAAGTGGATATAAAGAAACAACAGTTGTATTATTATTCTGGATAGTAACAATTGTATGCTGTACAGTAGCATATTTCATTTAAAATAAGGGGTTTTTAATGAAAAGAGAAGTTGATAATGTGAAAAAAACTAGTGGTAATATGGACTTTGGTATGTTTGTTATAACTATTACTTTGCTTTGCATTGGGCTAGTAATGGTTGCGTCAGCGAGTTCATATCACGCACTTATATATTATGGTGATAGTAACTATTTATTTTATAGACAACTAGCTTTTGCAGTAGTTGGAGTAGTAGCTATGGTAGCAATATCTATGATAGACTATAAAAAATATAAAAAGTGGGCATATATTGGCTTTGCTTTTTCAGCTATACTATTGCTATTAGTACTAACTCCTTTAGGTATTACTAGAAATGGTGCAACAAGATGGCTAGGATTTGGAGAATCTTTGCAATTTCAACCATCTGAAATTATGAAGCCAATGCTAGTAATAGCTATTGCAACATATTTATCTAGAAACGTAAAAAAAATAAGTTCATATAAAGGATATATCGTACCAGTTATTATGCTTTTGATAGTAGTATTACTTATGTATTGGCAGAAGCATATGAGTGGTATGATTGTTTTAATTGTTGCAGCTGTGTCTGTAATATTTGCCAGTGGTATAAAGTTAAAGACAAAGGTAATTCTTGCAGGTATACTAATAATTGGCCTTGTTGGAGCAGCCTTTGTAATGGCAGAAGAATTTAGACTTCAAAGAATATTTTCTTTCTTAAATCCAGAGCAAGATTTAAAAGATGGCAATTGGCAACCTGCACAAAGTCTTTATGCTATAGGTTCAGGTGGACTTATGGGTAGGGGACTAGGACAAAGTAGACAAAAATACCTATGGTTGCCAGAAGCACAAAATGACTTTATATTTTCAATACTTGCAGAGGAACTTGGCTTTGTTGGAACAACTGCAGTTTTAGCACTTATGGGATTTTTCATATATAAAGGATATAAAATAGCTATGACTTGTAAAGACTTCTATGGATCGTTAATAGCTGCTGGTATTACAAGTGTATTTGCATTTCAAATGCTAGTTAATGTAGCTGTTGTAACATGTAGTATGCCTGTTACAGGTATGCCACTACCATTCTTTAGTTATGGCGGTACATCATTATTTATTAACTTATGCTCAATGGGAGTAATACTTAATATATCTAAAAATTGTAATAATCAGTAGAAAGGGAGAGGCTTATGAGAGTAGTATTTGCTTGTGCGGGTACAGGTGGACATATAAATCCAGCTATTGCTATGGCTAACTTAATTAAAAAAAATGAAGAAAGTGAAATAATTTTTATTGGAACAGAAAATGGACTTGAGAATAAGCTTGTAAAAAATGCAGGCTATGAAATTCTTCATATTAGAACTGGAAAAATTCTTCGAGAGCTAACTTTAAAAAATATAACGGCGCTAATAAATGCGTATAAAGGAATATTTGATGCTAAAAAAATACTTAAAGAATTTAAACCAGATATGGTAATAGGTACAGGTGGGTATATATGTGGACCTGTAATGAAGGCAGCACAAAGCTTAAAGATACCATATATTCTTCATGAAAGTAATGCCTTTCCAGGTGTATCTGTAAAATTACTTGCTAAAAATGCCAAGGCTGTAATGGTAGGTTTTGAGGATGCAAGAGGCAGATTGAATAGTAAGGCAAATATTGTATATACTGGTACACCAGCTAAGTTTAGCGAAGAAGATATACTAAACTTAGATAGAAATAAATGTTTAGAAGAGTTAAATTTAAATAATATAGATAAAAAAATAATTTTAGTTACTTGTGGAAGTCAAGGAGCAAAAAAAGTAAATGAAGTAGTACTTTCTATGATTAAGAAATACCAAAACCCTAACTTGTATTTTATACTAGTTACAGGAGATAAAAATTATGATGATGTACTAAGTTTAAAGAAACAAGCAGAGGAAGAAATAGGGCATAGCTTAGATGAGTACATAAGACTTGAAAAATTTGTATTCGATATGGCAAAAATGTATAAAGTTGCACAGCTATGTATAACTAGAGCTGGAGCTATGACAATTAGTGAGCTTTCTCTATCTCATAGAGCATCTATTCTAATACCACTTCCAACAGCAGCTGAAAATCATCAATTTTTCAATGCAAAGGT
>CANROM010000034.1 GCA_947632225.1 uncultured Clostridia bacterium | reverse complement strand
TGCCCTTTGCAGCACCTGTTATGATTACTGTTTTATTCATATTACATCCCTCACTATAATTATTTTAGCAAAAATACAAAAAAAAGTACATACTTTTTTAGTATGTACTTAAAATTTTCTATATGCTTGGACCATCAATGTTTTTTTCTACGGCACTCTTGTGAACATCTTCAATTTGATTCTGTAGTTCTTTATTGCTTTTTTTATTTATATCATCTCTTTTTTCAGATAGAGAACTCCTAAAATCATATTCATCCATATTAACGTTATCTAATTTGCTACTTGGATTTAACATATAGTCACTATTTCTTTCTCCTTTTATAGCACTATCTGCTATTTTGGAAAACTGTTCCAAAGAAACAGGTTCCCCTATTGACTGTGATAATAAACTTCTTCTGTTTCGTATATTATCATATTGTGCTTGATATTTTTCAATTTCTTCTTGTGATATACCACTTTTACCCATTTCTATACTAATATTTTCTAAAGTATCTTTATAATTTTTATCAAGCAAATCGACCTTTGATTTTAAGTCATTAATCTCTTCCGGACTCATATTCTTAACTTGTTTTAAAACATCGCCCTTAATATCAAGTTGCTTTTCATCAATTCCCATGTCATTTGCTATAGTTTCTTTGTCTTTATCACTTATCGCTTCATTCTGCTGCTTAATAAATTGAGGCAATCTTTTTTCAATCATTTTCTTTAATTTATAATTCATTTCAAGGTTCTTTATAGCAAATATAGGATGCTTGTATATAGGCTTTGACATATTATTCATATTCATCAACGCATCTTGAATAATTTTAGCACCTTCTGGAGACTGTAATACAGCCAATCTCAAAGAATCATTAAGCATAGCTTTCATCGAATTTGGCTTATTTCCTAAAAATATATCCATGACTTCTAGAGAATCTCTATATGTAACCTTGTCATTCGATTTTACACCTAAAAACTCAGCATAACTAATATCTTTTCCAAGAGTCACAGCGTTTGTCTTTTTGTTAACTGGTTGAACGTTATTCTCTTGATATTGACTATTAGCATTACCTTCCTTAATATTATTATTTGAACCGTGCTGAGTTTGCTGCTCATTTTCTTGTTTTTCATCTTTTTCTTTTACTTCATTATCTGATTTGTTATATTCTTCCTTTTTCTCATCACTTGCAAATTTCTTTATTGAATTACCAGGTTCTCCGTATACACTACGTACTATTTCTTTTGAATATACAATTTCTAATCCGTTTATTGCATTCTTTTTTGCTGTTTCATGGTTAATGTATGTGTTTCCTATTGCTTTTCCTAGGTATTCTTTGTCATTACGTATTTGTTCTATTTCATTTTCAAGTTGCTCTGCTTTCTCTGGACTAGCATCTTTCATCTGTTCTTCTCTAATTTTAATCTCTTCTTCCAGTTTAGCTTTAAAATCGTCAATACGTTGTCCCAAATCCGCTAATTTTTTATCTCTTCCAGAAGTTACTTTTTCTATTTTACTAGAAGTGTCTTTACACATTTCCTTCATTTCAGCATCTGGTAATTTAAATTTTTTAAATTCTTCTCTTTCCTCAACAGTTAGTTCCTCGTACGAATTTACTTGTTTTATGTTTCCGTTGTCATCTTTTACATTATCATTCCTTAGTTTTTCGTTTACCTGATTCAAGAAATCTTCAAGCATTCTAGCCTTCAATTTATCATCTGCGTTTTTTAGTATGTTTTCAACCGAGTTCTTCTCGTCTTTGGTTTTCTTAACTGCTTCTTTAGCAGCATTTTTTGCCTCTTCGACAGTACTAAATTCTTGACTATTAGATGATTTGCTTTTATCTCCCTGACCATTTTCCATATTTACCTTTGGTTCTTCATTTTCCATTAAAAATTACCTCCTTAATATTTGTTTACATACTGTTTTAAAGACTCTATAAAGTCTAAATGTGCGTCTCTTTCAATCTCTTGATTTGTTTCTTTAACTTCACTTTGTAAAGCATCAAATTGTGCTTGAATTTCTTCAATTGTCATATAAATTCCCCCTATATCAACCCTTATAATAAAATTATATAATATAAAAAAAATAAAGTCAATAACATTGACCTTATTTTATTTATTATTTTATGTAAATTATTTCTTACCTGAAAGCTTTTTCTTTATGTTTCTCATTCCTTCTAAGAACTTCCAACCTTTAGAGTTTATAATCTGTGCTATAAAATCATCTAATTCCTTTATTCTAGCTTCTCTTTGAGCAATTACTGCATTTTTTTCATCTACTGTTCTACTTAATTCCTCCACTCTTTCTTTTAAGATATGAATTGGAGATGGTTTTTCATCTATTATTTCTTTCTTTAATTTATTACCTTCAAAGAAATAATCGCAAATATTTTTGCATCCACCATCTTCTAGATTAGAGAACCATAATTTTTTCTTTTTAGCAAACTCTTCTTTGTATTTAAAATCTTCTACAATACTTCCGTCAATTGCTTCAATTAAATCATAAAGATTTTTTACTCTATTACCAGGCATCCAAAAATCTAGATTATTAAATGTAAATCCTCTATTTTTAGTATATTCTTCTAAATCATTTACAAGATATATTACTGGCTTGTCTAAGAATAAGAATTCTATTCCTAAAGATGAATAATCTGTAATCATTACGTCAGCTGCATCAAGTATCTCATTTACAGTTATATTATTATCTTGTAATGATTTTTCTTGTATAACTTTTATATATTTAGAGTCAATCTCTTTCATGTCTAATTCTTCATTAGGATGTTTTTTTACACAAACAAGACAATTCTTTTCTTCTAAATGTTTTAATAGTCTATCTTCATCATACTTTTGTATATTAAAAATATTTTCCAAATTTACTTCGGACTCTACTTTTCTTCCACAACCTTTTCTAAATGTAGGCATATAATACAATATTTTGTCATATGAAGATACATCTACATCTTCTCCTAGAACTTTTTGCAGTTTTTCTTTTGCATTTTTATCTTTCATGGAATCAAGCTTTGGATATCCTAAACTTAATATTTTGTTATAGTTCATATCAAAACGAGTAGCAAAAATAACCCTCCAAAATTCGGATGGTACAATAATATAATCTACTTGTTCTTTTGCATAAGAATACCATTCAATATCACTATCTGTTATATTGTCAGATAAAAATCCTACATTTTTAGAGCTTATCCCATGCCATAACTCTATGTATGTTGCTCCCTGTGGCTTATATCCCATAAGGTTACAATGTGTTGAGAAAATAACATTAACTTTTTCCATATGTGCGTAAAACTCATCAGTACGAATTAAATATGTTTCTATTCCCATACTCTCTAGTTTTTCTTTTATTTCTTGAGTGTTTACAACCCAACTAAAATTCATTTGCTCTTTGTATCTTTCTTTCATGTATTCATATAATGGCTTAGCATTACTTGAATAATCTGGAAAACTACAAAAAGTAACATTTAATTTATCCATAATTCCTCCAGAACAGAAATCGTTCAATACTAATATAGCATTAAATCCTTTTTTATTCAAGAAAAATATATAATTTTGACAAATAAAAGCCCTAGCTTATATAACTAGGGCATCATATTATTCATGTTTTCTTTCAAAATTCCATGCATCTCTACACATATCTTCTAGTGTTTTCTTAGCTTCAAATCCTATTTCTTCTCTTGCTTTTTTAGGATCAGAGTAACAAGTTGCTATATCTCCTGCTCTTCTAGGAGCTATTTTATATGGTACTTTAACATTATTTGCGTTTTCAAAAGCTTTAATCATATCTAAAACACTGTATCCTGTTCCCGTACCAAGATTGTATATATGCATTCCTTTTTTATCTTTTCTTAGTTTATCTAATGCATTAATATGACCAACGGCAAGATCAACAACATGTATGTAATCTCTTACACCTGTACCGTCTTTTGTGTCATAGTCATTACCAAAAACAGAAAGCTCAGCAAGTTTTCCAGCAGCAACTTTTTGAATAAATGGCATTAGGTTTGCAGGAATACCCTTAGGATCTTCACCAATTAGGCCACTTTCATGAGCTCCAACAGGGTTAAAATATCTAAGTATTGCAATATTCCAATCATTATCTGACTTATATAAATCTTGTAATATTTGTTCTACCATTAACTTAGATGTTCCATATGGGTTTGTAGTTCCTCCAACCTTGCATTCTTCTGTAATTGGAACAACTTCTGGATCACCATATACAGTAGCAGAAGATGAAAATACAAGAGTCTTTACATTATGCTTTTTCATTTCATCTAAAAGTACTAAGACTGTAGAAACATTATTAGTATAATACTCTACAGGTTTTTGTACAGACTCACCTACAGCTTTATATGCTGCAAAGTCTATAACTGCACTAATATCATTTTCAGTAAATATTCTTTCTAGTACATTTCTATCTATCATATCCCCTTCATAAAAGGTTAAATCTTTACCAGTTATTTTCTTCACATTTTCAAGTGCTTGTGGATTACTATTAGAAAAGTTATCTAATACAACAATTTCTTCTCCTTTATTTAATAATTCAACGCATGTATGTGTGCCAATATATCCAGCACCACCAGTTACTAATATTTTTGACATAAAATATCCCCTTTCATTTATTTTATATATGAGTATTATATAACAATATAGTAAAAAATACAAGTATTAGTACACTACTGTAGACTGAGCTAAATAATTTGCAAATGTAGAAAGTGGCATACTTCTATTTGCATATATACGAGGTATTTTGTACATACTTGATACTTCATTTGAATCATATACTCCTCCAAGCATTTCAAGTCCAAAATCATAATAATCTTTTATTATATCTAATGTTGTTTGATTATATCTTCCTGTAGGATAGCAATATACACTAACCTCTTTTCCAGTTATTGATTCAAGTCTTTCTTTAGAGCCTCTTGCCTCTTCTAACTGCTCCTCATATGTCATTTGATCTAAATATTGATGAGATTTTGTATGAGATTCTACTTTTACAAGTCCACTGTCTGCAATTTCCTTTATCTGTTCTTCAGTTAGATAATTTTCTCCGTTTATATAATCTGTAATTATAAATATTGTGGCTTTTTGATTATATTTTTTAAGAAGTGGAAAGGCATTATTATAAAAATAAACAAAGCAATCATCAAAAGTAAGTGCTACAGGCTTTTTATATTTATATAGTTCATCCATTTCATCTATAAAAATTGTCTCATAGCCATTATCTGCTATGTACTTAATTTGTTCTTCAAGTGAAGATGGTCTCATAAAATTCTCAGAATCTAATGCATCGCCATAATCATCTAGTATAAAATGATACATAAATATAGGTACAACAGCTCTTAAATTTTGTGGAACTTCAAATTTTTCAGCAGGCACTACATTAATGTCTCCAACCTTAGGAAGCTCTTCATTTTCATCTGATAGTTTGGCAGTTATCTCTTGTTTATACACAAAATTTAAAACCAAATATCCAGCAACACCAACCACTATAATTAGTAGCGCCACTATAATACATACTATACCTTTTTTACTTATTTTTTCAGTTTTCATATTTACCTCCCAAATTTAAAATTTCTAACCAACTTTTTACAACATATTCGCTGTAATATTTCTTTACAGATTCAATTGAGTTTCTAGATAGTTCATGCCACTTTTTTTCATCTTCTAGAATACTCAAAGCACTTTGTGCCATATACTTTGCATTTCTATTATTTACTAAAATGCCATTTTTTCCATTTTCTATTATTTCTTTTGGCCCTACATCTATATTAAAGCTAATACAAGGAAGTCCGCATTCCATTGCTTCACATAGAACTAAAGAAAAGCTTTCACACACAGATGTAAGTAAAAATAATGATGAATTTTCCATCTCTTTCATCAGTTCTTCAAATTCAAGTCTTCCAGTTAGAGTAACGCAGTCTTGTAATTTAAGTGTAGTAATTTTTTCTTCAAGCTCTTCTCTTTGTGAACCCTCGCCAATTATTTTTAGCTTAATACTTTCATCTTTACTGTGAATGATATTAAATACATCAATTAGCATTGGAAAATCTTTTATCTTTTCAAGTCTTCCAACCCCAATTATTGTTTTATTTTCAAAAGATGCACCCTGTTTTAATTCATACTTTTCTATCATATTTGGAATATTATATACCTGAGCTTTGCTATTTGACAATTTAAGCCACTTTTCATACTCTTCTTTAGCTTTATTAGTCATAACTATAATTTTGTCAATATGCTTAAAGCTCCTACGCACTTTTTTTATATACTTTTCAGTATCAATATATGAGTGCTCTTGAGAAATATTAAGTGTGTCATCTCTTTTTATTAGCTTGGAAAACTCAATACGAGAAGAAACTATAATATCTGTGTTTAATCTCTTAATATATCTTTTTAATTTAAATGTTTTACATATGCCACATTTAATCATAATAAATGATTCTTTAATAAAAGAAAAAAGATTAAATTTTCTTAAAGAATCATAAAATTTTTGGTGATTTGGTCCAAAACTTGCTAAAAATTCAACACTAACACTATCATCTATTGGATAAAAAGATTTTCCATTTAGCATATCATATACAGATAGTATTTTTATTTCAAACTCTTTTGTTTTTGCAAGCTCATTTACTAATGTAATTGTCTGTTTTTCTAGCCCACCATAGTTTAAATGCAGCATGAGAAAAGTTATTTTCTTCAATATTTTTCCTCCGAAATTCAAGTAAATTATATAATAAAAGCCAAATGTTTGTCAACATTTAGCTTTTCTTTCATAACCACTATTTCTTTATATTAAGTAGAACTATTCCAATAATTACCATAAGCATTCCAACTATTCCAGTTGTGCTTATTTTTTCCTTAAATACACCTATAGATGAAAGGAATATTAAAACATATACTATTCCCTGAGTTACAGGAACAATATAACTTAAATCAAACTTTGATACTAAAAACATATATAATAAGAAACTGCATATATAACATATTAATCCTAAGATTGCAATAAAGTTAATAGACATACTAAAACTTCCATTACCAATTCCTAGAGTAAAGTCTTTTGTGCTTCCAAGTTTAAAAAAGACTAATCCTGAAACAGTTAATATTACATATATTGTTATTAAAACTATATTAGTTATAGACATATTCTTATTCTCCTTACGATTTTCCATCTTTATACCTTCCTATTTTTCATTTTTGTTTTCTTTTACATTTTTATCTACTTTCTCTTTTAAAATTCCAAGTTCTTGTGTTAGCTTTACTATCATCTTGTTTTGCTTTGTAAGTACTATAGATAAGTGTATTATATAAACAGCTAAAATAAAGAAAGTAAACAAATACAAAATAGATGGCTGATACTGCACACCTAGTGCGTTTGCAACAATGTTAATTATATTTGGAAAGATAGATAATATAACTATACCAATTGAAAATATAATCCATAAAATAGAATAATTTTCTTGTAGCTTATTATTTCTAACCAAAGCTATAATAAAAATAATAAATACTATTGAAAAAACAATTGCTAAACTATATATCATATTACTACCTAAACCTTTCTTATCCTTGATATAAATAACGCTAAGCTTACCTTTACCATATACTGTATAGATTTAAGTGGTGAGGCAAATGACTTTCCTGTAGTTCTTAGTCGCATTTCCATAGGCATTTCTATTATTTTTTTCTTAGCTAAAAGCATTTGCAAATTTGTATCTGGCTCTGGATAGTCACATGGATAAGACATAGCAAATCTTTTTATTATATCTCTATTTACAGCTCTATATCCAGATGTTGCATCATAAATTTTTACGCCAGTAAACATTTTTATAATAAAAGATAATATATTTATTCCAAACATTCTTAAAAATGTTTGCTTATAGCTTGTCTTCTCAATAAACCTTGATCCAATTACCATATCTGCTTTTCCAGACTCAATAATTTTAACCATATCTTTAATATACTTTGGATTATGTTGTCCGTCACCATCAATTTGAATAGCAACATCATAGTCATTTTTATATGCATATAAATATCCAGTTTGGACTGCACCACCAATACCCAGATTACATGGTAAATCTATTGCTATAGCATCAGTTTTTAATACTTCTTTTAATGTGTTATCTTTTGAACCATCATTTACTACTATAACATCTACATCTTTATTTACAGATTTTATTTCTTCAACAACTTTTTTTATTGATTCTTCCTCGTTATATGCGGGTACTATGATTAAAGTTTTTATTTTACTCTCCCCCTTTTTTCACTTAAAGATTATATAATATTTATTTAATTTTATCAAATAATTTTATATTATACACAATAAAAGCCTAATATTATTGTGTAGAAGCATAAAATATGAACTATACAAGTACATGCTGAAACAAATAAGTTTCTATTTTTTACATTAAGCTTTATATTATCGTTTGCTAAACAAGTATATAAAAGCAAAGCTGCTGGTATAAAGTATCTAGGCTGTAGTCCATCAATTGCTCTTAAGCCTTTATGTGTCCATCCGAAAAACATTGCACAATAAACTATACCAATAATCATGCAAGCAATAATTACCATTACTAGTCTTTCTTTCCAATTTAGCTTCTTTTCATCGTTTCCAGAAGTGGAAATTACTAATACATATATTGCTATGCATATGTATAAAAGTAATGAGCTATGCCACTGAGTGTGTACGCCAAATCCATCAAAATATCCTCTAAATATATCAAGTGGAAATCTATCCATAGCAGTATTATAAAATATTTTTACAACGTCAATAGGATTAGAGATTGCATATTCAAAAGTATAATATGGATTGTTAGTTTTTGGTATTCTTAAAGATGAATTCTGCATATATGATATAATTAGCGGTATTATTATAAATAGAGCTTTAAATAAAATTGCTGTTTTCTTGTCTTTAAACTTGTCATTTGGTATAAGAAATATTAAAGCAAGAACTGGAAAATAGCCAAATTTACTACAAGCAAGTACAAATGCTAACACAGAAAGTAAAATTAAATCTTTATAGTTAATCTTCCTGTCCATATATTTAAACTTCATGATAAATGTAAATACCAAAACTACGGATATATTAGTAAGCCAATCTTGATTGATTCCTGCAGCCTGTTGTAAAAACATAGGTAAAGTTACAATAATAAATAAAATAATCTTAAAGCATGGAATGTATTTTAAAGCTAAGTAGCAAAATACAAGTGTCAATAATAAATTTGTAAATCTACCTATAATTAGTAACCAAATTGGAGCAAGTCCTACTATCCTTGCAATACATACGGTGATTGCAGATGGCAAATAAGAACCTATTCCTAAAAACTTAGTATTTGTATATCTAAAAGTATTTTCAGATAATTTATCACTTTGCAAGCTCTCTACCATATCTGAAAAATAACTTTTTCCATTATAATTTATTGCAGTATCGTGTGATCCTTCTTCATACTTATATGCAAAGTTTTCTATTGAAACTGGCAAATTTGTATATCCTTCATCATTGTTATTTATATATGATGACGTATAACTCTTTACAAAATGTGCAAGTTCATCTGGTACATTAAAAGGTGGAATTATAAATAGCATTGTTATTCCAACTATAGTAGCAATATAAATATAAATGTTCTCAATATTTTCTTTTAAGCTATCCTTTAAATAATAAATTCCAAAAATTACTGCAAGTGCTATAGGTATTACAACAGCATATTTTAATACATATAGGCACACGTAAAATGATGATGCATATATAAAAAATACAGCTAGTATAAATCCTAAAATATGTACGATTTTAACAGAATTATCCCTTAACATATTTAAAAATTTAGATATAAATGTGACTATAAATATCATAATTACTAAATAGCCCATAAATAGCCATATAGAATATATACCTATACTTTCTCTAATGTCTTCAATAAAGTTAGTATTATTCATATATAAGGTATTTTCTATATCTTGCTTTGTACCATCTTTATATACTATAGGATTTTTAACACCTTCCTTATAGTTTACAAATATGTCATCAATAATAGATGTCATTATAGTAATCTTAGCTTTAGAATCAGAAGTTAAAACATTTATTTTTGAATCTTCATCATCTATTTCCTTTATATATACGCTATCACTAACATACCTATCTAGCTTAATTTTTGTTCCATTTATTACAACGTTATCTATAACATTATTTGGAGTTACTTCAAATTCATATGTAGTATATTGTCTTGAATAAATTGCAAGACTAGTATTTAACATTGCAATTGCTGCAAGAATTATTGCTATAATGCCAATAACATACTTTTTTTTCATTTTTTGAATTTTTCACTCCCTATCCATACATTTACATAATGCATTTTCTAATAAAAATACTAGATATACCGCACAAACTGGTATACTCAAATATAGAGCTAATGCACTATCTATTCCCATAATATAAACAAAATTTAATATTGCTACTATTCCTAAAGATAGATATTCTTTGTTTTTATTTGAATACGCTAGTATCAATACTAAAATAATTGAAACAATTAAATAAAAATTAGGAATAAACAATATCTTACTTTCAATTGCTTGTTTTAAATTATTTGCAAATAAAGTTTTTCCTGCATCAAACTTAGTAATTATATCTCCTTGAGTTAGATAATCATTATAGCTTACATCAAATTGATTTGCTAATATACTGTTTCCAAATTCTAACTTTTCAAAGACAACTAAACTTGGAAAGATAACTCCACACAAAATAACTAGCACTAACGCTACTGAGTATGTAATAGCAAATACCTTAATTCTTCCAGATGCTATTTTATTTTTAAACAAATTAAATAAAATATATACAAAAGTAAATAATGATGTTAGTATTCCAACTCCAGGCATAATTGCAATTAATAGTGCTAAAATAATAGCATATGGAACAAGTTCTAGTTTTCTGTATAAAAACTGTTTCTTTATTCCAAGATATAAAAAGTATATGTTTAGCATTACTAAGGCACCATATACAAATAGTTTGACTGGAACTGCTACTAATGCTTCAAAAACAGGACAAAGTGCCAATAGAATTGTAACTATTATTTGAAGCACATAAATATATTTTTCTCTTTTTTCAAGTTTTCTTACCATTTCTAAATTAAGTTTTACACTTTTCTGCTCATTAGAATTCTCATTCCTATTTGTAAGTTTATCTGTATAAAAATTTAAATCAATATTACGAATTTTAGCTAAAATAAAAGTCCAAACTAGAGATACAGTTAGTATTTGTACAATAGCTTTTGGTATGTTATTAGTTAAGCTTTCAAAAAATCCTATATCTTGATTTAACTGTGTTATAGGAGCAAAAGAAAACATTGCTAAAAGCATTGTAACAAACATAACAATAAATATCGTTACGTCACGATAATTACTGAAAAACTTTATTTTATTTTTTAAATTTATGAAAAAGTCTATTATATATACAACCCATTTCATATTTTTTCTTTTCATTTTTGTCTTAAACTTTTCCATTTTGCTAATCCAAGTAGCGTCGAAATGATGTATCATACATGAATTATCTGTAAATTTATTATGTTGATAGTCATAACTTAATGGATAAAAATACTCCATAGGATAAATATTTACTTTTCCGTCGTCTAATACTTGTACCTCATCAAGCTCTTTATTAAATCCATAGCCTTCAAAATACTTTGTTAGAACTCTAGGTACACTTTGCTCATATAAATCTCCTGTTTCGTTAAACATTTTGGCAGATTCATATACATTTACAATATCCTTTATATGTGGATTATGTGCCTCTTTAGCCCATACAACAGCTGCATTTATCATTTTAGAGTCTTCTTGTCCCATAAACAAATCTAATTCTAAATATTTAGATATATCTGCTGTTATCTCCATGTCAGTATCAAGATATATACCACCATATTCTTCTAGAACTTTAAATCTTGTATAGTCAGCAACAAATGCCCATTTTTTCTGCTCATATGCCTGTTTTACAAAAGGACATTGATTTACATCAAAATTAGTCTCATTCCATTCTTTTATTTCAAAGTCTGGTAAAAACTTTTTCCATGACTGAATACATTTTTTAGTAAGTTCAGATATTGGATTACCACCAAACCAAATGTAGTGTATAATCTTGTTATTCTTTTTATCCATACATTCCTCCTAAACTAGCTATTTAAAAAAGCTTCTTTACATTTTTCTACTTCTTTTTCGTATTCTTTTCTCCAAGCAGCATATAGTTCCATTATTTCGTCTCTGTGTTCAAGACATAGATTCATTTTCTCATATATTTCATCTATGCTATCTTCTTCTTTTACTACTAGGTATTCTTCTAGTTTGCTATTTTTAAAGAATTCTGTATTATTTCCAATAATACATGGCACTCCTACTTCAAAGCTTTCAAGAGGTATCATAGGTGAGCATTCTGTAAATGTTACATATAAATTTACATCATTATTTGCCATATGCTTTAATAGCTCATGACGACTTAGAGCTGGTAGTTCTTCATCTGTTAGAGTTTTTATTCTCATAAGCTCACAAAAACTTGCAGCAAGCTTTGTTTGTGGAATAATTTCAGCAAAAGCCTTTCTATTCATTGCACAAGCACTTAGCTGATTATATGTATTCTTTTCCCATCTATCTCCTGCAGAATATAATCCAAAATTTAATCTTTTATCTTTTGGATTTCTCTTATACTCATCCTTATTTTGAATATTTACTATATTCATTAAAAGACATGAATTATATCCCTTCTTAGCATAAAAATTTGCCATACTTCTTTTAAAGTAGCCAACTGTTTTTACAATATTTCTTTTTTGAAGTTGTAGTATATCTTCAAGGAATTTCTGCTCATTTACATTTACAAACAATGCATGACTACCATGCCACATAAATTTAATGGCAACAGTATTATCTATGTTATATATAGTCTCTGCTAATTCTTTATAGCCATATGCCATTGTAGCAAATATAACTTGTTTAAATTTCTTTTCTATTATAGCTTTAGCCACTTCTTCGATTTGCTTGCTATTAAAGATTTCACAAAGCCCCAAGCAATGCTCTTTGCCAAAAATTTCAATTGACGAATTCATTATTCCAATGCATTCTGGATTATAAATGACAACATATGAAGTATCTTTAATATTATTTATTTTTTCTATAATTTCAGCTGTCTGCTTTTTTTGATAAACAATAATTGATTCGATTTTTTTTACGTGTCTATTCATACTTCCTCCTTACATTGCCAAGAAATCTTCAACACTTTTTTTGCTTTCAGCATCATTTAGTGCTTTCCATTCCTTATATAATCTAAGTATTTCTTCTTTATTTTCTAGTGCATACTTTATTTTTTCACAAATAGCATTTACATCATCTTCTCTTTCAACAACTAAAAAGTCATGTAATCTAGTTCCTTTAAAGTAATGATGGTTATGTCCCATTATACATATAGTTCCAGCCTCTAAGCTTTCTATTGGAAGCATAGGAGCACATTCAGAAAATGTAACATAAAGTACAATATCTTTTTCTGCCATTTTCAAAAGTAACTCTTCTCTTTTTAGATGTTGTTGTGATCCAACGACCTCAAGTCCATTATAATATCCAAGTTTTTTAAGTTCATATTTTAATGGTACTACCTCAAGTTGTGCATTATCAAAACAAGAAGCTGCCATAACCTGATTGTATGTATTTTTTCTCCAATCTGTACTTGCAGAATATAGGCCAAAATGTATTCTTCCATCGTCAATTTTCTTAACTTTTGCAATTTCTTGTTTCATCTCATCGCTAAGTCTTACTGTGTTTTTAATAAATGCAGTAACATATCTTTGAGATTTATAAAAATTAACTAGACTTTCTTTACAAGTTCCCATTACATCTATAATGTGAGCTCTATGCAACTCTATTACCATTAAGTTTGTTGCCCAGTTTATTTCTTCAATTACCTGAGAGTGACTGCCATGCCAAAAGCTTTTTAATTTAATGCTTGGTTTTTTCTCTCTAATTCTTACAGCAATCTTATCCCAACCGTAGTTAAATGCACTAAATATTACTTGTTGTACATCAAGCTCTATTATCTTATCTACTATTTTTTCTACACTACTATTTAAAAATATCTCCTGCATAGGAAGTAAATTTTCAAATAATTCTTTAGTAGCACTTGTAACACCTAGCCATCTAGGATTATGTATTATTACATAATCTATATTTTTTCCATCTTTCTTCTTTTGTATGTACTCATCTAAGACTTTAAGTGTTTCCTCTATTCCAGCGTCTTTCTTTAATGAATATCTAGTTCTTAATTTTTGCATAGTCATATATTTTTTATGACCTATTGTATTTCTAACGTTTTTTGCAACAGCACCAACATACTCGCATGCTGTTGGTCCATATTTTTTAGTAATACCAAGCTTTGTTCTTTTTCTTGCTGGTACACTCTT
>CANROM010000033.1 GCA_947632225.1 uncultured Clostridia bacterium | reverse complement strand
GTTATTTCTAACATTTGCGTTCTTATATTGACTAGCATTATTTAGTTTATATTTCTTTACGATTTTCATTGTACAGTCTAAATTATTAGAAAGCACTTCATACCTTTCATTATACTTATCTAAAATATAATATCTGTCTTTAGTACATGGTGCTGTGCAACTTTTATCTTCTTTTCTATCTGCAACAAAAGCGCCTAGCATACAATACCTAGAGGTCATAACTGTTATATAATCATCCACTAATTCTATAGGTATGTATTTACTAATATTAGATGTCTGATTAGGTGTAGAATCAAATGCAGGAGATATATAATCAAAACCTAAATTTTTTAAGAATATTGCACTATAAATATTAGTAACATTAAAAGCATAGTCTGCTACTAATGTAAACTCATACTTTTGCTTAAGCTTTAATATTAAATCTAGATATCTAAAAGAGCCTAGAATAATAGTTTTAACACCTTTTTTTAGTAGTCTTTCTACATTTCCATTTATATATCTATCTAAATTATTTAACGTGAAATTTGGTATACTTACTCCTAAATTGTATTTCGAATATTTATGAAATATGTCATTTTCATTATTTATATAATCATTTATCTGAAAATCTATTCTATCTAAGTTTAAATTATATTTCTTATTATATTCAACATCATACATTGTTTCTTTATTATATGTGTATACAGACAGAATATTCTGCTTATTGACATTAGCTACTTTACTATATTTAGAAACATCTAGTGCTTCTTTTAACCTGCTAGCACAATCAGATATATCCCTATTAGTACATAATTTTTTCTCAATTTTTTCTACAAAATTTCTTCTTATTTCATTTAATGTTGCAACTTTTACAAATAGTCCCCTTTGAATGTATCCTACCACCTTATTAAATGCTATTCCATAGTCCTGTGTTTTACTAAATGTCTGCTCTATATTCTCCATTGTTATTTCTTTATTCATAGCTTTTTCAGGTATAATATTCGTATTATATGTGTACATTTGATTGTTTATTATAACACTTAAAGTTATAGGAGAATTTTCTTTTATGTTGATATTTAGTACAAGATTTCTTTTTCTTATATTCTTTTGCAGATACCTTGTCGCTACTGATGAATTTAGACTATAGCTTGAAGTTTTATATACCTTATCATTCTTTTTTATATTTTCTGACTTAAAGTCCCCTATATATACTATATTACCACTCTCAACTTTATTATTTACTAGCTTTAGTTTTTCGTTTTTAATGCAGGTAACCAAACTAGATACCACTTCATTTTTACAGTATATTTCTACTCCATCATGTAACTCTATATCCTCGTTAAGTTTAATTTTTACCAATTTACCTTTTTTCTCTATTACTTCTCCTAGATATAATCCTGTATTTTTAGGTGATAGTGTTGTAATACTATTTTTATATCTAATTCCATTTAAATAGCCATCACTTTTACCATTTCTATTAAAGATTTGTAGTAAATTCTTTTCATCTTCTTTTGAAACTTTTACCTCTCCAGTTTTATTATACATATCTATATATTTTCTATATAGGCTTATAACTAAAGCGACATATTCTGGAGTTTTATTTCTTCCTTCTACTTTTAGTGAGGTAATATTGCTATTTATTATTTTTTCTAAACTATCAAGACCAAATATATCCTTTTTACTTAATAAATATGCATTCTTTTCTATTACCTCATTATTACTATTTAAAAGGCTATATTTCATTCTACAAGGCTGTGCACACGCTCCTCTATTAGCACTTCTTGTACCTATTGCTAAACTCAATAAGCACTGACCAGATAAACATACGCATAGAGCACCATGTACAAACTCCTCTATCTCTAACGTTGTATTAGAAGCTATATACTTAACTTCTTCAAGTGTTAATTCTCTTGCAAGAACTACTCTATTAAAGCCCATTTTTTCTAAAAATTTTACTTGCTCTAGTGAATAAACGCTCATCTGTGTACTTGCATGCATAGGTAAATCTGGCATAACTTTATGTATGATACTAGCAAGACCAATATCTTGTAATATTACCGCATCTAAACCATTTTCATATAGTGTCATTAGCATATTCATTGCCTCTTCAATTTCTTCGTCTAATAATAGCGTATTAAGTGTTAAATATACTTTTACATCCCTAATATGTGCATATTTTATGCACTCTATATAATCTTGCAATGTAAAGTTTTTGGCCATTACTCTTGCATTATGCTTGCCAAGTCCCATATATATTGCATCTGCACCTGCATTTACTGCCGCTTTAAAGCTTTCTACACTACCTGCTGGAGCAAGTAGTTCTATTTTTCTTTCTTCCATAATAACTCCTAAATATAATAAAAGTAGTAATATAGACTATTACTACTTCTAAAATTTATTTTTTATTCTTTTGCCTTACAATTTCATACATACTTATTGCTGCAGAAACCGAAGCATTTAATGACTCAATTTTACCAGTCATTGGAATTTTTACTATAAAATCACAATTCTTACGTACTAGGTTAGATATTCCTGAACCTTCATTACCAATAACTAGTCCAATTGGTCCACTAAAGTCTGTATCGTATATATTACTAGCGCCTTCCATGTCTAGTCCGTATATCCATAGTCCTTTTTTCTTCAAATAATTTATGCATTCTGTAATATTAGTCACTCGTGCAACTTTAACATAATTACATGCACCTGCTGCTGTTTTTTCCACAGTGTCTGTTACTTGTGAAGCATTTCTCTTTTGAATAATTACTCCGTGTGCACCCAAGCACTCCACACTCCTTATTATAGCTCCTAAGTTATGTGGATCCTCGATCTTATCTAATATGATTATAAAAGGGGATTCATTTTTCATATTTGCTTCTTCAAGTATATCATCAACTGTGTAGTAGTGATAGTCTGTAACAGAGGCTACGATTCCTTGTGAATTTTTAATTTTTTCACCCTCCTCTGTTATCATCCTATCTAATTTAGATTTATCTGATTCTACAACAACTATTCTTTTCTCTTTAGCCTTTTGTATAACTTGATATACTTCTTTATTGCCCTTTTGTGCATATATCTTATTTATTGTCTTTCCAGATACAATTGCTTCAGTAACTGGATTTATACCATATATAAAGCTCATAAAGTTCTCCTTTAACGCTATTAATTATACAACCTTTAACTAATTTTGTAAACTATTTATTTGCCTTTTGTGAATAAATCAACTATCATAGATGCATCTGTTGCATTTAAATCACCTTTACCGTCCATATCTCCTATTGCTATATCCAGTTCAGTAGCATCTTTATTTACAAATCTATCAAGTACTATTGCTGCATCAACAGCATTTACTGTACCATTTCTATCCATGTCTCCCTTAATATAATCTACTACAGTTACTGTTGTTGTTGCTTGATATGACGCGCCTGTAGTTTTATTTGTTACATTAGCTATAATGTCTGTTTCTCCTGTTTTATGAGCAGTAGCTAGACCAGTTTTTGAATCAATAGACACAGTATCTTCTTCTAAACTAGACCATTCAACTTCATATTCATCTGTTGTAATCTCAGGCTCTGTTGTTATTTTAAATTCGCGCTCTGTAGATTTAACCATAGTCAAAGCACTAGGTAAGCTTACTGATCTTAGTGGTGCTTTTACATTTATAGTATATTCAGCTTCTATTCTTTTTTGAGTTGAAGTATAGTTAGATCCAATATATGCTTTAACTTTAGCTTGACCAATTGCTAAAGTGAGTACTTTTCCAGTATTATCTATTTGAATTATATCAGTATCTTCTGTTTCATATCTTATATTAGTAGTATCACTTGCGTTTAATGGAGAATATGTAACAGGTATTTGATATACTCTATTTATTTCCAAATCCTTAGTTTTATCTTTAAACTCTAAGCTATCTACAAGCATTTTTACTGTATATTCAAAAACAGCAGAAATTGATGGTAGCTCCTTACTCTTTGCAGTTATTCTTGCTCTACCTGGTCCAACAAAAGTTACTAGGCCATTCCCATCTACAGTAGCTACGCTATCACTACTAGTATCGTACTCAATTTCATCATTATCTACCTCAGGATCTCTAGTTAAAGTTAATTGATCGGTCTTTTTCTCAGATGAAGTTATTTTCTGAGTAGCTATACCGCTAAGTGATAAGCTTCTTAATGTTGCATTTACTGTTACATCAATTGTATCAGTTATCTCATCATTACTATTTAATGTAGCCTTTATCTTAGTACTTCCTTCTTTTTCTATACTAAATGTTCCTTGTGTGTTATAGTCAGTAATAATATTAGCATCATCTACATGCCAAGTAACGTCTCTAGGATCAGTAGCATTCTCTGGTAATACTATAGTAGATAAGTTAAAGAATTTATCTGTTAATAAGTCATAATCTATTGTCATTTTACGAGACAGTTTATCTAACTCTATATTTCTAGATTTTGTAACAATCTCAATTTTTTCAATAGGAACACGTACTGTTACTTTACAACTTCCAGTATATTCCTTAACTAAGCCTTTTACCTTTGCTAATACAGTATATATGTTGTTATTCATCTGTGCATCTAACGCATAAATATCTATATTTTTAGGATTCTCTTCATCTACAACAACCTTAATATATTTAGTAATTTCAGGATCATCTATATCATACTCAATATCTGGCGTTGCATTTGATATTACTTTCCATGTAATCTGTGTAACTTCAGTTGCATCATCTGGTACATATATAATACTAATTTTCTTTGATGGTTCAACTTGGCTTATGTCTGTATCTTTTCCAAGAGCCAAGCAATTAACATCATTTTCATTTAATTTCACTTGCTCTAGTTTTCTATATGGACGTATAACTATTTGATCAGTAACATTACTTCCATCATATGATACAGTTATTACTACATCTTCAGAAGTTAATGCTCTAGCGTAAACAATACCATTTTGTGTTACTGATACATAAGGATTAGATGACATCCATGTAACCTTTTTATCTGTGACACCAGAATTAATTACTGCATCAAGTTTAGCTTCCTCGTTAATTGGTACATAGTATACATCTTCATCTGGTACTTTAACAAAAGTGTCTGTTGTTTTGATAATTATTTTGTCTATTCCTGTAGCATACTTATTTGCATCACCATTTTCAAATACAGATCTATATACATAATCTGTATTCTCTCCTGTGCTCTCTTTTTGAACATTATGAAGAGTTATTTGATATACTTCGCCTGCAACTGGTTCAATTGTCCTATCATGGAATACAACTCTATTCTCGCTATCTCCTGTATCTCTTTGAAACCATCTTGAATATTTACTATCATTTTTTCCTGTATTCTCTTCTTCTTCAAATGTCCATTTTTGTCCATTTCTTAAATTTTCAACTTCAACAGTTGTTTGATCAGTTATTTTATAATTACTATAGAATTTAGCAGTCCAATAGAAGTTTTCATCTTTTAGGCTTTCCATAAATGTTATTCCTTTAGATGGCCATCCAACAAATTCTACATCACTATCCTCAACACCAGCAAATTCATTTGTATAGATATATGGACTAACACCATATCCAAATTTTGTAACTGTTGGTCCTAATACTTTATCTCTATGTGAGAAGAATATTCCGCCAACTTCTGTACTATCATCTAAGAAATTTTTGATATGATATATCATATCATTACCATCAACTTTACTCATATCTGACTGTGAAACAATTCTACCAATATTTTCTGCCATAGCCCTTTCCCAGGCAACAGCTGTATGATAAAATTCAAGTGTTACACCCTCTGGTTGAGAAGGTTTATGCTGGATTTCTTGTCCTAAATCTACCCATCTATATGTAGAAAGAACAGCAATATGCTGTGCAACATCAAAAGCATCCTTATCTACTTTTAATTTTCCTAATCCTGCCGCAACTCTTACTGCATTAACAAAGTCTGTTATACCTTGTTTTTTAGAATCTTTAAGTTCACCAGCGAGTAGCTCAGAAGCAGGTGTAGTTATTGGATTTACTTTATACAATCCACTTTCTTTATTAAGATTAGTAATTGCTTGTTGATATTCGTATCTACCTGCAGAAAGTTTAGATGTTTCCTCATCAGTTAATGTTACTTTTTCTAATCTTTCAAATATATTTTCCTTTACTGTAATAACTGTTAGCTTTTTCTTATCTATATCATAATCAAAAACTCCAATATTTTTATTTTTGTCATTAAATTCTTTATAGTCAGTAAGTGGTTCTCCTGCATACTGCGCAAATTGTAATGGGTTTAGAACATAATACCTACTATCAATTTCAACATTATCTGATGCTTTTATTCTGTATACATATGAATCTTTATCCATTTCTTCTGCATAAGTTCTAATTGATGAGCCAAACTCTTTCATTTGCTCATTTACATAGAAAATATTCTCGTCAAATTTAAGATTTGCTTCTTTACCTAATTTTTTTGCTAATGCATTAAACATCAATACAGCCTGTTCAGATATTCCTTTTAAATATTTAGTAGGGTTACTTTTATATGTATTAACGAAAAAGTTAGCAGTCTCAGCTTCATGATTATTTGTATCTAGTGCCAATGCTCTTACATTATAAAATAGTCCTGCAATTACTTTATTATCCTTAGATGGATAAAAAACTCCACCCATTCTATTTCTTTGTAATGAATATTGTCCATAGTCATCTCCGTAACTACCTTTATCCGCTTTAAATGTAGGATCTACAGATCCATATGAAACAATAGCACCTGTTTGTGATGTTTCAACATATAAGAAGTTAGAGTAATTATTATCTGTGTAAAAAGTATATGCCTTTCCCCCAAAAGCAGAGTCAGTAACAAGCTTAGCTTCACCTAGTTTTGTTTCTATTTCTGATATAGTAGTACTTTCTCTTACTTCTAACTTGTCCGAACCAGAACCAATAGATATTAAGACATTATTAGTAGCAGCAAAAACACTGTCAATAGTACTAAATGTAATTAAAATAAACAATGTAAATAAAATTTTTCTTAGTTTCCTCATATAATCTCAATCCTCTTATCTTATATACATTTGCAAAAAGGGATATTTGTAGCAAATACCCCTTAATGCATAATTAACATTTATATATTAGAATATTATTTTACTAATACTCTTTTTGTAACAGTTAATCCTGCTAGAGATACTAACATTACTATAGCCATCATAGCTACTGGCATATCTCCAGTTACAGGAGCCTCTGCAGGAGGTTCAACAACTGTAACATTTAAAGTCCAAACATTGCTTAAATCTTCGTTTGGTTCTCCAGCACTAAATGTTACTTCAACATCGCCTGCTTTTTTAGTTTTAACAGTTATTTTTCCTTCTTGTGTTTCTGGATCATATTCTACTGTTACATCAACCATATCTTCATCATATTGTGATTGAACATATTCAAGAATTTCTTCTACTGTATCAGTGCAATTTTCAGGAACAACTTTGAATGGAATTATAATTTCAGTTCCAACTTCAATGTCTCCCTCTTTTTCTATTGCTTCATTTATTGCATCTTCATCTATTTCTAGACCTTCAGCATGAATTTCTTTTACAGTTACTGTATATTCAGCTGTATGACCAGCTATTGTAGCAGTTATTTTAGCTGTTCCTTCTTTTAGAGCAGTTACTAAACCATTTTCGTCAACTGTTGCAACCTCTTCATTTTCAGATGCCCAAGTTATTTTTGTATCATCTGTAGTTGGAACGCCTGGTTCTTCAACTTCATATGATAGAGTTAATTGTTTAGTTTTTCCTCTTAATACTTCTTCATCATCTTCTGCTGTTAAAGTTGCACTAGTTATTCTATTTTCTTTAACTTCAATTGTTATGTTTTTAACTAAAGCTGGTAAAGCAGAGCCATTAGCTATTACTTGAAGTACTGCTGTACCTTCTTTTAAACCAGTAACTACAACTTTGTTACCTACTACTTCATATTCAACAAATTCTGTTCCAGAGAATGGAGCACAATCTAATTTACTCCACTCAGCACCTTCTGGTCCTGGAGTTACTGTAAATTCAACTTTTTGACCTTTATATACAGTCTTTGATGCTTCATCTACTGTTATCTCTGTTAATGGAACAGAAACAGTAATATTAACTTGTGCTTTATGTCCATCTACTGTTAGAGTAACAGTTGCATGACCATAATGTTTAGCAGTTAATTTTCCTGTTGCAGAATCTATATCTGCTACAGTGTTATCGTCTATTGACCATTCAACACTCTTAGCATCTGCATCTGCAGGATTTAAAGTATATGTTAGTGTTTGTTCAGCACTATCTGTTCCTAATTCAAGAACAACGTTTGATTCGTTAATTGAAACGCTTCCAACTGAAACTGCTACGTGTACAGGAATATGTGCAGTCTCAAACTCACCAACTTTTGCATAAACATAAGTGTCACCTTTTCCTACAGCAGTTACAACACCATTTGATACTGTAGCGATTGAATCGTTTTCAGTTTTCCACTCAATGTTACTTGCTGCAGCTCCTTCTGGAGTGAATACTAATTTATCTAGAATGCTCATAGATTTATTAGTAGTTCTGTCTAGATTTACTTCTGTTAGACTAGAATCAAATTCTATTCCTTCTAGGGCAACAGTTACATTAATAGTTATTGTTGCTGAATATTTACCAACTGTTACTTTTACTTTAGCTGTACCAGTTTTCTTACCAGTAACAACACCTTTATCTAAATCTATAACATCATTTCCATTTACAATAGACCATTTAACCTCGTCTGTTGTATTTTTAGGTGTTACTTCTAAGAATTTATTTAAATCTAATATTTTATTGCTTCCTGTATCTAATGATACTGAATCTTGTGTAAATTTAACTCCTGTAGCTGGAGCCTCAATCATTAAATCATCATAGTTGTAATCTACATAGTATTGAGTCTCTGGTAATATTTCCCATTTACCTTCATTTTGCATCCATCCAACAATTGCAAAACCATCATTATCTAGTTTTTCTTGTGGTGTTTTACCAGTTGTAGATTTCATAAACATATCTATTTTTCCTGGCATTGCATCTTCTTTAACTTTGAATTTAATAGTTAAAACATTTCCTGTTGAATTAGCTTTTCTACTACCAGTAGCAAAGCCCCAACCATAGCATTTACCATTAGGAATTATTGTGTCCTCTGTAACTTTTCCAGAAATGTCATACAATTTTCCACAATCACCTATTGTAACATCTGGTACTGGCTCCTTAAACTCATTTTGTGTTTCCATTATTTCAACTTTTGAAGAATCATATACAAGTCTTGAGCTCATACCATGAATTCCATATCCGTCTGTATCTTTGTTTACAACATAAGAAACTTCAAATTCATCTCCTGGATGTAAAGTTGTCTTACTTGCTTTTACAGATATAAGGAATTTAGCATTTTCTCTTTGAAACTCATTTTCAAATTTAGCTACATCTGCAGCCTTTACGTTTGGTACTAATGCTACAACCATTAGTGCTATAACCAACAACATAAGGGCTTTAACCTTAAATGTATTTTTCATTTTAAAAATTCCCCCTTCATAAACATATTGTTTACTCTTAAATGATAGCATACTAAATTTTTTTATTCAAGTATTTTTTGCTGATTTTACAGCCATTTTTTGTCATTTTTGGAAGTTTTTCTTTTCACTATTATAGTATCACGTGTTTTAGTAAACATAATAAAGAAATTTTAAGATATGCTTTTATTACCATTTTGTTACAATTTTAACACTTTTAAATCATTGTAATGTTACTTGTTCTACGTTAGTATTTATATCATATGTAGAATTTGTATCTACGCCTTTTCTACCCAGCTCATCTTTAATAACTCCAGAAGTTGCAAAATCATATTTTCCATCTTCAAGTTTCACTATATGTAAGCCAACATTTCCAGTTGCATCATCATTTACTTTAAATTTTATAGTAAAAATTTCACCAGTATTTTTTACAGCATTTACACTAGACTTTGCGGCTGCAAGTGATATAACCATTTCGGAACTATTTTCTGTCTCTTTAACTCTTGGTGAATCATATCCTATTCCAAATTCTTCACCTATCACTCCTGGTACTATGTAGTCTACTGTTTCATCAAAATCATTTGTTGTCTTCTCTAATGTTAATTTTGAACTATCGAATGCAATTCTTATATTCATTGCACCAACTCCATAACCATTATCTGGTAATTTATCTAATGTAAATTTAACTTCTAATGTGTCTCCTGGTTTTACCTCGGTTTTATCTGCAACTAAACTATAAATTATATCTACAGGCTTATTAGCTTCTTTATCTTTTTCTTCATTTTTATTATTTAAAGAAACTACAATTATAGTAGCAGTAAGTACTATTAATATAATAATTACTAGAGCTAGTATTTTTTTATTCATAAATTTCCCCCTATTTTCTATTATTTATTATCATAAGAGCAACTTCACAAAAGTCATATTTCTTTTGCTTTTCAAGTATTAAAGTTTCTCTTACAGCTATCTCTTTTATATCTGTAATGTTCATAAATTTTGGAGAGTATCCAATTTTACTTAATTCCTGTTTTAGCTTTTCAGCAATATCTTTGTTTGCATTTGAATAAATAACATTTACTTCTATTCCTAATTGTTCTAATTTCTCTATTAGCTCTAAATTTAATATTGTATATTTATTTTTTAATGCCTCTTTTTCATCATCATAGATTACTTTTTCAAGTTCGACTAGAATTTTAGTTAAAGAATCACCTTTAAGTATATTATTGTATATAGCACTTGCAGCAAAATCTCTATATTTATTTTCAACTTTTTGACCTAGACATTCTTCTAATTTTGATTCAAATTCTTTAAATATAGCATTGGATTTTTGAGTATCATCACTTTCAGTATAAATATCATAATCTATAAATTCTCCAACATTTTCAATTGAGTCTATACTTATACTGTAATAATACTCTCTCTCTTTTTTTACATATGTTTCCTTAAGCAAGTTAATAGTAACATACTTATACAGTCCTAAATCCGCTAAAAAAGCGACAATATTATCATACTGAGAAATATCACTTAATACTTTTTGATTATCTTTTAAATCTAATGAGCTAATGCTTTCTATTACTCCAGAGTATGATAATATTAGTTCTTTATTATTTGTACATCTTAATCTTATGCATGCCTCTTTATTTAAAAGCTTACCTTCTACATCTATATAGTATTCATCTTTTTGCAAAGTACTATTTTTAAATATAAAGCCCTCTGCCCTCATAATCTCTTTAAGTTTATCTTTGTCTACACAAATATACTTATTTTCAGATTTCATAACTAAAGACATAGTATCCCTCCTAATCTAAATCTTTTAGACTATAGCCTAATTCATTTATTTTAGTATATATTTTACCAAGAGGTAATCCCAAAACATTATAGTAGTCGCCATCTAGTCTTTCTACAAATAAAGACATTGTGCCTTCCAAAGAATAGCCTGCCTTTTTAAGCAAATCTTCTTCATGATTGCTATACCATAATATGTCATCATAGCTGATGTTTTTAAAATACACATCTGTAACACAAGAGAAAGTTAAAATCTTTCCATTACTTGTATCAACAAGAGTGACTCCTGTTATTCCTTGATTTTTTGCACCACTTAATTCTTTAATGTTAGATATTACTTCATCAATACTCTTAGGCTTTTCGTATCTTTTACCATTTGCATATATAATTGAATCTGCAGCAATTATGATACTATTAGTATTATTTATTTTTTTCATAACTGCTTTAGCTTTTATTAAAGATAGTTCTTCTACATATTTACATGGATCTTTTTGATTAGATATTTCAGCTTCATCACTTGTTACAACATCATATTTAACATTTAGTAAATCCATTATCTTTTTTCTTGTAATAGATTTAGAAGCAAGTATTAACCTCATACTTATCCCTCCATATTTTAATTATATCAAGTAAAAGTTAAAAGTCAATCAGTTGCAAACAAACGTAACAAGCTGTAACTTAATTGTTATTTCTTAGCTACAATACCATACAGCACTCTTTCCAAAAGTATTCCCTTTTCTGTTGTGTTTTTTCTAACATATTCATCTAATAAATCTTTTTCAATTTTTGATGAATGAGAAAAATTAGAGTTGTCCTCTTCTGAGAAATCATCTAGTATTGGAGTTTTTACAAGTAAGGCTACTAAGTCATCTACTGTCTCATAATATTCATTTACTCTTATTTCAACTTTCTCTATAGACCTAAATCCCGCATTTTGAATGTCTTCATAGTCTATTTGTGAAATTGCTTTTTTATCATGATAAGCTTGTCCTCTCTTAAATGTTTCTTTTAAGCTCCAACAGTCTTTTTGATCTACGCCCTCTATTACTAGTACTCCTTCATCTGAAAGTACTCTGTAAATCTGTTTTGCATCAATAACAGTGTGTCTTGCACTGACTAAATCAAAAAGTCCGTCTGGAAAAGTCATGTTTAAGCTGTCCATTTGAGCAAACTTTACATTTCTTTGTGGATATTCTTTAGCATTTTTCTTAGCAGTTTTTATCATTTCAGGCGAAAAGTCAGTAGCAATTGTCATAGAAACTTGTGGATATTTTTTTAATACGTTTTCTCCTCCACCTGTTCCAATGTCTAAGCATAGAGATTTTTCATTAACATTTTCTCTTATTTTTTCATAATAATTCCAATTTGTTAGATATTCAGTCTTTCTCTTTATATGACTGAACTCCCAATTTCCTATTTTTTCATAATAATTCAATTCATTTTCTTTCATAATAATTCACTCCTTATAATAAATTTTGGTTGTTTAAAAAAAGAACCTCCCTTCTAGATACGCAAAACCAACCATAATTTTGCTATGGTTTATTTGCCATTCATAAAGAAAGATTCTCAACATTCTTTATTATAATTTCAAGGTAGTATCACGCGAATGGTCGAATTGAAATACTACATTTAAATTATACCATAAATTGCAAAACTTTGCAATATAATTTACATAATTCTGTTTATATACAATAAAAATAGCTTACTATTTAAAGTGTTTTTGCATAATACTCAACTACTATAGTTGTTCCATCAGGATATGTTTCTATTCCTTGCTTTAAAAACTCATTAAAGCCCCAGTGCTCATAAATATTCTTGTTTATTTTTTCTGATGGCTCTACTCCTAATGTCACCTTTTTATACCCTTTTAATTTTAAATCATTTAGCATATAATTCATTAACTTTGAAAAATATCCTTTTGATTGATACTCTGTTATAGTTCTAAAAGCAGATAAATAAACAGTATCATCATCTACTAAGCCATCACTATTTTGCACAATTTCCTTATTAAGACTTACAGTAGCTTCACATATTATTTTCCCATTAAGAACTCCATAGTAAGGTATAATATATCCTTTTTTATACCTTTCTATATTTTGCTTCTTCCATGTAATCCAATTGCTTTTACTACTTTCATTATGCTCTATTTCATAGTTCCATTTTTCATTCATCTCTTCAAGAGTGGCTATTTTACATATATAATTTTCCATAATCTACCGTCCTTTATAATTATTGTTGCAAATATAATTAAACATTTCTTTATCTATTTTATATTCATTTTTCTTTTAATGTAATTATACAATAGAATTAAGAACCTATCAACTAAATATTATTAAGTATTAAATTATACTGAAAATTTAAGCTATATATAAAAGACAAGGAAAATTCCTTGTCTTTATTATCTCTCACTTTTTAGTTTACTACCATATACATTAAGCACATATTCTATTGTTTCTTTTTTTCTAGAATATACTTCATCTCTTTGCTTGTAATATACTTTTAATTTTTTATTTAGTTCATTGATTTTTTCTTGATTCTTTTCATCCTTAAGGGCTAGTATTACGTCTCCTATCATTTCTGCAATTATTTCTATTGCAACATCAACAAGCATTAATTCGCTATTAACCATAATTACCTCCAAATTTTGTTTTTACCGTAAAATGTTCTACTATATTTTAAACAATTTATATATTATATATATTTGCAATTAATCTTTTCAATAATATCATCTATTTCAAGTGAATGCTCTCCTCTTTCCACCCTAGACTTTGATATTTTATTAAGTCTATTTTCTATTTCTTCAGGTGATGGTTTTAATTCTTCTCTATTCTTAACTATTGTTTCACGAATTCCTAAATTATATTTACTATATATTTTTTTATTTACTAAATCATTATAATATATAATGTCACAGTCGCGTGTTAAAACCTCTAAAGTATCAAAACATTTTTGCTTTTCTATAGTTTCTAAAGTATCAAGCATCCCATAGTAAGCATTTTTATGAGATTCTGATGGAGTTACTCTTCCATGTCCTTCGAATTTTTTCTGATTTTCATACCTTTCCATTGTAGAGATTATACTATCTATTCCATTTACCGATAAAACTTTTATTTCCACAAAAAAGCCATTATCTTTTAATTCTCTTAGTGTATTACAAATTGCATTAGTTCTCATTGTACCTTCAAAAATAATATTGTATTTATCTTTTATGGCTTTTTTAAACAAATCTGATGTCCACACTCTAACATCAGCGTCTGTATAAAAAGCATATTCTTTTTCATGCTCTTTTAAAATCTTTTTAGAATCCGGATGTACTCTTCTCAGTTCATCTCCATTTATTATAACTACATTATTATCTAAAAATTCTTTTTTGGCTATATCGATTAAAATTGATTTTCCGGCACCTGGCTGCCCACCTAGTACAACAGCTTTAGGAATATTAGACTTTTTTTTGCCAGAAAAAATTTCATTTTCTAGCATTTTATATATAATATCATGTGTCTCTTTATTTAACTTAAATTTATCTAAATCTTTATCCATTATTTCATCCATCTCCGCATAAAACTAAATAGATTATATCAAAACCTAGAAGCTATGTAAATAAGATAATTATATAAACAAGACGAGTAAA
>CANROM010000032.1 GCA_947632225.1 uncultured Clostridia bacterium | reverse complement strand
TCATATAGAGCTTTTAGAAACAGGAAATGGAATAAAAATTAAAAAATTTTAGAAGTATAGAAATATACTTCTTTTTTATTTTTTAAAATATATACTTGACATAATATTGATTGAGCTATATAATATCAACATATCGCAATAATTTATCAACTTTAATATTAATATATAGGAGGTAAAGGTTATGAAGTGTTTAACAAGAGAAAATCTAAAAGAGAATATCTTCCAAGAAGAGATAATAAGGATGGACTATCTTATTGCTAGTGATGAAGAGGAAAAGCTAGAAAGAGTAGCAGCCAAACTCAAAAATCTACGGGTATAAAGTGTATGAAAGTGAGCTTACGTATGTAACAACTACACTTTTTAGTCAAATGAGTAAAAGTATAGTAGATGACTACTTAAATTGTAAAAGTAATCTCCATGATAGTTTAATAATATGTAAGCAACCAAATCATGAAGTTATTTTAACTAGATACTGTGCAATTATAAGAAAGATAGCAAATGATTACTTGAAATATTATTTACCAGCAGTAAAAACTATAGTAGATGAAATCTTTTGTCAGAATAATTGCAGAGGCTTAAGATATGAAGCTAGTACAGTTGAGTACATTAAAAATATTGAAGATGTTGAAAAATATTTTAATGGCATCTTTATCGAAAAAGCTTTAAGTGAGGAATACAATATTAAGAGAGATGAAAACAAACAGTATAGTCCAAAAGAAACACTTATGGAGTCATATTCAACCCAAAATGATGTTGAATATTTTAATGAAACAAAAATTTGCTATAAAAAGAATATTTCATTTTCAACTGGAGAGTACTATGATGATAGAATAGGTAGGGTGTCTACTAAAATTTGCACATATCAAAATGGATATGAAACTAAATATTCTAAAGACGATATAGCACCTTTAATTGAAGAGTTAAAAGAAAAACAATTTGAAATTTTACTAAAATCTTTTAAAGATGAGTATATAGAAAAGATTTGTAATTGGAAAGCTTAAAAAAGCTTTCCTTTTTTTAGTTTACAAATTGGAAAAAAAATAGTATAATTTGAAAATGAAAAGAGGGTGAGATTCTTGGAAAAAATAGTTAAAGATGTGTTTAAAAATTGTGTACCAGATAATAATATGTTTAATTTGGCAAAAGTAAAAGAAGTAAAATTTTCCAAGAAACTTAATGCGGTTATTTTAGACTCATTTAGTGATGAAAACATAGCTGTTTCAGATATTGAAGAATTTGAAAGATATGCAAAGAAAAAATATGAGCTTTCAAGCTTTAAAATAAATTACGACTATATCGGTAAAGTAACAGATATAGACATAGATAGTGTATATAGTGTTATTTCAAATATAAATAAAAAATATGATTATACACAGGATATATTTGAAAATTGTAAAATAGATATAGATAATAATGAGTTAACATTAAATATAGAACTTGAAAAGCCATATTCTAATTTTCTATATTTAAAGAGAATAAACGAGTATATAAAATATAGCTTAGATAAGCAATTTGGTGATGGCCATAAAGTAACTTTTGAAGATAAATATGAGTCAGATGACCTATCTAGCAAAGAGCCTATGATGGTAAGATTAGAAGATTTAAGTACAACATTTAATACCTTCAGTGATAATGAAGCCTCACCAAGTGTAAAACCAAAAGAAAAACCTAAATTTACACCTAGAGCACCGCTTACAGAAGAAGAAAAGAAAGAACGTGAACTTGCTAAGGAGCCACAGCCAGATAATGTACTATATGGTATAAATATTCAAAATCCATTGCTTACTAAGATTGAAGATATAATACCTGGCGGTGACAGGGTGTGCATTAACGGTCAAATAATATTAAAAGATAATAAAGAACTAAGAAATGGAAAAATATTACTTACTATAGATGTTACAGATAAAACAAGCTCAGTTGCTTGTAAAATGTTCTTAGATAAGCAGAAATTTGAAGAGGTAAATGATAAGCTAAAAGATGGCTCATACATAGTTGTACAAGGTAGGCCTCAAATAGATGCGTATTCAAATGAATTAACTATTATGGTTAATAACATCTGTAAGGGAGAAAAACCACCAGAAAGACAAGATAATGCTCCAGAAAAAAGGGTTGAACTACATATGCATACTCAAATGAGTGCAATGGACGCTATAAATTCTGCTACAGACTTAGTAAAACAAGCAATAAAATGGGGACATAAGGCAGTAGCAATAACAGATCATGGAGTTGTACAGTCGTTTCCAGAAGCTAACCATGTAATTGTAGATAATTATGCAGATTTAGTACAAAAAGAAGGTAAAGTTACAACTCAAGATATTTTAGATGCTGCTCCAATTAAAGTAATATATGGGGTTGAGGGATATCTAGTAAAAGATGTGGAACCAGTAGTTCCAGACTTTGATACATATTGTGTATTTGACCTAGAAACAACAGGCTTTGACGCAGATAGTGATGGCATAACAGAAGTAGCAGCATGCAAAGTTAGAAATGGTGAGATAATAGACGAGTTTACTACATTTGTAAATCCAGAAAAGCCTATACCATATAATGTACAAGAGCTTACTCATATAACAGATGATATGGTAAAAGATGCACCTAAGATGGATAAAATGATACCTGAATTCTTAGAGTTTGCTAAAGGTTGTGTGTTTGTAGCACATAATGCTCATTTTGATATAGGCTTTATTGCGAACAAAGCACAAAAATTAGGATTAGAGTTTAAACCATATGTAATAGATACGTACGAGATGTCACTAGAGTTATATAACGGAGTAGAAAACCATAAACTTGGTACTTTAGTTGAGTATTTAGGAATACCACTTGAAGGAGCACATCGTGCAATAAATGATACAAGGGCTACAGCTAAGATGTTCATACGTATGAAGGAAGATTGTATGAAAGAGAATATAGAAATAAACAATTATATATTCTCAAATATATCAGATAAATCTAAAAATTTACCTGCAAACCATATTATCATTTTAGCTAAAAATTATGTTGGCTTGAAAAATCTATATAAATTAGTATCATTTTCTCATGTATGGAATTTCCATAAAAAACCAAAAATTTCTCGTTCTATGTTAAAGAGATATAGAGATGGACTAATAATAGGATCAGCTTGTGAGCAAGGAGAACTTTATCAAGAAATTCTAGATAATAAAATAGGCAAAAATGACGGAAGTAAAATAGAAGAAATTGCTAATTTCTATGATTATTTAGAGATACAACCACTAGGCAATAATGAATTCTATGAAAGAATAGGAAAAAAAGTTAAACAAGAAGGAAAAAGAATAAAGGATGAAGAGGCAGAGTATATAAAATTAACACATCAAGACTTGATAGATATAAATGTAGACATAGTAAATTTAGGAGATAAACTTAATAAGCCGGTAGTTGCTACTTGTGATGTACACTTTATGAATAAAGAAGACGAGATTTATAGAAGAATAATACAAGCTGGACAAGGTTATGATGATGCAGACATACAGGCACCGCTATATTTTAGAACTACAGAAGAAATGCTAAAAGAGTTTGATTATTTACCAGAAGAGAAGGCCTATGAAGTAGTAGTAACAAATACTAATCTTGTTGCAGATTGGTGTGATAGAATTAGCCCTATTTCAGATGAGAAGTGTCCACCACATATTGATGGTTGTGAAGAAGATATTAGAAATATAGCTATGGAAAAAGCGCATAAACTATATGGTGAAAAGCTACCACAAATTGTCGAGGAAAGACTGGATAAAGAATTAAACTCAATAATTTCAAATGGTTATTCAGTTATGTATATTATAGCGCAAAGACTAGTTTGGGACTCAAATGATCATGGATATATTGTTGGTTCAAGAGGATCAGTTGGATCATCTCTTGCAGCGTATATGACTGGTATAACTGAGGTTAACTCGTTAAAGTCACACTATAGATGTCCAAAGTGCAAATATTCAGACTTTTCTGAAAATGGATGTGCTAACGGTTTTGACTTACCAGATAAAAAGTGCCCTGTATGTGGAGAGGACTTAGACAAAGATGGTATGGATATCCCATTTGAGACATTCTTAGGCTTTAAAGGAGATAAAGAGCCAGATATTGACCTTAATTTCTCTGGTGAATATCAAGCAAAGGCACATAAATATACAGAAGTAATATTTGGAACAGGAACTACATATAAGGCAGGAACAATTGGTACAGTTGCAGAAAAAACAGCCTATGGATTTGTAAAGAACTACTATGAAGAAAGAGGCAAAAAAGTACCTGTGGCTGAAATAAACAGACTAGCTCAAGGATGTACAGGAATTAAAAGAACAACTGGACAGCATCCAGGAGGTATAATAGTTGTTCCTAAAGGTAGAACTATATATGAATTCTGTCCTGTTCAACATCCAGCAGATGACCCTTATTCAGATATTGTAACAACTCATTTTGATTATCACTCTATAGATAAAAACCTACTTAAACTAGATATACTAGGTCATGATGATCCAACAGTTATTCGTATGCTATATGATATAACTGGAATTGACCCTACTAAAGTGCCTCTAGACGATAAGGATACAATGGGAATATTCTCATCAACTGAGCCGCTCGGTGTTACACCAGAACAAATAAAATCTGAGGTAGGAACATATGGTGTACCAGAATTTGGTACTAAGTTTGTAAGAGGTATGCTTGTAGATACAAAGCCTACTACCTTTGAGGAGCTTATTCGTATATCTGGACTTTCTCATGGTACAGATGTATGGTTAAATAATGCCCAGACTCTAGTAGAAAATGGAACAGTAACCTTAAAAGAAGCAATATGTACTCGTGACGATATTATGATATATTTAATTAACAAGGGTCTAGAGCCAAGTCTTGCATTTAAAATAATGGAAATTGTAAGAAAAGGTAAAGCTTCTAAAAAATTAACACCAGATATGGTTGAAGAAATGAAAAAACATGATGTACCAGATTGGTATATAGATTCATGCTTTAAGATAAAATACATGTTCCCTAAGGCACATGCTGCAGCGTATGTTACTAACGCATTCAGAATAGCATGGTTTAAGGTACATATTCCAAAAGCATATTATGCAGCATTCATGTCAATAAGAGCAGATGAGTTTGATAGTGATTGTATGCTTCATGGAAAAGAAAAAGTACTTGCTAAAATGAAAGAAATAGACACATTAGGAAATGCAGCTGCACCTAAAGATAAAAATATGTATCCTATACTAGAGCTTGTACTTGAGATGAATGAAAGAGGAATAAAATTCTTACCTGTTGACTTATATAAATCTACTGTAAACAAGTTTGTAGTAGAAGAAGACGGAATAAGGCCTCCATTTTCAGCACTTACTGGATTTGGTGAGGTAGATGCTGGCAAACTTGTTGAAGCAAGAGAAAAATATAAAACATTTAGCTCAATAGAAGATATGACAAGTAAGGCTAAAATAGGAAAGGCAGCTCTTGAAATATTACGTGCTTCTGGTTGCTTAGATGGTATGCCTCGTTCAGAGCAGATGGATATGTTTGATTTGTTATAAATTTGGATAATATTGTAATTTGCTTGAATTATTTATATATCTAATGTATAATATAGGTATAAAGGGGTGATTACTATGAAATTAGACTTAACTGGATTAAGAATTGATGTAACAGATGCTATTAGAAGTTTCACAGAAAAGAAAATTAAAAAACTAGACAAATTTTTTGACGAGAACACAATTTGCCATGTAACATTTACAGATAAAAGTAAAGGTAAACAACGTGTAGATATGAGAATAGAGTATAAATCACGTACATACTTAGCAGAAGAAAATACAGATGATTTATATTCAGGAATTGACTCTTTAGTTGAAAAGATTGAAGGACAACTAAGAAGAGATAAAGCAGCAGCAGAAAAACAAAGAAGAACAGGCATTCCAGAAATGCCAGAAACAGAAGATGCTGAATAAGCTTGTAATTTGGAGACTATATATTATATAGTCTCTTTTTATATTCTAAGTAATATTAAAATATCACTTGACATAAAAACGACGCGGTGGTATAATATGGCTCATGGCGAAAATATTCTATTGCATGAATAATTTTGATGCAAGCCATAAAGGAGGATATATGAAAATAGATACGACTTACATAGGAGTAAAATCTACAGAATCAATGAGAAAATATGTAGAAAGGAAGTTAAAAAAACTAGAAAATCTTTTAGAGTATGATACTAATGTTGCTATTACAGTCAATATGAACAAGAAGAAAGACAAAAAACAGGATAAGGACATAATTGTATCAGTAGAAGTTAATGCTACAAATTGTAAAGAAAGATATCATGTATTAGAAGAAAATAGCGACTTTTATACAGCAATAGATAAATTGGAGGAAAAATTAAAGAGGAAAATAATAAAGAAAAAGGAGAAAATACAGAGTTTAAAAAGAAGGAAAGGAATAAATTCAAATATAGAAGAATTTAATATTGTTATGAGCGCATAACTTTAAATAGAAGACTATACAAATTTGTATAGTCTTCTTTTTTTTTTGGGTTGACATAAAGTAAAGAAGTATGGTATAATTATATTGTAGGGGATTTGGTTGAATTATTGAAGAATTTCGGTAATTAAATATAATTAAAAAAGAATGAAAAGAGGTAAAAAATGAAAACTAAAAAAAGAAGAAAATTAAAAAAGGGAGTAAAAAGGATACTAGTTGCTATACTAGCTTTATTTGTTTTAGGAGGAATTGTAGAAAACTCATCATACTTTAATCAAAAAAGAGATGAAACATATTCTAGCTTAAAGCAAGAATTTATTACTCCAGATATGCAAGAACAAGTTGTAGAGGAAGTTGCTGAGGAAGCACAAGATACTCAAGTAGAGGTTGAAGAACCTAAAGAGGTTACTCCAGTTGTTAAAACTGAAGAAAAAAGTACTGAAGAATTTATATGGGACTATTTAAGAGCACAGGGCTTTACCGAAATTCAAACTGCTGCAATTATTGGTAACATGTATCAAGAAAGTAATTTAAATCCAGCTGAAGTTGAATCTAATAGTATAGGTATTGGACTTATCCAATGGTCTTATGGTAGAAGAGAAAACTTCGAAGCTTATGCTAAAGCTAACGGAAAAGATTGGACAGACATTGAAGTTCAACTTGATTTCTTTATGAAGGAATGGAATAGTGGACATCAAATCTGGGGACCTAATAAGGAAAAATTTGAAAAGCCTTATTCAGTTAGTGAAGCTACAGAAGCTTTTTGTTGGGGATTTGAAAGACCTAGAGTACAAGATGCTAACTTGAAAAACAGAACAGCTAAAGCTTGGGAAGCATATTACAGAAACGAAGGAAGATAAATCTTACTTCGTTCTTTTTTTGCGTAAGTTTACATAAACTAAAATTTGTGATATAATTATAATGGACGAATATGTGTTAGATGTTCTAAATTTAGAATTATCGGCAATACAAGTCAATAGAAAGAGGAGGTATAGTGTGAAATCTACCAGACAAAACAGGGGGTTTGGTAGAAAAGTGAAGAAATGTTTTATTGTTTTATTTGTTGTATTCATTTTAACAGGGTTAGTATTAAATAGTAATCAGTTTACTGAATATAAAGATAATGCATACTCTAAGTTAAGAAAAGAATATTTAAATGAAACGGAAGTAACAGAAAATAATGATCCTGAAGTTGAAAAATCTGAACCTAAAAAGGTAAGAAATTTAGAGTTAACTTTAGACTCAGATTTAAGAGTACCATCAAATTTGACTGCTCAAGAAATAGACAAAATGTTAGAGGGTACAAAATTATATGGCTTAGGTGCTACCTTTGAGAAAGCAGAAAAAGAATATAACGTTAATTCTTTATATTTAGTGGGACTTGCCGCACTTGAAAGTGGATGGGGAACATCTAAATATGCACTTGAAAGAAATAACTTATATGGTTGGAATGCTATAGATAGTAATCCTGATCTTGCTACTACTTTTTCAAGTAAAGAAGAATCTACATTATTTGTTGCTTCTAAACTTAAAGCTAATTATCTTACAAAGGGTGCTCCTTACTTTGAAGGTTATACGCCAAGAAGTATTGATGTACACTATTGTACAGATAAGTTGCATGCAAATAAAATTATAGACATTACTTCATCTTTAACAAAGAAGTTAGGATAAATTTTCCTGACTTTTTTAATTTATATGTTGACATAAATAAATATGCGTGGTATAATACAAGTATGCATGAGAGTGTGTATAAGCAATTATGCGAGCTACACAACCTTAAATATAAGGTACACTTAAGATATTTTCATAAAAGGAGTCTCATTAGAGAAACTTTTTATGAGAATATCTTTTTTTTATCTAAATTAATATTTAGATTGGAAGAATTCTCAAGAAATGGAGGGAAGATACGATGATACAAATAAGTGTCAAAAATTTAAAGAAATCTTTTACTATTAAAACTGGAGGAATTTTTAGAGCAAAAGAAAAAAAGGTCATAGCAGCTGTAGATAATATTTCTTTTGAAGTAGAAAAGGGTGAGATTGTTGCATTTATAGGACCAAACGGTGCTGGAAAGAGTACAACTATTAAAATGCTAACTGGAATTATTCAGTCTAATGGCGGAACTATAAGTGTTGCAGGACTTGATCCATCTAAGGACAGAAAGAAATTAGCATATAATATTGGATGTATGTTTGGTCAAAAGTCTCAATTATACATGCATCTTACTGTAAGGGATAGTTACAAGCTATTGTGTAGTATTTATGATTTAGATGAAAAGCAAGCAGAAAGTAGAATTGATGAAGTTGCACAGATGTTTAAGATAGAAAATCTTTTAGATAAGGTAGTTAGAAAACTATCCTTAGGTCAAAGAATGATTTGTGAAATAGCAGGTAGCATACTTCATAAGCCAGAAATTATCTTTTTAGATGAACCAACTATTGGGTTGGATATCTTTGCTAAGTCTAGAATTAGAGAAATCATAAAAAAGCTGAATGAAGAAAGTAGCACTACTATATTTCTAACTAGTCACGATATTGGAGATGTAGAAGCTTTGTGCAATCGAATAATTATTATAAATGATGGTAAGATTGTAACAGACTCTACAATACAAGATTTGAAGCACAAGTACTTATCTAAAAAGAAAATAAAAATATCATATGATACAGTTATAAAAAATAACGAATTTAAGTACAAAGTTGAAAAAATAGATGGAAATCAAATTGAACTAATTGTAGATACTAATGAAGTTCATATGGGAGAACTTTTATCATATTTTACATCTGTTGGAAATATCGTAGATATACAAATTGAGTCTACACCTTTGGAGGACGTTATTAAAAATATTTATAAAGAAAGGAGATAGCTATGAAGAAATATTTATCTATTTTTAAATTTGAATTGAAATCTGAAATAAATTTTAAAATAGACTATATATTTTCCTTAGTTTCTTATGCAGTGCATATATTTGTTTTTTATGCTTTATGGGATTATATATTGCAGGGAAAAGATATTCTTGGATATACTAGAGGTGCATTAATTTGGTACATCATAGTTGGTGAGTTTATGGCTTATTCTATAGGTAAAAAGAACTATATAAAGGTATCAGATATGATTAAAAATGGCGATGTTGCAAACTTAATGACAAAACCAATAAGCTTTATTAAGTACATTTTAGCACAAGAGGCTACATGTGTAGTTAACCTAGTAATAAACTTCATATTTGGAATAATACTTGGTATTATAATGGGTGGAGCTTTATCTGTTACGCCAATACAAATTTTATTATTTCTTGTATCTATGGGAATTTCAGTACTTATTGCTATATTTATACAAGTATTTATAGGAATGCTTGCATTTGTAACTGAAGAAAATAAATCTTTTTATTTAGTTATCTCTAAGGCTATGCTGTTACTAGTATTTACACCACTAGAATTTTTTCCTAGTTATGTAGGTAATATACTAAGATTCTTACCAACAACATATATTGTATATCCACCCGGAAAAATACTAGTAGACTTTAGTTTAGCAAGTAGTTTACCACTTATAATTGGACAAGTTATATCGCTTATAGTAGTTATAATTGGTGTTTTGATACTAAATAGGAAAGGAGAGAGAAATATATATGTTAACGGCGGTTAAAAATAATTTTAGATATTTTTTAAATGCAGTAAAGGTGAACATTAAATCTGCAATGGCATATAAAGCAAGCTTTATAGTTCAAGCAGTATTTATGTTTATAAATAATCTATTCTTTTTAGTTTTTTGGAAAGTAGTATTTAGTAACGCTGGAGAAAGTGCAGGAATAACATTTAACAACGTTTTGTATTTGTGGTCTTTCTCAAGCCTGTCATTTGGACTAGCATATTTTTTCTTTGGTGGAATTGAGAAGATTAACGAGTATATAATAACTGGTACAATGGATAGCTTCTTACTTCAACCTAAGAATGTACTTTTAAATGTAATGACATCTAAATGCACATTTTCAGCATGTGGAGATATGGTATATGGACTAGTAATAGGAGCAATAGCTGCAGGTGGCAATATTCCTAAAATACTACTTCTAGTTTCTTTATCAACATTTGGAAGTATATTCTTTATATCATCTGAAGTTATAATTAGATCTTTATCTGTATGGATTGGAGATACAAAGATGATAGCAAATAGATTTGTAGAAATGCTGTTAATAACATTTTCAACTTATCCAGAAAATATATTTAGAATAGGAATAAAAGTTATACTATATACTGTAGTTCCAGTTGCATATTTAGCATATTTGCCAGCAAGATTAATGGAAGATTTCAATTTATCTATACTATTACTTATATTTGTGGTAGGAATTATATATGGATGTACTGCTATTGTAGTATTTAACAAAGCAATGAAAGGCTATGAATCGGGTAATAGTATGGCAATGAAAAATTAAAATAGAGTTGTAATTTTTTACAACTCTATTTTTTGCTCTTTGTAACTAAAATTTTACAAATGTCATCTTGTTACTCAAATTAAATGAAAAAATAAAAAAATGTACTTTTTTTGACTAAAATGTTGCATTTTCTTGACAAAAACCCTGAAACCGTGCTATAATAATTATGTGAACTAAATAAACTTCAAACAAGTTTAAAGGTTCACTAATATTATGTCAATCTAGAACTTAAAACTTACGTATTAAACATTGACTGCAAAGCTCTAGTGTGTTATAATATTATTGTATACTAGAGAAGAAACATATTATAGTGTTTAATTTTTTTAGGAGGGATGTGTTTATGGTAAAGTTTTTTAAAAATATAAAAAGACTTAAACTAAAAGTTGCTAGTATTATAATGCTAGTAGTATTACTTACTTTGGAATGTAGTCCTTTAGCTGTTAAAGCTGTAAAGCAAGAACTAAATTACTATTCTCCAGGTTCTATTAGAGTAGGTTATGATACATACAACAAAAGAAATGTATGGTTTGGTAACACTACTTTAGGTGGTATAGTATCTTATTGTATAGATTATTCATATCACGCACCAAGAGGAACAATGACATATAGAGGACCATTATCTGACCAAGGTTTAGCAATATTGATACATGGTTATCCAAATGCTACACCAGAATCATTAGGATGCCAAAGCAATGATGAAGCATATATGGCTACACAAATGGCTCTATGGGAAGTTCTAAACAGAACAGGTGAGTCTAAGAAAACTCATTATCCATTTAGAGTTGAAAACATAGATCCAGCAAATGGTTATAATGCTTTCTTACAAAGAGCTCTTGCAGGTGCAGAAAAGTTAAAAGAGATTGCTCTAGCAAATCCTTATACTGATGTACCAAAACTTACAATTACAACATCTAATGCCGAGTTAAAAGAATTTGGTGATGACGAAGTTTTAATTGGACCATATAAAGCAGAAGTAACAGGTGTTGCTGATCCTGGATGCATAAATTCAGTAACAGCAGCTTTAGAGGGTGCTCCAGCATCTGCTAGAATTACTGATGCTCAAGGTAACGATAAACCAACAATGGCAAGTGGTGACCTTGTATATGTAAGAATGAATGCAAACGAGAAAACAGTTTCATTTAACTTAAGATTTGCTGCTGATGTAGATAAAAAAGTTGGTGCTATATATACAACTTCTGATTCTAACGCACAAGACTATGTTATATTAGATGTTGAACCTGTATCAATGAACGAATTTGTAACAATTAAATATGATAATGACATAAGTAAAGGTGCAATTGAAATTGTAAAAGTTGACCAAGAGGATAAACCTGTTAAAGGTGCAAAATTCGAACTACAAACTAAAGATGGAAGATCTTTAGGTGAAGGAAGAACAAACTCAGAAGGTAAACTAGAAATACTTAATGTACCAGTAGGAGATTATGTATTAGTTGAAGTAGAAGCTCCAAACGGATATATAATTAAAAATGCTAGTACAAATGTTACAGTAAAAGCTAGTGAAACAACTAGTGTTAAAGTTGTAAATGAAAAAACTAATGAACTTGCAAGCTTTGTAATGTTAAAATTAGATAAAGAGAATGAAACAGCTTTAGCTGGTGCTGTAATTAGAATATACAATTCTCAAATGGAACAAATACATGAAGTTACAACAAATGCACAAGGTAGAATAGCTATTGAAAATATTTCTTTAGGTAAATATTACTACCAAGAAGTTAAAGCTCCAGATGGATATGTATTAGATGATACATTACATGACTTTACTTTAACAGAAGCTGGCAAAGTAATTGGTATTAAGATATACAATGAAAAAGCTAAAGGTGGCTTAAAAATAATTAAAGTAGATGAAAGTAAAAATCCAATAGCTGGTGTTAAATTCAACATATTAGATTCAGATAAACAATTTATAGAAACAATAGTAACTGACGATAAAGGTGTTGCAGTATCTAGTGAAATGCAACCAGGTACTTATTACTATCAAGAAATAGAAGCTCCAAATGGATATATAGTTGATTCAACAGAGCATCAATTCACTATTGAATATGATGGTCAAAATGTAATTGAAAATGTTGTAAACTATATGGAAAAAGGACAATTACAAATAACAAAATATGATAGTGAAGAAAACAAATTATCAGATGTTACATTTGATATTCTTGATGAAAGTGGAAATGTTGTAGATACAATAACAACAGATGAAAATGGTGTTGCTTTATCTAAACGTTTACCAGTTGGAACATACTACTATGTAGAAACAAGTGCTCCAGAAAATGTTGTAATGGACACAGAAAGACATAGCTTTGCTCTAACACAAAACAATCAAGTAGTTAAGAAAACAGTTGTTAACGACTTAAAAGAAGGCTACTTAAAAATAATTAAAGTCGATGAAAACAACGAACCACTTGAAGGTGTTAAATTTGAAATCTTAGATTTAAATAAGAAAGTTATAGACACAATGGTAACTAATGACAAAGGTATTGCTGAGTCAGGAGAATTAAAGAAAGGTACTTACTACTATAGAGAAGTAGAAGCTCCAGAAGGAATAGTAGTAGATAGTTCACTACATGAGTTCACTATCGAATATGATGGTCAAAACGTAGTAGAGAATGTTGTAAACTACTATATCAAAGGACAATTAAAAATACTTAAATTAGTAGAAGGATCTAACGAAGTTCTAGCAGGTGTTAAATTCGATGTACTTGACGAAGACAGAAATGTTGTTGATACAATAGTAACTGATGAAAATGGTGTTGCTGAATCTAAAAAATTAACTTATGGTAAATACTACTTTAAAGAAGTAGAAGCTCCAGAAGGATATATAATGGATGACAGTGAACATGAATTCACAATTACAAATGACGGAGATTTAATCGAAGCAATTGTATACAACCAAAAAGAAGAGTTACCAAAAACTGGTGGACTTATAAGCGACAATATGATAATTGTACTAGTAGTTTCAATGATAAGTATTTTAGGATATGGATTCATGAATCTAATAGCTGCAAAAAAAGAAGACTAATATAGAGTAAATGAGAGATAGCGAAAGCTATCTCTTTTTTTGTTTACAATCACATATTATGTAAATCTATTGACTTTTAATGGCATATATGATATAATATTTGAGTATAAATTATTAAGAAGGAGGAATAATTATGGAATCCAACAAAAGATTTGATATGAGTAAAATCAAAGATAAGGTAAAGAAATTTGTTTTTACCGAAGATGCACTAAAGGAAATGGAGTGCAAAGAAAAAAAGCCAAAGGAGAAAGATAACGGCAAAGCAAAAGAAATATTGTCAGGAATACTATGTTGTGTGATAGTGTTTTTTATTGGGTTTGGTGCTACTTTAGTAATAGGAAAGCTATTCGTAAATAATAATAAGAGTAACGAACCGCAACAAGTTGAAACCGCACCAAGTGGCAATAAGGAACTAGAAGGTAGGAAAAGAACTATTCATTCTGAAGAGTTAAGCAAGTATATGATTGATACTATCAATAACATATATATTAAAATTGCACCTACTAAGCTAGATGATAAAGTTGCCTACTCAATAACATACAGCTATGATATTATACCAGAAGGTGAAATGACCAATACAGAGCATTTTACAACAGGCTACTTGCTAAAAGTATTACTTAGTGGATATCCGTACGTAACTTATGAACAAATGGGACTACAAAATGAAGAAGAAGCATACATCGCAACACAACTTGCAATATATGAAATTGTCTCAAGGCAACAAATTCAAGATGTAGCTAACGGAAGATTTTCACTAGATAAGATTAAAGCAAGTGCACCAGAATATGAAGACATGGTTGCTCGTGTTGTTTCTAAAGCAAAAGAAATTGTAAAAGATGCATTAGAAAATAGGTACACTAGTAATAATTCTGGATACTTTAACAAAAGTAATGCGCAAGTAAAACAACAAGAAGATGGAACGACTCTAATAGGTCCATACTATACTAGAGAAGAACTAGACGACTTCACTAAAATTATTTTAGAAGATTCAAATGTATCTACTACAGATTTATCTTTAAAAAGTATAAATGGAGAAGTCAAAGCAGAGATAGTAGATAAGGATGGTAATGTAATTTCTAGAGTAAATACAGGAGAGCCATTCTATGTTAGGATATCTGGTAGCGATGCATATTTTCTACATCTAACTTTTGCAATTAATTCTCAAAATATCTATGCACAAATATACGCATCAGCGGGAAATAAAAAACAATATATAACTGTTGAAGGTAGTTCACATATATATCAAAGTATAATCTCATTATATAATAAAGTAGATTATGCAAAATTGAATATAGACTTTGTAAATGAAAAGGGCGAGGAGATTACTGGTACCAATTAC
>CANROM010000031.1 GCA_947632225.1 uncultured Clostridia bacterium | reverse complement strand
AAGAGAGGTAATATATGTTAGAAGAATTATACAATATATATAAGGAAAATTTTAAATTTAATATTAGATCAAAGGCTACAGAAATTAGTATATTAAGTAATCCAGATAATAAAATTATTGAGGAAAGAAATAATCAAGGAAAACTAATTGGAGTAGCTGTTATAAATAAGTCTACAATACTTATGCTATGCGTAGACAAAGAGTATAGAAACAAAGGAATTGGCTCAAAGCTACTTAAAAAATCTGAAGAACTAGTTCTAGAGAATGGATATAGTAAAATAAATTTAGGAGAAGGGTTTGACTACTTAATGCCAGGTGTTCCTATTCTAGATGATAACGAATCCTTTTTTAAAAAGCGAGGATATGTACACTCTTGGGGAGAAGACGAGTGCTTTGATATGGACATGAACCTAGATGATATAGATTACAATGAGAAGGTTGGAGATACCATTGATGGAATATTATATAGGTTTGCTACAATAAATGATTTAAAAGAAATAGAAGAATGTGTTAACGATGCAGAAGAAAAGTTTACTAAATATTATATGAATTCTGCTTTATATAATGATGCAAATAACGAAAGAGTCTTAATTGCACTAAAAGATAAAAAAGTATGTGGTACTTTAATTGTAAGTATAGAGGTAGAGGCTAAGTCTACAGGAAGTGTAGGATGTACTACAACTATGACTGCATACAGACATAGAAAAATAGCTTCTAATATGGTGCGTATAGGAACTAGATATCTTAAAGATATTGGAATGAAGTATGGTCATTTGGGTTATACTTATACTGGGCTAGATAAAATGTATGGATATGCTGGCTATAAGATTTCAAACAAATATATGATGGCAGAAAAAACATTAAAAAATTAACTATTGTTAATGAATAATATTTGTGATAAAATTGTTTCATAAGAAAGGATGAGTGGTTTATGGAAAAGGCAAAAGTATATTTTATTAGGGATATAACTCCTGAAAATATTATTAAAGCATATGAGGCAACTGGTAAAAAATTAGAAGGTAGAGTTGCAGTAAAGATGCACTCTGGAGAAAGAGGAAACAAAAACTACTTAAGAGCAGACTTTGTAAAGGATGTTATAAACTATGTACATGGTACAGTAGTTGAATGTAACACTGCATATGAAGGAGCAAGAAATTATACAGATAGACATTTAAAGCTAATAAAAGAGCATGAATGGGATAAATATTTCCCTTTTGATTTAATGGATGCAGAAGGACCAGATATGGTACTTGAAATTCCTGATGGTAAAGTAATAAAGAAAAATTACGTTGGAAAAAATATGGCAAACTATGATTCAATGCTTGTACTATCTCACTTTAAAGGTCATGCTATGGGCGGATATGGTGGAGCATTAAAACAACTATCTATAGGATGTGCTTCATCAGCAGGAAAAACTGTAATTCATACTGCAGGAGCAGTAGATGACCAAACTAAGTTATGGGGAAATTTACCATTGCAAGATAAATTTTTAGAGTCAATGGCAGATGCGGCTAAAAGTGTAGTAGATTACTTTAAAGGAAATATGGTGTTTATAAATGTTATGAAGAATATTTCTGTAGATTGTGACTGTGATGGAAACGCTTCAGCACCATGTATGAAAGATATAGGAATTTTAGCAAGCTTAGATCCAATAGCAGTAGATCAAGCATGCCTAGACTTAGTGTATAACTCAGAAGACCCAGGAAAAGAAAAACTTATTGAAAGAATTGAGTCAAGAAATGGTGTTCACACTATTGAGGCTGCAGCTGAGCTTGGCTTTGGAACTAGAGATTATGAACTAATAGAGTTATAGAATTTTATTATTAAAGCAAGAAGTATTTGATTATTTCTTGCTTTTTATGATATTATATACGTAGACATTTATGTAGTAATATATGGAGGAAGAATATGAGTAAAAAAATATCAGTTGTAATTTTAGTAATTTTGGTAGCAATGATACTAGGTGTCGCTATTATTGTTGAAAATAAAGATAAAATGCCAAGTAAAGATGAAGTAGAAAAAATAGTAGATAGTGTAAACCAAGATAAACAAAAAGTAGATGAAAATAAAGTTATTACTAGTAGTTCTAAGATTTTAATAGCATATTTTTCAAGAAATGGTGAAAATTATGCTGTTGGAAATATAGATGTTGGAAATACTGAAGTAATAGCAAATTATATAAAGGATATTAGCCATGCCGATGTATTTAAAATTGAACCTAAAGTAGCATATCCTACAAGTTATGATGAATGTGTAGAAGTTGCAAGGCAAGAAAAGGAGAGCAATGCACGTCCAGAAATTTTAAATACAATAGAGAATATACAAGATTATGACGTTATATTTTTAGGTTATCCTATTTGGCATCAAGATATGCCAATGATTATATATAGTTTCTTAGAAATGTATGACTTATCTGGAAAGACAATTATACCATTTGTAACACATGAGGGTAGTGGCAACTCAGGAACATATGATTTAATACGTCAAATAGAGACACAAGCAAATGTGCTAGATGGAGTTGCAATACGTGGACAAGATGCTACAACTTCTAAAAATATTATTGAACAATGGCTAAAAGAATTAGGACTATAATTTAAATTAAAAGGAAGTAGTTTATTGCTAATTACTTCCTTTTGTGTTACTATGAATAATAGGTGAAGAATATGAAAAATATTGTTTTATGTGGAAGCATGAAAGTAAAAGATGAGATTATAAGAGTAGGAAAAGAACTAGAGAAAAATGGATATAATGTTCTACTTCCTGTTGAGTGTATGCAAGGACTAGAAAAATCGGTTGCATCTCGTGCACATTTTAATAGGATTTGTGATAATGATACTAATGCAATTTTAGTTGTTAATTCAACTAAAAACGGAATTGAAAATTATATAGGACCAAATAGTTTTGCAGAAATTGCTTTTGCATTTTATTTTGGTAAAGATATATATTTACTAAATGATATATATGAGCCATATAAAGATGAACTTGAGGGTTGGAATGTAAAAACATTAAAAGGAAACTTGAGCATTTTAGAGTAGTTAGGTGTATACTTAACTACTTTTTTGTAACCATCTTCCATATTTTTAAATAAAATATAAAAAGGAGATGTTACATATGCATATTTTGAACAAAAATAGGGTAAAAAACTATTTAATTAGATTTGATGAAATATTAAACACTATGGAGTGTAAAATGCTTTTAAAGCCAAATTGTGATAATATTACAATTTATTTTATAAATTGTATGATACCTCATCATCAGGCAGCAATTTATATGTGTGAAAATTTATTAAATTATACTGAGTACGAACCACTAATAAAGATAGCAAATAATATAATTACTACTCAAGAAGCTGGTATAAAAGAAATGCGTGAGATTAGATGTACAACACAAGGATATGAAAGTTGTCAAGAAGATATGAAAAAGTATATGGCAAAATATTTGGAAATAGTAAAAAATATGATAAATAATATGAGAAACGCACCAAAAGGAATAGATATAAATTTGAATTTTATATGTGAAATGATACCTCATCACGAGGGTGCTATAAGAATGTGCAAGAATTTACTAGAGTATAATATTGATTCACGACTTAAAGAAGTAGCAGAAAGTATTATAAAGGAGCAAAGTGAAGGGATAAAAGAGCTAGAAAAAATAAGAGAAAAGCTTGTTAATAAAACTTTACACTTCTAATTATTAAAAGCAGACAATTGTTGCTAATTGCCTGCTTTTATGATAATATTTCCATAGTGTATAAATAAAGTAAAACTGATTAAGAATAAAAGTAAAAATAGTTTGTAATTAACCGCTTATTTGCTTTAGATTCCTTGAAATATTAAGGTAAATGTAGTAGAATATATAAAGAAACATAGGGTATTACTATTCTATGTTTTCTGTGCGTACAGAGGTGTTAGTATGGATATTGAACAAATGAATTTCTTTGGAGAAAGTAATGATTCAGAAAATATAAAAGATTTAGAGAAAGAATTAAAAAAATTAAGAAAAGAAATAGAGTATCATAATAGATTATATTATGAACAGGATGAGCCAGAGATATCAGACTACGAGTATGATAAACTAACTCAAAGGCTAAAAAAGATAGAAGCAGAACATCCTGAGCTTATAACTAAAAATTCACCAACACAAAAAATTGGTGGTAAAAATAAAAACATATTTTCACAAGTAACTCATGATGTACAAATGCAAAGTTTACAAGATGTATTTACATTAGAAGATATAGGAAGTTTTGTGGATAAAGTACATGAAGAGTATGGAGATGATATTAAGTTTAGTGTTGAGACTAAAATAGATGGACTATCAGTTTCACTTGAATATGAAAATGGTATACTTGTTCGTGGTTCAACACGTGGAGATGGATTTGTAGGAGAAGATGTTACTCCTAATATAATGCAAATAAAGGATATTCCTCACAGGCTAAATACTGATGATACTGTTGAGGTAAGAGGTGAGGTATATCTTCCAAGAAAAGAATTTGATAAAATAAATGAAGAACTATTAGCTCAAAATAAGCAACAACTATCTAACCCAAGAAATGCAGCTGCAGGTACACTAAGACAGCTTGATAGTGAGCTTGTTAAAAATAGAAATCTTAGTATATTTGTATTTAATATACAAAAAGGAATGAACTTTGAAAAACATTCAAAAGGACTAGACTATTTATCTAAAGCCGGACTTAAAACTATAGCAGTAAGATATGTATGCACAACTAAAGATGAAGTAATAGATGCAATCAATAAAATTGGTAAAATGAGAGATAATCTTGAATATGATATTGATGGTGCTGTTGTTAAGCTTGATGATATAAAAATAAGACAGGAAATGGGTCAAACAGTAAAGGTGCCTAGATGGGCCGTTGCATATAAATATCCACCTGAGCAGAAAGAAACAAAAGTACTAGATATAACTCTTCAAGTAGGAAGAACAGGGCAGGTAACACCAGTAGTTATATTGGAACCAGTAAGAGTTGCAGGAAGTATTATATCTAAAACAACACTTCATAATTTTGACTTTATGAAGGAAAAGGATATTAGAATTGGAGATAAAGTACTAATTCAAAAAGCTGGAGATGTAATTCCAGAAGTAGATAGAGTGCTTACAGAAAAAAGAGATGGCACAGAAAAAGAATTTAATATACCTACTACTTGTCCAGTTTGTGGAGAACCACTTGAAAAAGAAGAGGATGAAGTAGCCTTAAGATGTACTAATAGTGAATGTCCTGCACAAATATATAGAAGTATAACACATTTTGTATCAAGAGATTGTATGGATATTTCAGGAATGGGAGATTCACTAGTTGATACATTGATTGAAAAGAACTTGTTAAAAGATGTAGCAGATATATATTATTTAAAATATGAGGATATATATAACTTGGACGGCTTTAAAGAAAAATCTGCAGATAATATTATCTCTGCAATTGAAACTACTAAAGCTAACAGCTTAGATAAACTTATATTTGGACTAGGAATAAGACATATAGGTAAAAAAGCTTCAAAAGTACTAGCCAAAAATTTTGATGATATATATGCTATTATGCAAGCATCTGTAGAAAAGCTAAGCTCACTTGAAGATTTTGGTGAAATAATGGCAGTATCTGTATATGAATTCTTCAAGAAAGAAGAAACAAAGAATATAATTGAAAAACTTGCTAATGTAGGAGTTAATTTAAAAGGAGAAAAAGAAGAGAAAAAATCTGACAAATTACTTGGAAAAACAATTTGCATTACAGGTTCTTTTGATAATTATTCTCGTGAAGATATAGTAAATATGATTGAAGAAAATTCTGGAAAAGCTTCATCTTCTGTATCTAAAAAAACAAGTTTCTTAATAGCAGGAGAAGCTGCTGGTTCAAAATTAACTAAAGCTAATGAGCTTGGTGTAGAAGTTATATCTATAGATGAATTTATTAAAAAGATAGAAGAAGGGAATAAGTAATGAATCCACTTATTAAAACTTTGGCAAATAGTAGTAACTATTCGTCACTAATTAAGAAAATAATTAAAGAGGAAAAGAGTAAATTAAGTATTGTAGGCCTTACTGATAGCAGTAAGGCTTGGATGCTTTATGGAATTACACAAAATAGTAATAAAAACTCAATAGTGGTATGTAGCAACATATTTCAGGCAAATAAAATAATACAAGATTTAAAATTTTACTCATCAGATATTGAAATTATATATTTACCTCCACGTGCTTTGCAGTACTATGATATAGATGCAGAAAGTAAGGATATATCTAACCAAAGAATGTATGCTATTGAGAGAATACTTAGCGGTAAAAGAAATATTGTAGTTACAACAATAGATGCTCTACTTGTTAAAATGTTTCCAAATGCTAGATATAAAGGAGAAGAATTTAGTATTAGTGTTGGAGATACTATATCAATAAATAAAGTTGTTGAAACTCTTGCTAAATACGGATTTGAAAGAAGTGAAAGTGTTGAAGGAAAAGGACAATTTGCTGTTCGTGGTGGAATAATAGACCTATTTTGTATAAATAGCGACTTGCCATATAGAATAGAATTTTTTGGCGAGGATGTAGATAGCATAAGAACTTTTGACCCTGTAACTCAAAGAAGTATTGATTCAGTAAGTAAAATAGATATGTCACAAGTATCAGAAAACTATGTATCTAGAGAAAAAGTTGATGCTGTAATAAGTGAATTAAAAAGCTTCTTAAAAGAGTCAAATATAAGTGAAGAATTAAAATCAAATATAACAGCAGATATTGAAAAAATAAATAATGGCGATTTAGATAATCTTATAGATAAGTATTTCAATGTACTTGTTAAAAGACCAGATACACTATTAGATTATTTACAAAATTATAATGTATTTATAGATGAGCCAACTAGATGTAAAGAAAAAGCGGCAAGTATTGCATATGAAAATGATGAAACAATAAAGGTACTTGCTCAAAGAGACTATGTATATATGCCTTTTGTAAATAGGTATTTAACTTATGAAGAAGTAGAAGTAAGGCTTGAAAGCGATATGTCTAGTATATATCTAGAAAGAATAAATATAGACAAGTTAGTACTTAGAAATAGAGAAGTATATAATTTTAGTATTAAAGAGGCTAATTTCTATAAAAGTGCTATGGAAGTACTACTTCAAGATTTAGTAAGAGCTAAAGATAAGGCTGTACTTTTAGCATTTCCTACAGATACAAGATATAACCAAGTTAAAAATTACTTAATAGATAATAATATAAAAGTTCAAGAAGTACCAAATATATTTGGCATAGATGAGTTAGATGTAGGAAAAATATATATTACTAAAGGTATATTATCTGGTGGTTTTGCATCAGATGAATTTGAAGTATTAGTTCTCGCAGAGCCAGTCAGTGGACTTTCTACAACAAGTAAGAAGATAAAGAAAACTAGTGTTGGACAGAAAATAAATACCTATGCAGACCTAGAAATAGGGGACTATGTAGTTCATGAAAATCACGGAATTGGAATATATAGAGGCATAGAAACAGTAAAAGTTGTAGATGTACAAAAAGACTATATTAAAATTGAATATGCAGACAAGGGTATGCTATATGTACCAATTAACCAGCTAGACTGTGTTGGAAAATATGTTTGTGATGATGGTGCAAAACCAAAGATAAACTCACTTGGCACAAAAGAATGGGATAAAACTAAAACTAAAGTAAAAGCACACGTAAAAGAAATGGCCAAGGAACTTATGCTACTTTATGCTAAAAGAGAGAAAATGAAAGGCTATGCCTTTTCAAAAGATACACCATGGCAGAATGAATTTGAAGACTCATTTGAGTACGAATTAACACGTGACCAGAAGACATCTCTTGAGGAAATAAAAGAAGATATGGAAACAGATAAACCTATGGATAGACTTCTTTGTGGAGATGTTGGATATGGTAAGACAGAGCTTGCATTAAGAGCTGCATTTAAAGCTGTTATGAGCTCAAAACAAGTTGCATATCTTGTACCAACAACAGTACTTGCATTACAGCAATTTAGAACTTTTGAAAGCAGAATGAAATCATTTGGAATAAAGGTAGAGTTTTTAAGTAGATTTAAAACTAAAAAAGAACAAACAGATATCTTAAAAAGACTTGTTGACGGAAAAATAGATATCATAATTGGAACACATAGAATTTTATCTAATGATGTATATTTTAATGATTTGGGGCTTTTAATAATAGATGAAGAACACAGATTTGGTGTAAAAGATAAAGAAAAAATTAAGACATTAAAGGAAACTGTGGATGTGCTTTCAATGACCGCAACGCCAATACCAAGAACTTTACATATGTCTATGGTGGGAATAAGAGGAATGAGTACCTTAACAGAACCACCTATGGAAAGACTACCAGTGCATACATATGTGCTTGAATATAATGATAGCGTAATTAAAGAGGCAATTGAAAAGGAGCTATTAAGAGATGGACAAGTAATTTACCTAAATAATAGGGTAAGTAAAATAGATGATATTGTAGCTAAGCTTCATGAGATGATACCAGAGGCAAGAATTGCAAGTGCACATGGACAGATGCCACCAGAGATGGTAGAAGATGTAATGCTTAAGTTTATTGACCATGAGATAGATATTATTGTTTGTACAACTATTCTTGAATCAGGTATTGATGTGGCAAATGCTAATACTCTTATTGTTGAAGATGCTGATACTCTAGGACTTGCTCAACTATATCAAATTAGAGGTAGAGTTGGTAGATCTAGTAGACTTGCATATGCATACATAACTTATGATGGAAATAAAGTTCTATCTGAAGTTTCACAAAAAAGACTAAAAGCAATTAAAGATTTCACAGAGTTTGGTAGTGGATTTAAGATTGCACTTAGAGATTTGGAAATAAGAGGAGCGGGTAATTTACTTGGCAAAGAACAGCATGGACATATGGCAAAAGTTGGATATGAGTTATACTTAGCATTACTTGAAAAAGCAATTAGAGAAGAAAAAGAAGGAAAGGATGCAACAAGTAAAGAAGAAATTGCTAAAGAAGTTAAGATAGATATAAACGTATCAGCATACATAAGTGATATGTACATAAAAGATCCAATTCAAAAAATAGATATGTATCAGAAAATCTCTGATATTAAAAATGAAGAAGAATCAATGGAAGTTATTGATGAGCTACTAGACAGATATGGGGATATTCCAAAAGAGACTGAAAACTTAATAAAAATAGTAGAAATTAGAAATAAGGCTAGAAAGCTAGGTATAACTAGGATTTTAGCTACGGATAAGATGATAAAATTTGAACCTATGAATTTAAAAATCGCATTGACAAACTCTAGCAATAATGATATACTTATCCGTGTACAGTTAGAGATTAGTAAATTAGAAAGTACTATTAAAGAAAAGGGGTAAAAATATGAATAGTAAAACAACAAAATTAAAAGCTGGAAATGAAAATAGTGTTATAATTGTAATACTTGCTATTCTTCTTGTAGTAGTTATTGCTATAGTAGGAGTATATGTTGCAAAAGATAACAGAGGTCTTGCAACATTTGATGGAGGAAGTGTAACTAAAGCAGAGTACGAAGTGTACTACAAAATGTTTTCTACATGGCTATCATATTATGGATATGATAAGAGTGTTATTCCATATGAAATACTTGTAAAAGCAGCACAAGACGAACTGATAGTAAATGAAGCAAAAGCAGCCGGATTTACAACATTATCTGATAAAGATAATGAAGAATTAGAAAGTATATTTGGTAATGAAGACTCAGTTAAAAACTTTCAAGATATGGGATATGATATAGACAAATTAAAAGAAATATATACTAGAGATTATCTAATGCAAGATTATCTTGAAAAATTAGCAGTAGATGCAAATGATGATGATGTAAAAGCATACATCGAAAGCACATACGGTGAAGATGAGAAACCTGATTTATATGAGTATGATACATCTCATATCCTATTCTCATTTACTAAAGATGATAACACTACAATGAGTGATGATGAGAAAGCAGAATTAAAGAAAAAAGCACAAGAAGTTTTAAATAGAGCAAAGAATGGAGAAGACTTTGCAGAGCTTGCAAAAGAATTCTCAGATGATACAACAGCATCAGAGGGTGGAAAATTCACTATGTATGATGATGGATATACAGTTACTGAATATGCTGATGCAGTTAAAAAGTTGAAAAAAGGTGAAATTTGTTCTGAATTAGTTGAGACAACTTACGGATATCACATTATAAAACTAAATGATAAGATTGATGGTGAAAGAGTAAAAAATAGTCATGATAGATCAGACTATGTAAGCAACACTTACCTAAATGTTCATTTAGAAAAAGGATTTAAAGTAAACGAAAAAGAATTTAGAAAAGCAGTATTAGAATTAGATCCAGATAATTATAGCGATTCATCTAAGATAAGTTGTGATGGAACTGCTATTGAAGACAGCTCATCAGATACAGATTCAGAATCAACAGAGGAATAATATAGGAGATAATATGGAAGCAATTTTTGGTAAATCTAATGAAAATGTTAAATTTATTAGAAGTTTAAATGAAAAGAAATTTAGAATTAAAAATAAAGCTTTTTATTTAGAAGGAGTAAAAGTTGTTAGTGAAATATTAGATAATAAAGCGATAGACGTTATGTTTATCGCTTATTCTAAATCTATTTTGCTACAAACAAATGGTGGTAAAGAGCTTTTGGATAAAATAGATAGTCTAAATGTAAAGAAACTAGATTTTGAAGAAAAAATTTTTGAGTACATGACAGATACAGTAAATCCACAAGGAGTACTTGCTGTTATTAAAATGCCAGAGTACGACTTTGATGAAACTATAAAAAATAACAATAAAAATATTGTTATATTAGACCAAGTTCAAGATTTAGGCAATTTAGGTACAATAATTAGAAGCTGTAATGCTTTTGATGTTGAAGTTATTATATGTACTTTAGGAACAGCAGATATATATTCGCCAAAGGCTCTTAGATCTACAATGGGTGGAGTGCTAAATTGTAAGGTTATATATATAGATGATTATAATGAAATAAAAGAATTAACAAAGTATGATTATCAAATTGTAACAACTAATCTTGATGCAAAAACACCACTCTCTTCATTAGACTTTAATAAAAAATATGCGTTTGTTATGGGAAATGAAGCAAATGGAGTAAGTGAAGATATAAGTAAAATAGCAGACATGAAAATAAAGATACCAATGTCAGATAAAATAGACTCTTTAAATGTTGGTGTAGCAACATCAATTGTTTTATATGAGCAATATAAAAATAAAACATCTAGAAATTAAAATCTAGATGTTTTTTTCTAGGTATTTAGGAATGACTTACTTCTTCTTCGTTGATAGGTCCAAAAAGTGATATTGCACCTAGTCCACATATACCAACTAAAACAAATATTATTCTACTAATAACACTAGTCATTCCTCCAAAAATAGAACCTATTAAATCCATTTTGAATAAACCTAGTATTCCCCAGTTTATAGCACCTATAATAACTAGGGCTAGCATTATATTGTATAAAGCTTTCATAAATACCTCCTGACAAAATTATATTTGTCACAAATATTTTGTGCTTTTTTTTGCTATATATAACAAATTAAAAAATATTTTGTAGTATTTCTATAAATTTAAATGAATATTTTTTCTCTGTGTCATTTCCTTTTTTTGAAATTTGTAGATTTTCTATTCCAGGAAGTATATTTTTAAGGCTGGATAAATTAGTAAAGTTTCCTTTTGATGGTAAAGTTGAAGTAAAGATTATGAATACATATAGATAGATAATCATACTTTTCTTAAATTTTTTCATAATATCACCTAAAAATATTCTTTGCATTTTTTTATAGATTAAAAGAATAAAAAGCACTAAAAATGTCATGTGATATAATCAAACAAAATTTTTAATAAATTTGTTTTAAAATATTGCCTAGAGGTGTGATTTATGAAAAATATAAAGGTATGTTCATTTGTAGCAAATTATACTCATTCATGTATTGTAGCAAATAATTTTATATCTAAAGAATTTAGTAATGCTAAAGTTATATATATAAATGAAAAAAGTCAAAGAGAAAAACTAAAAAGCATAGTAAATAAGTATTTTAAAAACATGAATGAGAAGATACTATATATGGAGTGGCTAAACGAAGAGGTTACTAATGATTATATAAATGAAAATATAATATTAGTAGTAAATGGAAGTGAATCGTTTATAAATAAGGTAAATAACTACATGTGTTTTTTACAGAATGATATTGTTGTAATTAACTGCTACAATATTATGGATATAAAAAGTAGTATAAGCGATATTATAGCTAAACACGATTATTATTTAAATACAAATGGAATAGAAGTAAGAAATGATAAAATATGTTAAAAATAGGCACTAAACTGCCTATTTTTTTATGCATAATTATTTACAAATTTTGAAAAATATAGTACCATAGATATATATTTGGAGGGATAAGTGTGAATTTATATTTAATTAGGCATGGAGATGATGATGAAAACTACAGAGGTGGTTGGAGTCAGTTACCCCTTGTTGAAGAGGGAATAAAAAAGTGCGAAAAACTAGAAAAGTATCTCTATGAAAACAGAGAAGAGCTTAATTTAGATAAAATTATTAGTAGTGATCTGTTAAGAACAAGAATGACTACAGAGATAATAAATAAAAGATTAAAGTTGCCTGTTGAATATGATGAGAGAATTAGGGAAAATAACAATGGCCTATTGGCAGGTATGGAAAATAGTAAAGCTAAAGAAGAATTTCCAAATATATATTTTTCAAATTTAAAATATAATGAGAGATTTCCTGAAGGAGAAAGCCCAAAAGAATTTTATATGAGGGTTAAAAAGGCTTTTTTTGATATAATAAAAGAAAATAAAGATAAAGAAAACGTAGTATTGGTAACTCATGGTGGAGTTATTGCAATTATTTATCACATAGTAAATAAACTTAAGTGGACTAACAGAGTAAAGGGCGTAAAAATAGCTAAAACATCAATTTCAAAACTAGTTGTAAAAAAAGATGAGATGTTTTTTGAATATCAAAATTATACGCCACATTTGAATTAGTGGGTAGGTTAGGAGAGTTTTATGGAGAAATTTTTTACTAATTTGAAAAATAACATAGATGTAAAGGATATATTGATATTTTTTATACCAGTAATTATTTTTACAGTTGTACTATTTTCATATTGGCCTGGAATTATGACATATGATGGAAATTATCAATGTAATCAAATAAAAAATGGATATATATCTGATTCACATCCTTTTTTAAGTACATTAGTACCACTTATATTATTTAAAATTTGGAATCAACCAACTATTTTATATATAGTACATATACTAATTTTCAGTATTATTTGGTGCTTGTTATGTAAAGAGATAAGAAAGAATTATAATGAGAAATTAAAACAATTTAAATTTCAGATTATATATACAATATTTGTTTGCGTAATGCCAATTATATTTATGTATGTTATTACTTTTTGGAAAGACGTTTTATATTCTTACGGATTACTTATGCTAGTATTTTACATATATAAGGGAATAAGAAAGAATTTTAAATATAGCGCTTTTGATCTTATTATACTTGCATTAACGCTTATATTTGTACAATTATACAGACATAATGGACTAGTTGTAACTTTAATAATGGTTCCTACATTTATATATATGTTTGTAAAGAGAGGATATGCTAAAAAATTACTTATTATATTTATTGTTTCACTTATTATATTCGAAGCACTAGTGCAGATACCAAAAGCTATTATGATTAAGCCAGCACTTGATATAATGGATAATAAGTATGCACTTCCTTTATTTATTACCGGCGCACTTCTTCATGCAGAAGTTGACATGGAAGAGGAAGATTTAGAGTACTTAGATTCAATATTTCCACTTGAAGAATGGAAAAACTCATATTGCGCGTATTTAATAAATCCAATTTCGTCTAATAAACTTGTAAATAGGCAAAGAATGGAAGAAACATATCCAACATTACTAAAGGTATTTTTAAAATATAGCTTAAAAAATCCTCATATAGTTATTTTCCACTATTTGCGAGTAACATCAATGCTATGGAGTCCATATCCATTTGGCTATTCATACATTTTTGATTTCTCAGATGAGTATAACTATAATTTTGATGAAAAAGTAGATACTAAGTTTGAGACTGGAAAAAATATTTGTGATTTCTTAATAGTAGCTACTATGAAAAATGGGTTTGTAAAATCAATATTATATAGACCAGCAATTCCTATGTATGTTGCCATAATATTGATAGTTCTACTTGTAAAAAGAACAAAGAATAAAAAATATTATATGCTACTTTTACCAATGCTTTTAAATACACTTTCAGTTTTACCATTTAGCTTGGCACAAGATATTAGATATGTTTATATAAACTACTTAACAATGTTCTTTGTTATAATGCTATATATAAGTAGCTTATTTGAAAAAAGAAAGATGATAACTGAAAATATTAAAGAAAATGAGTAGATATTTTACATAATATGTGATATAATATTCTTGCTTGGAGGAATAAAGAATGAATACAGATGAGTTATATACATATATTTTAACTGCTTTTGAAGGAAAAAGCTTTGAAAATATAATACTTAAAAAGAATAATAGTGAATATAAAAATTCATTTGAAGATGAATATAGAGATAAAATAATAGAAGCTATGAATACAGAAGAGTATAGTAAGGTTATGAATAAGCTTGCAAAAAGCTTTTTAACAAATCTTGCTAAGGGAACTAATAGTAGCAAATTTACTAAAAAACAATGTGATGATATATTAGATATATATCATAAACTAGTTGAAAATATAGCTAATCGTGACTTAAGCTACGAAAAAATTGCACTTGACCATTTTACAAATGTTAGAAATTACATAAATGCATATACAAGTGGTGAGGCACAAGCTAGTGCTACTACTGAATATTCACCAGAGTTTGTATTAAGCATATTAGATGTAGAAAAAAGTGAGCTTAATGGTAAAATACTAGATATAGGCTGTGGAAAAAATGGTGCTTTAGTAAAATACTTAAGAAATCAAAATTTAGAAGCTTATGGTATAGATATGGAATGTGAAGATAGTGAAACTCTTGAACAGGAAGACTGGCTAGTAAAAGAGTATCCTAGTGACATGTATAATGTAATTATATCTAATTTAACATTTACTAAGCATTTTAACGAAGCTAATCTAGAGGAACAAAATGATCAAGAATGTATAGAATATGCGCAAGCCTATATGAAGATACTAAATTCCTTAAAAGTTGGTGGAAAATGGCATTATGTTCCAGCTGTTACTTTCATAGAAGAGCTTTTACCAGAAGATAAATTTGAAGTTAAAAATTCTTTTGTAAATGAGAATGTAATGAAAACTACAATAACTAAATTAAAATAATAAAAAAGGTCTAAATTGTGAATATTCAATTTAGGCTTTTTTAGGAAATAAAAAACGTACATTTGT
>CANROM010000030.1 GCA_947632225.1 uncultured Clostridia bacterium | reverse complement strand
AGAATTTCTTTTGGTTTTAGAAATCTAACCAACTTTAAAGAAAGAATTATTTTATGTTCTCTTTAGTCTAAATTACTTATCTAAACTATTTTTTAACTAAGTTACACTTTTTATGCTTAAATATATTTTATTTTAGGCATAAAGAAAGAAGGATCTATTTCTAAATCCTTCTTCCAATAATTCTAAAGTTTTGGGTTATTTTTTACCCCAACTATTGACTTAGAACCAAATATTTTTCTGCAATATATATTGTATGTTATTATTATACCAATTGCCAGTAATTTTATTCCTTTTACTTCTAATTGATTTATTAATTTTTGCATTAAGTATCAGCTTTACATTTTTATACATTAGCTATCCTTTTTATTATATTTGATATTCGCTTTTTTTTCCATAACATAGTTGCAAAAATCATCAATCACTAATTTATTGGGTTGTGGCATATACTTATCATCGGTGTAATAATTTTTACTAAAGCTGTAATCAGATCTAGGATTTATTTCTGATACTTTCCTGATTTCTACCTTTTTATTCGAATTATTCAGATAATATTTTTGTTCGTTTCTCATTTCACTTTTATCTAAAATTTCAGGATCGTGTGTTGTAAAAATTAATTGACTATAATTACTATTTTTCAAATATAATTGTATAATTAATTGCACCAATTCTTTATGTAATGCTGTTTCAATTTCATCACAAAGCATAACACCATTATTTTCAATAGTTTTTATAATTGTTATCACTAATTGCAATATTCTTCTTGTTCCCGTGGAAATATCCCATATATTTAGTTTTACATTTTTACTTGTCCTAAATTTTATAATTTCATCTCCGTCTTCATCACTTTCAAAGTTAACTCCTATAATTTTAGGATCAACTATTTGTAATAACTTCACAATTATATCTTCATTTTGCTTTATAAAATCTATAGTTTCTTGCATATTTATGTAGTCTACATCATTTACTCCAATTTGATATATTGAATCACCTATGTAGTATTGATAAAATGTATTATAATATTTTATAGTTTCGTTAAACTTATTTACTAGTTGTTTTCCTACTGCTTCATAATCTTTTAAGATACTATCTTTATAAAAACATTTATATCCAATATCACTTCTTTTCGTGTCAGTATTAAAATCTTCAATTATTATTTGTTTTTTAGCCTTATATTTTTTTCTATATATTAATTTTTCATTCAATTTATCATCATTATAATTTAGTGAATAAGTGTAATATCCTGGGACTTCGCCATTAGGAATATACATATCTACTTCTATTTCACTATTTTTATCTAAATTTTCAAAATTTCTTTCTGGTAAAAATCTATTTTCAATATAATTCAATAGCTTTCTATCGTTTTTTTCTTTAGCTACTTCTATTATTTCATATTGTGCTAAAAAAATTCTAAGTTCCAATAAAGAATGTATAATGCTTGATTTTCCAGATGCATTTGGTCCTATTATCCCTATAGCTTTATTAATATTAATGTTAGGTTCTATTTCTATAACTGTATCTTTTTTTTCTTTCTTTTTAGGGGCCGCCACAAAATCCAGTTCAATTTTATTATTTATACCTAAAATATTGTCTATGATTATTTTACTAAACATACCTTTCTCCTTTATCACGTTTATTATATATCACATTTTAGCTAAATTGTCAATACTTTTTACAAACATGGTGATTTTTTTCACCAAATAATTACGTTTTTCTTGACTTTTTGTTAAATATAATATATAATCTTTTTAGCAGTAAAATAATCCCAAAGTGTTATAACACATTAGGACTACTTAACAAAAAAATTCATAATTTCTTAAACAATTATAGCACTTTCTACTGCTAGAAGTCAAGATGTTTGTCTTCTTTGGAATAGAAAGGAGGTTGCCATCTATGAGAGCGACCAGACTAAAGATGAAAGCTGGTTGTGGAAATTCAAATAATTTATTAGAGATAGATCAAATTTATATAGATGGAAATGGCTTTCGTACAAAAGCTAAAATCCATGATTATTTGAAAGAAAATCCAAACAGCATTCAGGTAGACATTTATCCTTATCCAGACTTGCAGCCAATGTTGAGTCAAAATGGAGAAAAATATGTAAGATCAGAACCGGATTACACTGGAAGAGATAACTTACTAAAGCTACCAAGAGAATAAGCATAAAAGACTAGCTTAGCTAGTCTTTTATACTTTACCAACACTTTTCTAATTCTTTTGCAGAATAAGAATCAACTATTTGTCCATTATTTATAGAAACCATGTATAAATATCATTTTTATCTATAATATATCCTTATTTTCCTCTATATCTTACTCTTACCCTATCTCCTGTTTTAAATTTATCATCATTATTATTAAAAATACCCATTTTATTATCACCTTTAATTTTCACTCATTTTCATTCATAACTTTACTTTTAAAATTTCTTATAATAAGACTTTTTAATAATATAATTATTATATATTAATAGAATCTTTGTCTATTAATAATTAAAACTTTGCTGAGTTTTTTGATTAATCAAATGTTTTCTATAAAAATTTCTATTGAACTTTTTCACTCGAATAATCATTTAATATTTCTCTTAAGAGTGCTTGAACTTTTTTTCTCAGATTATCTACTTCTTTTATTGATTGCTCATTAAAAATGTTCTGAGAAATTTGTATATCGACACCTACTTCATGTTTTTACTTTCCTTTTAATTTGCTAAGATTACATTCTTTATTTCTAACTACTAAATCAATATTGTTTTAATTATTATCAAGAGTATAAGTAATTTTATTTTTTTGATTTAATCTTTTCTTTAAGTACTCAGACAATTCTTTATTTGTACAATAAATATAGCATCCTTTTTGCCCTCTAGTTAATAAAGTTCTATAAGTGTTTTTTATTATTTCATCTGCAATTTTATTTGCCTCAACAGAATTTTCTTTTCTTAACTTATTTATCCCTTTTATTGATTGATCTGTTTTTGCTCTTTTAGTAACATCTGTAACTATTCTGCCATTTTCATATCTTAAATCGTCACCTATAATTACTCCAACATAATCAAATTCGAGCCATTGTGCAGTATGTATACATCCTACTTCATTTACTGATCCCGGATCAATTGCCCAAGTTTGACTATTGCCCAAATTCCAGCTCATTGCAAATTTATGTTCAAGAATAGTTATATCATACACGTCTGGTTTATTTTTTCCTTCTGCTATCCAATTCCAGCAATATCCAGCAAGTAATCTTGCTTTGTTATTTGTTTTATTTTTTTCAAATATTAAATCTCTTACCTCATTTGGAGTATCACATACTTTAATATCATAATCTAAATCAAAACTGTCATTATTAGCAGTTTCTCTTATTTGCAAAACATCATCTAACCATGCTACATACCCATCTGAGCCATTACATCTAAATTGTGACTCTAATTCCATTATTTCATATTCTGCATTAGCTTCTCTAATATATTTTTTTATTTCGTCTATACTTCCAATATCCTTTAAAGTAACCCTTTGTGACTCGTCTATAAAAAATATTGAAAATTTAGAAGCTTTAATAATTTCTTTTATTTGATTTTCTCCTAAATTTTGAAACATTCCAGACTTGGCATTTAGTCTATGTGCTTCATCAGCAATTAATACATCATATTCATTTTCAGTAGAATCCACAAAAGAACCAGAACCTTTAAACAAATTGTTTATTCTCGTTTTTCTAAAATCACCACTCAACTTTGTAGCATAAACATTTCTTGGTGCTGCATTTTTTGTTACATATGAACAAACCATATTTTCATTAGTTAATTTAACTAGTAAATTAACAGCTAAAACTGATTTTCCTGTACCTGGTCCACCTTTTACTATTAAAACTCTTTTATTTCCATCTCTATAAGATTTTCTAGCTAACTCTAAAGCTGTTTCATAAACTAGTTTTTGATCATCTATCATTACAAATTCATCATTACCTTTTAGCATACTTGACAATGCATCTTGTAATGATTTAGATGGTCTTATTTTTCCATTTTCAATCATATAAAGAGTTTCTTTATCATCACCATATTTTATATATTTATTTATAAAATCCCTTAGTTTGTCTACATCACCTTTTATAAAAGCTGGTGCTTTTTCTAAGTAATATTTATAATTATCTGATAATAATGTTGGTGGTGTCACTGCTAAATAATTATGAAGATATACACATGGATGTAAGTCTATTCGTCTATCTTGTACTGTTTCATTGTAGTCTTCTATTGTTGTTGCATAAGACCATGCTTGATATGAAGGATGAGCTACTTCTCTTAATGCATGTCCAGTATAAGTTTGAACAATTCCATCTTTTCCTTCAACCAGCTTAGCTTCTGTCCATTGTTTAAGTTCCACTATAATTGCTGTATTCTTATACTCTCCATCTTTACCTGTAATTATAAAATCAACTCTTTTAGAAGTATTAGGAATTTTAAATTCAATTGCAATTCCAACATTTTGTGGTATATTATTGTCTATCAATACTTTCATCATATATAGCATAGAATTATTCCACGCATTTCTTTCTGATTATGATGTGTGATATCCCATCTTTTCAAAAAACTTTTTATCTATAACTCTTTCTATTCTATCTTCAATAACATCTTCTACAAATAATTCCTTAGTTGACTCATATACTATCATAATAATTTTCCTCCACTAATATTTTCAAGCATTAATTTCAAAACATTTTTGCTTATTATTTTTGATAACATTCTAATTATTTTCCTTTTTATTTACTTCATAAAATTATAGTTTATTATATTTTGTACTTACTCCTTTAGCTTTATCTACTGGATATTTTTTTATCGTCTTATCCAATTTTTTTAATATTATTTCTTCTGGGTCTACTCCTATTTTCATAGCCATTTGAATACAATATGTAAAAACATCTGCTAATTCTTCACAGACTTCATTTTTATCATAATTTTCGTTATCCCACTGAAAGCATTCTAACAGTTCTCCAGCTTCAATTGAAATAGATTTTGCTAAATTTTCTGGAGAATGAAATTTGTCCCAATCTCTTTCGTTATTAAATTTATCTAATTTTTCTATTATATCTTTCATAAATCTCATCCTTTATAAACACAAAAATTCTACTATACTTATATCATAGAATTGCAATTTTCACAACATTTCGACAAAATATATTTCGGTATATAAAAATCAAAAACATACTATCAATTTTCTATACAAAATCTTTATTACTCAATATTCACTTTAAATTATAAAAGTTGTTAAGAACTTACATAAACATATATATTTTTAATAAAACATTTATAATAGAATAAATAATACCTCAAAAGCGGCTTTCTAACTTCATAAACTTACAAAAATATAAATATTAATTATATCTAATATCATTTAACCTATATAAAACTAAAGTTGATTACCTATTTTATATCTAAATATATTTTAGGAATAAAGAAAGAAGGATTTATTTCTAAATCCTTCTTATAAAGTAATTTTATAGATTTACTTTTATTTTCCTTAAAATGATTTTTTACTTTTTTACAAATAACTACTTTTTATAATTTTAGCTAAAATATTATATATTTTTTCAGAATATAATTCGTAAATCTTTAATGCTGTATCATCTTCACTTAAGCTATATAATATCCCATCATTTTCAAAAAAATATTGATTTAAATCTTTATGTACATATTTATTTCTAAGTTTTCTAAACTCATGTAATATATTTATTTCTTCATCATTTATAATATGATTTAAAGAATTAATTGAATTTTCAAATATATCGCCAAAATTCTCATTAACTGAATTTATGATGTTTTCTACTATATAAAAAAACATAATGCTAAAACAATTCCTCTTTCTTCCTCATATAAGTGTTCACACTCGTATAAAATATTTCCATAATGTTTTGAGTATTGATAAATTAAATCTATCGATTCTTTATTCACTATATATTTCCTCCTAACCAAAAATCACTTTTCTTGTTGGTTTGTTATTAATTTGTCGTACAATCTTGATAGTTTCTCCAATCTCACTAAAATTTCTTTCTTTTTTATCTTGCAATATATTGCTTTCAATATCTATAATTTGCCTAAATATTTCCTCTAAAACATTAACAACTATACTATTTCCTGCCATTTTATATAGTTTATCCCTAGTAAAAAACATTTCACCTTTTTTAGCCTCAAAATTATTATCCAAAATTCTTTGGTAATCTCGCTCGTCAAACCCCATCAACAAAAAACATTCTCTTGGTGTAAGATATCTATAATTGCATTTATTAGTCTTTTGACTACAGTAATCAACTAGACCTGAATTAGGATGCCTATCTTGCTTTGTAGTAACAGTAGAAACAATAATGTTATTAACTTTTCCGTTTGTATAAAGTTTATCATTTTTTTCATATATTTCTCTTCTAGATACAGTATCATTAGGTTGACATTCATCTGCTTCTTTTTTATATCGAATATCATTATAATTCAGTTTTAGTATATCTTTCTTTAAGTTCTTTTTTCTTTTTACTATTTTTTTTGTAAATTCTGCATTTTCTAAATCATGTTCCTTAAAATATTTTTCCACTTGACTTTCTTTAATACTATTTTTATTGGTCAAAACACTAATCATATATGTTCTAACCCTTTTTTGAGGAATACCAAAGTCACTTGCATTCAGAGTGTATATATGATTTTTATATCCTATATTTTCTAAAAATGATGTCCACTCTTTAAAATTTTCTTTGTGTCTTCTCGTTAAAATTGCACTTACATTTTCCATTAATAAAAATTTGGGTAATTTCAACTTTGCATCCACTATTTCTTTTAAAATTCTTTCAACTTGCCAAAGCATTCCAGATCTATTATTTGCATTTCTATCTATTCCCCCTTTATTTCCATGCCAAAAACTCGCAACGGACAAATCTTGACATGGAAAAGAATATGTTAAAAGATCCACATCACTAGATATTTCTTTGCCATTTACATCTGTTATACTAACTAAATTATTTGTTCTTTCTATTGCTGCCAACAATCTTTTTGCGACTTCATAATTTAAGCTATTAATTGCTTTTTCAGTTGCTGGTTTTTTCCCATTTGTACTTAATGTATATTTTTTTAATTTTTTAATAATTTCTCCATGCGATAACTTATTATATTTTTCTAAATCTTGTTTTCCATTATGAATTAAATCATATGCAATTATAGCATTTATATCCCAATCAACTGTGTATAAAATCTTGTGTTCTATGCCAATCCTTTCTAATGCTTTTGCTTGGCTCCCTATTCCACTAAACGTTTCTATTACTTTAAACATAAATTTACCTCTTTTTCTGTTATACTAATATTGTACCAGGTTTCAGTTTTAATTGCCAGAGCTTAGCTAAAATTTGTTTTATTTTTTTAATCCTTCCTCATATAACTTACTTCTTATTTCAAAAATTCTTTTAGCTTGTTTATTAGTGGGAAGTTTATAAGTCTTATCAAAATTGCATGCCACCTCCAACAAGCTTTGTTCAATTGGATTAATTAATTTTCTTTCTAATCCCCAATTTAGAACATATCTCCAATAGTCAGATCCTAATTTTACTATTTCCATTTCTATATTCAAGTCATTTATCATTTTTCTTTCTCTTATTCCATCTTTATATTCTTCTTTTTCTTCTTCTAAGTCTACTAGAGAATCTACAAATTCGCTATTTATAGTCCACTTTTCATTCTTAGCTCTTTCCCAACATGTATCTTTTTTGCACCATTCTGTTACATTATCTGTTGTCCTGTCATCACGAGTTATAAAGTCATACACTTGCTTAATTGTAATTAATAGCTGTCGTTCTAATTCACTATACAATTTCTGTTTATTCCAAATTAGTTTTAAATTTATATTCTTTTCTTTATATTGAGTTTTAATAATATTTAATAGTATACTAATAGAATATGTAACTATATTTGCTCTATAAGCTCTCTTTTCTTTATACCAATCTTGATTTGTAACTAATTTTTCAGTTTCTTTAAATAAAATAGCTAAAGAAATAACATTTCTATAATATACCTCATTAAATTTTTCGTTTGATTTTTCCCATAATTTGTCTATTTTTTCAGCAAAAAATCTCATACTATATTGTGCACCCTTACTAACAATTTGGGGATATCCTTCATATGTATTTATATATTTTGCTAAATCAACCTTTTTAATAACTTGATTCTTTGGCGTTCTTAATTGATATTTTTTTCTTTCACTTGGTGTAAGCTTCATTTGCTCTTGTGTATATTGTCCCCTTGCTCGCTCGTAAAACCAAATAGTTTGATATTGGTTTCCATTAACAGTAGGAGCATATATCTTTCTTGAATACTCTTCCATTCTTATATGATATGGATGATTAGAAAAGAAATCAGCTTCATCAATTTTATTTTGACTGTTTGCACATCTAGAAATTCTAGGAATCATTTCAGTTGCCTTTTCATGATCTACAACAGATAACTTCATCGGAACAAATATGTTTGATACATCTTTTTTATCTTGTAATACGGCATTAGCTATGGATGCTGTTGTTTGGCCACCATTTATTATTTGTAAATCTTTAATATACGTTATTTTTTGTCCATCGCTAGTTAATTCTACTTTTATCTCTGTTGCTGTTGCAGCAATACCATTATTATATGCAAAAAACATTTCTTCTTCGTTTAATATTGTATTTCTTATTCCTTTATTAACTTTGCCTTTTACACTTAAAAAAGATCTTACATTTCCTTCTAGTAATCTCGCGCCATAATCTATGTAAAGCTTTGCCAATACATCTCCTGAAATAACAGCCAAATATGCTGAATACTCCTTGTTACTTATTGCACTAACGCAAGGTATTCCTCCATTTTTCATCTTAGAGAAATCTATTTCTATGCTCTCTTTCCCTAATGAAGAATTATATATATCATAAATTCTTTTTATATCCCACACATTTAATTCTACAGGCTTGGATGCAATATCTTCTTTTTTTATATTTTTTACTCTTTCACTAAGTCTTCTATCCGTAATTATATAAAACCTGAATTTTACTATATCATTAATATTATTTAGTAACTCCTTTGCAAATCCGTATCCACTTGAGCTTTCTTCAAATCCTTTATTAATTATATATCCATTTATACTTGCTTCAACTAAATGTCTCATGCTATCATACAATTTATTAACTTCTGTGTTTGTTAAATTTGTTATTTCATCTAAATTAGAAAAATCGCTAATTAATACAACACACGATTTATCATATGGATCGAAGTAATATCCATCCATAATCATTTTTTTATTTCTTTCTCCAATACCTTCAAAGTAACCTTCAACAAAATCTTCAAATTCCTCTGCATTAGTTAAAATTTCTACCACATAACTAACAAACTCGCCTTGTATATTATTTATTTCGGTTTCAGCAGATACTCTTACATCTTCTAATAAATCTTTTCTATATTCTTCCAAATTCATATCAGTCTCCTATAACAAGAAAATTTTTAATTTTATTAATATATATTTGATAGCTAACTCTTGCAATTCCATCATTTAAATTATTGCTACTTATTTTAGGGAATCCACTTATCACCATATATTTATCTATGCCTTTACTAGAATATACATATTTATCATACTCTTCATTGTAAGAGTAATTTCTCTCTTCTAATTTCTTATAAAATAACTCTAATTGCTTTTTATTCTCTAATATGTTTTCAATTGACTTTATATAATCATTTAAACTAATAGGAGAAGTGATAGTCGAATTGCTAGGTTCTAATTTAACCAAAACCAATTCACCATATAAATTGGATTCTAACTGCTCTATAGAACTGATTTCTACCGTAATAGCATTCTCTTTTATAGCTTTTATTTCATACCATGTATCATTTATTTCAAAATCTTTATGTGCCATAGAACTACCAATCCATGATTCTATGCTTTTGTCAATACCATACCTTTTTATCATTATTTCTTTTAAAAATATTAACTCTCCTAATAAGCCTCGTATTTCATTTTCACTCATTATTGTAGAATAAGGATTTTTAAACATTTGTATCCACTTCTTCCATCTTTCTATTATGAATGAAATAGAATTAACTTCTTTTGATAAATTAAGTGTTTTTTGAATTATATCATCACAAAAGCGATAAAACATATCACTCATTGCATCATCTAATAGACTAAAGCTCAAGCTTAATCTATCATCTATTGTTCTTTTTAAAATATTTACTTCTATTAATTTAGTAGATTCTATATTCTCAATTTTTCCACTTGAGATAATCGCTAATGTTTTATATCCTTTTTCATTATATCCAACATATATATCTATAGGGTGACTTGCGTTAATTCTTATAAAAGATTTCTTACTTTTACACTCTTCAAATCTATCTTTTATTAAATTAATCATTTATTTCATCCTCCTCGTTATCATATTCCTCAAAATTCTCAAATTGTTTATAAGCTACCAAATTAATTTTATAATTAGCATAACTAGTTTCCTCGTTTAATAAAGTAGGAATTCCTATACTTATACCAATAATTGGATCTTCATCTTTTATAACAATTTTATCTTTTTCTCCACATTCTTCAGTTAAATCTAATAAATATATCATCAATAAAGGATGTCTTTTTATTTTAAAATAAGCAATTTGTGGAATAATTTTGTCTTTCTTATCAGGATTTTCTTTATAATATTCTTCTTTAACCTTCTCTATTTTTCCTTTATCCAATCCAAAAATAGAGTCATTTGGATTACCCAAACGGTTTCTTTCTTTAGATAATTGTATTATTTTGTCATTATTTTTAAGCATAAAACTTCTTTGTACTAAATTTATCGAATGATTTTCATCTATTGAATACATTTTTTTTGATTCACCATTAATAAATACAACATCCCATAAATTTAATTCATCTCCACTATATTTTTCAATAAAATTCATTATAGTTTCAGCATTAAATCTTAAATTAGCATATGATGCTTCATAATTTTTTAAGAAATCAATAATAAAATTCTTATTTACGTCTATATATCCACATGATGATCCTGACTTTTGGCACTCATATTTATTAAGTTGTATCGAATAAATCAAATTTTCTACAGCACTTAAATTTGTACTATTATTTCTAGAATCATTATTAATTCTAGGAGTTTCTACAATTGCTTGACTTAACGACTGTGCTCTTTTATAATTTGAAGCTGTTCTCATTTTATTTCTTGCTGTTATCATTAAAGCTTGCTCATCATTTCTAACACGTAATCCAAATTCTAATGGAGTTTTTCCTAATTGTCTCATACGTTTTATATCTCTTTTAAGCTCATTTGTTGCATCACTAATTTCTCTATAGTATGATATATTTTCACTGCTCATCCATACTTTGCAAAGGTCATCGTAATTAGGTCTATAGCCGAACCATCTTCCCATTTGCATTAATGTATCATACATTTTTGAATTTCTGTGAAAATAACTAACAACTAATCCTTCTAAAGTAAGACCTCTTGACAATCCCATACCACCTATTGCTATTACTCTCAATCCTTCTTTTTCTTGATAGTTTAAAGACTCCTTATTTTTTGTATTTACAACTTTTACTTCTACAGGTAAAATAGATGTATTAATTATTTTTATTATTTGATTCCAGTCAAATTCTACGTATGCATATGAACTATTAAATACATCATAAAGCATTTTAATGTTTTCATCTTTTAAAGAATCCTCTAAATTTAGCATACTATATACTCTCACTGATTTTTTTATATCTTCAATATATTTGGAAATGATATCTCCAAACTGCTTTTGTACTTTTACGAATCTACTAATATTTATCAGCATAGATCTATGAGCTGTTACGTCACCCCTTAAATCTCTTATAGCATTTACTATTAAAAATTCATTTATCGCTCTTTTTAGACTTTCAGATAGTTTATTCACTACAAAATCTATTTTGTGATTTAACGGATATATATCCCCATCATTTATTGATTCTAACATATGATAATATTTGCTTTCCTCATCATATATATCTTTTGCACCAATATAGTTAGTTGGAGCATCCAAACAATATATATAATCTTTAGGAAAGAGATTTTCTTTTTCCATATCTTCTTTAGTGTCTGGATTTATAAAAACATTTGCGTATGGAGTTGCTGTAAATCCAACATAACTTGCTTTTTTGAATAAACTCAACATTTCTACTATTTGTGAGTTAGTCTTTGTTAAATCGCAATCTTCTTTATTTGTGTTTATTGAGGCATTATCAGCTTCATCATCAATCATTAAAAGAGAATTATTTATATATTTATTTCCTGGATCTAAGTTTATTTGTTTTAACCATTTATTTAATCTTTCCAATACTATAACATTCTTTTTTATAACAAATATTATAGGATCTTTTAACGTATTTAAATGTAATCCTAAATTGTTGGCAAACTTAGTGTTAAAATCATCACTCTTTGTAGTTAAAACCGTAGTTGTTAATGTATTGTCATATTTTCCAACACCCACCACAACATCCGCCTTTTGTTTCCTCATTGCATCACTATCTCTTCCTATGAATCCCTCATCAATTCTAAGTTGAGTTTGTTGTCGTAAGCTTTCAATAGTTCCTGTTAACAAAACAATAACTTTATATCCAGCATCTGCAGCTTTACAAATTAATCCAGTATAATTTGCAGTTTTGCCTGATTGTACATCTCCTATAATTAATCCTCTTTTTTGAAAATTTACGTTAATGGTAGGATCTCCTAATAAGTCGGTCAATTCATCAGAAACTTTGTCCATTGCTCTTACTACAGAAACAGAAAATTTCTTGTCATGTAATAAATATTTTTCATATCTCTCCCAATATTTCATATTTAAGTCTTTCTTTCGCTCTTCAAACCACCTAATACAATTATTTGAAGTTAAAACATCCCCCAAATCAAGCTTAATTGCATTTTCCGCATGTATTACATCTCTTGCTCTTTTTATTTCTTCTTCACTCAAATTGAAAAGTTTTGTCTTTGCAAACACAGTTATTATATTATCTACTTCTTTTTCTGTTAAAGTACCACTACCGTATATACATGTTTTAACTAATTTAATCAACATTTCAACACTATTATTCAATCTATATTTCCTCCTCTTTAAACATCTCTTTTAAATTTTCAAAATTACAGTATGGTTCTGTTTTTAATAAAGCCTCTAATACATATTTTTTATCCATTCCTATGATAGAACAATACTTTAAATTTTCTTTAATTTCATAGCACAATTTTTCTATTAATTCATTATCATCATCTTTTTCTACATTTACTTTTCCTTGCGATGCATCTAAATACAAAGAATTAGTTGGAAATCTCTCCTCAATAATGCTAAGTACTCTATCTAATGCCTTAAGTTGATTCGAATCTAATGTTTCTTCTAACATCTTTATTTGCTGTATATTTCTGTTTATTTTATACTCATAACACCCATCACGTAATTCTATTCTTTCCCATATATAATTTACATCTTTATCTTTTACAATTTTTCTACCCCTATAATTATGAACTGCTTTACTTTGTAATATTGATTCATCAATAGACGCATATAATTTTTTTTTAATCATATCTGGTAAATTTACTGTACTTTTTTTTATGTCTATATTCCACATATAATCTAACGAATTTGGAATATCAACCATAATTCTAGCCAATTTTCCTAATTCTTCTTTTCTAGTTAGTCTAAACCACGTTCCCCATATTATTAACCTTTTATTTCTATAAATATAAAAACCTTGATTATTTCTTAAATCTTCCTTACCTCCAACTTTTTTTAATTCTTCTTGAGTTAATTTATTTATATATGGTAAAATATACGGTTTTACTCTAATGCTTTCATTATTTATTATAATGTTTTGTTCTCTTAAAGCCATAGTAGATTTATTAGAGACCAAAAATGGATCTCTAGGTTCTATTTTGTTGTTATTTACATATATTTCTACTGTATCATTCAAATATCTATGATAGACGAGTGCTAAATGATCAATAGTTTCATTCATATAATTTGTTAATGTATTGTTTAGATTAGATGTAGATAAAGACACTCTATCAAAATTTTCCAATAATAAGTATGTGCCCGTCTCGACATTATCAAAAAGATTAATATTAGGTAATTTTTTGATTTCATCTTCTCTGTACTCAAGCAAATACCATCCTTGTCGAGTTATTACATAATCTAAATCCCATGAAAATCCAGATAGTTTTCCATCTTTTTTACTAATTACAATTAATTTTCTACATTGTGACATTGAAGCTGACTTCATTCCCAATCCAAATCTGCCCAAATCCGAATCATTTCTTTTTTCAAGTGGATTTTTAGTTCCATATCTTAGTGCTTCTTCCAATTCTTTTTTATTCATTCCTATTCCATTATCAAATACGATCAATCTAGGATATTCATTTGGTATTAAAATAATATCTACTCTATTTGCCCTTGCACTTATACTATTATCCACCAAATCAGCAATAGCAGTTTTAAATGAATAACCTAAAGATCTTATTGCTTCAATTAAAATTGGTGCTGATGGTAAGCTTTGCTTTTCTATCATGGTAGCCTCCTATTTTTTACTATAGTCATATATTATATCTTATATCATAAATCTACTTTTTTCTCAATATTTCAACAAAAATATCGACTTTAAAATGATTATTTATTATAAATTGTGTACATTTTTATGAATAATGCAAATTTCCATAAATTAAATTATTGAATTATCTATAATACAAATTACTGCTTAAACATATTATATTCTATACGTACCAAATCACTTTGTATACTAAAAAGACTTACTTACAACTCCCTCTTCCACTAATTCTTTAGCTTGATATTATTTTTTACACCAACTGTTTACTTAAAATCATTAAATAGAGGCAGAAATAATTCTGCCTCTTTATTTTACATTATATTTTCTCTACTCCACACTCTTCAAACTCTCTATCATGTTAATCTTCTTTAAAGAGAAGTAAGTTGCTATGTTTACAATTACTGTAAATACCACTGTAATTGCTACTGAGTACACGTAGCTTATTGGGTTAATTGTTTTAGTAAATCTAAGCATGTTGATTTCACAAGTGCCAAGGATGTAGTAATTTAGTACATATCCAAAGCACAAGCCTAACACAATTCCAATTATTGTTAGTATCACTGTTTCTCTTGCTATGTATGAGTATACTTCGTTATCGTAGAAACCTAATACTTTAATTGTTGCAAGCTCTCTTATTCTCTCACTAATATTTACATTTGCTAAGTTGTATAGTACAACAAATGCTAGAAGTCCTGCTGAAACTATAAGTATTACTACAACATAGTTTAACAAGCTCATCATATCTTGAATTGAATCAGATAATGCTGTTATATTGCTAACTGATGAAACTTCATTCCTATCCATAATCTCAGTTGCAAGTGCATTAGTTTCATCTTTAGTAAGCTCTATATTCTTTGTTAATATTACATTGCTATTGTACTTTTCATTATATAGACTTTCATAAGTTGTTTTATTCATAAATACATAGTGACTTACATAGTTTTCTACAATGTCTGAGATTTTAACTTCTACCTTTAAATCATCTGTATTTTCTAATGTAATTGTATCACCAACTCTAACACCTAGTAGCTGTGCAACTTTATCTGTTATACATATTTCGTTGTCTTTTAGTATAGTCTTTTCATGAGTTTTTACATCTCTTATATTTATAATTCCATCTATTGCTTGTTCATCTTCTGG
>CANROM010000029.1 GCA_947632225.1 uncultured Clostridia bacterium | reverse complement strand
AAGTTGTATCTAAAAATAGCAATATTGTAAAAAAAGTAGATAAGTCAAGAAATGTAAACAATAATATAAGATTAAATAAAGGTGCAAATGTTGATGCTTTATATCAAGACTATGATGAAGAAATAATTGAAAACAAGCATATAAGCAACTCTAAACAAAATCAAAATAAAGTAGTAGACAAGCAAAAGAAAAAGAAGAGAGCTTTTGCTGTATTAAAATTTACTTTTTTTATAGCAATTATTATTGCTATAGGCTATTTGATGTTTAATTTAGAGACATTTAACCTTTCAGATATAAGTGTTAATGGTAATACTAAATACGATCAAAATACAATAATTAAAGAATCAGGCTTAAAAATAGGGGAAAACGTATTTATGCAATTATTAACTAGCAGGGTAAAAAAGCTAGATTTAGCGTATGTATCAAGCTACAAATACAAATATAATTTTCCAAACTCAGTAACAATAGAAGTACATGAGAGGTACCCTATGTATATAGCTTTAGATAAAAATACTTCAAAGTATTATAAAATAGATAATGAAGGCTTCTTACTTGAGGAATGTGATTTATCTCAAAGAGAAGATGAGCTAATAGTAGAGGGCTTTGCTTTTGGTAAAGATACAAAAACTGGAGATAAAATAAACGATGTATATATTAGTAAATTAGAAGTATATAACAAGTTAAAAGAGTTACTTGATGAAAAACAAATTGTGACAAATATAACAAAAGTTAATTTCGAGAATTCCTTGACAACACTAACCTTAGATGGTAAACTTAGAGTAGTGTTTGCAAATAATACGGACTTAGATTATAAGGTAACATTATTAAAAGAAATAATACAGAAAAATGGCGGTATCACTAATGGTACTATTAACATGAGTATAGATAAGCCTGTATATTCAAATATAGAGTAGGAGTGACTAAATTTGAGTAAAGAAAAAAAGGAAAATAAGATAAAAAAGTTTATTGAAGATAACTCAATAGCAACTTACGTTGCCATTGGAATTTCATTATTCCTTTTAGCTATGATGATTACAGCACAGGTTACAACAATGAGTAATTCTGAAGCTGTGTTAAAGGGAAAAAGAGAGAACGAACTTGCAGATTCTTTAGTTAGTCTTCAACGTGAATATGATGAGTTAAAATTAAAATATGATGAAAGTCAGAAAATAGTAAAAGAGTATCAAACAGATGCGTCTACTAATAATAATTTAATTGCTTCCATGAGTAAAGAAAATGAAACATTAGGATTACTTGCTGGTACAACAGATGTTACAGGTGAGGGAATAATAGTAACTTTAAATGATGGGCTAACAGCTGATACTATAGTTCATGATAGTGACGTGCTAACAGTTGTAAATGAGCTTAGAGTTGCTGGTGCTGAGGCTATATCTGTAAATGGTCAAAGAATTATTACTACATCTGCAATTAGATGTGTAGGTTCCGTAATACAGGTTAATTACCAAAAAGTTGCCACTCCTTTTGTAATAAAAGCTATAGGAAATGCTCAATATTTAGAGAGTGCAATGACAATTAGAAATGGTGTTGTAGACGTGTTAAAAGGTTATGGAATTAAAGTAAGTTTAACTAGAGAGACAGATATTGAGATTCCAAAATATGAGGGTGCATTATCATTTAATTTTGCAAAACCAAAAAAAGGAGAGTAATGGTATGATAGTTGGATTTTTAATTTTAGTTTTGTTTATACTTACAGGAATACTTATAGGTCAAAATTTAGTTATACCGTATTCTTCATATCAATATGTAGCTGTTGCAATTCTTGCATGCTTAGATTCTGTGTTTGGAGCTTTAGCAGCAAGTACAGGTAAAAAATTTAAAATAAATATTTTTATTTCAGGATTTTTCTTTAATGCGGTATTTTCTATGTTCTTAGTATATTTAGGAGAATTACTAAATGTAGAAATATACTTAGCAGCTATTGTTGTATTTGGTGGAAGAATACTAAATAATTTCTCAATAATTAGAAGAGGCTTTATGGAAAAGGCATCTGATACTAGAAAAAAATATAAAGATAAAAAGAGTTCACAATCAAATAATGTAATAAAAACAGATGTAGAAGTAGAATAAAATAGGGGATGATTTTATGGATATTGGTGAGGTATTCAATAGCGCTTTTAATGGACTTTCAGGAAAATGGAAGAAAGTGATACCACTTTGCTTATTATTTTTTATAGCAATAATTGTATTATTCTTACTTTGCATAGTTCCTATAGTAGGTCCAATAGCTTGTGTTATTTTATCTGTACCTTTGCAGTATGGCTTTGTTCAAAATTTAATGGCATTAATAGATAATAAGACAGAAAAAGTAACAAGCTTTGTTAAAATTGCTTCCTCAAACTTTTCAAGAGCATGGAAGCTAGTAGGAAATATGCTTGTTGAATTAGCTTTACCTATCATAATATTTGTAGTTGCAACTTTTGTATGCGGTGTTGTATGCTATGCAACTATAGCATCATATATTGCAGATAGTAATATATGGCTATTTTGGATTATATATATATGTATTGCAATTGTTATAGCTACATATATTTGGGTAATTGCAAAAAGCTTGTTGCTTATGCTAGCTAATATGATAGCTATAGATAATCCACTAATGAGTACATATGATGCAACTCAAAAATCAATAGAAGTTATGGATGGCAAAAGATGCAAGTTTATTTGTGTATATTTAATTTGCTATATTATTATGGCTTTAGGAATTGTTACTTTAGGAATAGGATATATATGGATTATACCTTACATTGAATCAGTACCTATTTTCTTCTATAAAGCAGCGATGGAAGATAGTAGAGTTAGATTATTAAAAGAAGAAAATGATACTAGTAATGAAAATGTATAAAATAAACGGGGAATAGTTTTTACTATTCCTTTTTTGTTATATTTAACGATAAATTTCATATAATTAACTGAGGTTGATTGTATGGAAACTTTAAAGAATTATATAATTTCAATACTTAGTTTTATTATTTCAATAGTTATTTTTTTAATTATAATATCTGTAATCTTTGCTTATACTAATATAAATGATCAATATATAGATTCAGCAATATTTTTGTCTATGGCTATATCTGCATTTTTATCATCTTTTTTACTTTGTAAGAAAATGAAGAAAAAGGGAATTGTTCATGGAATATGCGTTAATGCAATATGTGTTTTAATAATTTTTGCTGTTTCTTGTATACTTAATGGAAAAGTAAATATAACTAATACGCTTGGTGTGTATATAGGTATATGTGGACTTACAGGAATAGTTGGAGGAATACTAGGTGTAAATGTTTAAAAATAATAGAGTAATTATTGCTATTGCTACATTTCTAATTTTAATATTATCAGTAGTTGCTGCTACTTTAATAAGTAAAAACAGAGAAAGTGTTACATGTGCCTTAATGCAAAACGAGTATTATTTAGGTGGTGAGGCTGTAGGTATCAAGCTACTAGCAACAGGAGTACTAGTAATGGGAATAGATAGAGATGATACTAGCCTACAAGTAGGGGATATTATTTTAGAGGTAAATGGTTGCAAAATAGAGACAGATGCTGAACTTGAAAAATATGTAGCACTAGGAGAAATGTTAAATTTAACAGTTTCAAGAGATGAAAAAATAATAAATATAAAAATAGCTCCTAAGTATAATGAGACAAGTCAAAATTATAGACTTGGAATTTGGGTAAAAGATAGTAGTGCTGGTGTGGGAACAGTTACCTTTTATGATGCTCAAACACAAAAATTCGCAGCTTTAGGACACGCAATAACTGAGACTGCTAATCAATATGTATTGCCAATAACAACAGGTGGAATAACTAGGACAGATATACATAGTATAAAAAAAGGTATGCCTAAGGCACCAGGAGAACTTAAGGGGACAATAACGAATGAGACTATTGGACAAATATGCTCTAATACTCAAAATGGAATATTTGGATATATAAAAGATAAAAGTTATTTTGAAAATAACCAAAAGATAGAAATTGGGAAGAAAGAAGATATTGAAACTAAAGAGGCAAAAATATATTTAACTTTAGATGACAATGTAAAAAAAGAGTATACTATACAGATAGAAAAGGTGTTTTTAACTTCTACAGGAAATAAAAATATAGCAATAAAAATTACAGATGAAGAATTATTAGAAAAAACTGGTGGGATAGTTCAAGGAATGAGTGGTGCTCCAATAGTTCAAAACGGAAAACTTATTGGTGCAATAACACATGTACTTTTAGATGATCCTAAACGAGGATATGGTGCTTTCATTGAAAATATGATTGATGATATGAATAATATTTAGATGAAATTTGTTTTTTCTTGTTTTAATATCTTTATTATGATATAATACCTACATGTAAAAGGTGATAAAAATGAAGATAAATAAGAAAAGACTTACAGCCACTATTTTAGTTTTAGTAGCCGTAATAGCTGTAGTTGCACTTGTATTAGTTTTAGTTTCTGGTAAGAAAAAAGTAGAAGCTGGTTTAAATGAAAAAATATGGCTTGAAAATAATCAAGAATTAGTTATTACAGGAGTAGAGAATACTATTGTATTAAAAGTAAACTCAGGCTTAAACTTTAATAAAGAAAAAGAAAATTACGAGTATGAAGTCCCATTTACACTTGTAGTAGATGGAGTCGAATATCAAGGACAACATATTTTCTACCCATCATATCAGACACATAAAGTAGAAGATAATATGCCATATAGAGTAGATATATCAGATTTTAGAAAAGGTGCAATAGAAGTAAAAGTGCTTGAAAAATAGCAATTATAAAAAATAAAGTAGACCACTACTAGACAAAAAAGTCTAGTAGTATTTTTTTATTAAAATAGACAATTTTTACTTTTGTGTTAAAAAGATGTGTATAGAATACATAAAATATTGTTCTAATATACAATTTGTGATATAATAAGGCGGTAGCGTGAATAAGAAAGGAGCATATGTGAGCCTATGAAAAGAAAATTTGTTTCTAATACATATCTAAAAGGTGTAGATAATTATATACTTATGCAATTTGAAGATAAAGATTTAGAATGCTATTGTGTAATTAAAAAAGTAAATAGTATAGATAAGCCATATATTTCGACTCATACTGGCAAAAATATATGCTTACTAAAAGAAGGCTATTATATGATAGAGTATTTACCAAAAAATGCACATTATGGAGTAAGAGTCTTTTTAGATGATAATAAAAATACAATTGCATACTATATAGACATAATAGATAAAATTGGAATTGAAACAGGAAAAGGATTATATTATGATGATTTATATCTAGATGTAACAATAGATAAGCTAAATGAGGACTATACAATGGTATGGGACGAAGATGAATTAAAAAAAGCATTAGAAGATGGAGATATAAACAAGGAGCAATACGATGAAGCGTATGATGCTCTAAGAGATATTTTAAATCAAATTGCACAGAGTAGTAACGTGTATATAAATAATAATCACAAAGAATATATAGAGAAAAATTTTAGATAAAAAAGTATGATAAACTTCATGCTTTTTTTCTTTTTTAGTTGAAAAAAGCATTGCTATATAATATAATAAGCACGAAAATAGAGAGGTAATGCATATGCTAAGAAGAGCTACTATTGATGATATAGAAGATATATATAATTTAAATACTGAATTGTTTTTGGTTTTAAATAATTTAAAGGAGAATATATATAATCCTATAGGTTTTCCAAAGGAATATATTAAAGCTTCAATAATGTCAAATGATACAGATTATATTTTAGTAGAAGATGATGATAAAATAGTTGGATATGCTCTAATAGAAAAAAGAGAGTCACCATATAAAGAGTATCCATCATTTAAAGAAGATTCATTTGCTTTCATATATGAGCTTATTGTACTTCCAGAGTATAGATTAAAAGGATATGGAAAAAGTATTATAGATGAGGCATATAAGTGGGCAAAAGAAAGAAATTTAACAAGTATTGAGCTAAATGTACTTGAAAATAATTATAATGCAAGAGCTTTTTATGAAAGAGTAGGTTTTGAAGAATATCAAATAAAGCTTAGAAAGGAAGTAAAATAGTGCAAGAATTACTAGAAGGTAATGCAAATATAATGTTTTCTGCACCTCACTGTGTAGACCACTTTAGAGAGGGAAAAAAGAAAGTTAAGGAAACTAATACAGGCACAATTGTAAAAGAACTTAACAAAATAAAAAATGTTCCTGCAATATATAAGACCAAATCTGAATTTGAAGATGCTAATTGGGATAAAGAGTCAAAATATAAAGAAGAATGTAAAGAATATATATTAAAAAATAATGTAAAGTATTTTATAGATATTCATGGAATGAATTATGAAAGAGAAGAGGATATTTGCATAGGTACAGCTTATGGTCGGAATATACTTAATAGAGAAGATATACTAGCTATTATAGTGGAGCAGTTTAAAGAGTATGGCTATAAAAATGTAAGCATAGATGTTCCTTTTAATGCACTAAATAAAAATTGTGTTAGTTCGTATGTAAGTAGAGAATGTAAAATACCGGCATTTCAAATAGAGATAAACAATAAGTATAGATTTCCACTTTGCAAAGAATATAATTTGGAAAATATTATAAAGTGCTTTGAAAGTATAATAGATAAATTACAAACAATATAAATTTGTATTTGACAAATGTAAGTCATTATGTTATAATTCAAAAAGTAGATAAGAAAGCCTATGATAAAGCAAAGTAGGTATTAGGTAATATATTATAGAGAATGTAAGTCACCGGCTGTAAGCTTACTAATATACTAATACTGAAATTTCACTTTGGAGGTCTTGCTCTTAAAGGAAACGAGTAGGAGTGAGCGGGTGTGCCCGTAATAGCTATTGAGTGCATTTAATTTTTATTAAATGAATTTAGGTGGTAACGCGGAATTTAAGTCATTTCGTCCTATGTTTAGGATAGAAGTGACTTTTTTTATTGTATTTAAGGAGGAGAAAGTTCAAAATGGAAGAAAAAATATCACATTTAAAAGAAGAAGTTGTAGAGAAGATGAACCAAATAAAATCTGCTGTTGATGTTGAAAATCTACGTGTAGAATATTTGGGAAAGAAAGGACAAGTAATTGACATCTTAAAAAATCTTAAGAATGTAGCTGCAGACAAAAGAAAAGAAGTTGGTGAAAAAGCTAATAGTCTTAGAGTAGAAATTGAGGAAATGATTGAAGCTAAAAAAGAAGAGCTAAAGGAAAAAGAATATGAGGCTGAAATCAATAATGCTGAAAAAATAGACTTAACAGTTCCAGTAGAGGATAAAGTAGGCTCACTTCATCCTATTACAATTGTTCAAAGAGAGCTAGAAGACATATTTACTAGTATGGGATTTACTGTAGAGGATGGAAACGAAGTTGAAACTGAATATAACAACTTTGAGGCTGTAAATGTTCCAAAATACCATCCAGCTAGAGATATGCAAGATACATTCTGGCTTGAAAATGGTGAGCTTTTAAAAACACAGACATCAGCCGCACAAAATAAAATAATGTTAAAATATGGTGCACCTCTTAAAGCAATATTCCCTGGTAGATGTTTTAGAAATGAAGCTTTAGACGCATCACACGAAAATACATTCTTCCAAATGGAGGGAATGATGATAGATAAAAATGTATCAATATCTAACTTAATATACTTTATGAAGACATTGCTTTCTGAGATATTTAAAAAAGATATAGAAGTAAGACTTAGACCTGGATATTTTCCATTTGTTGAACCTGGATTTGAGCTAGATATAAAATGTCCATATTGCGATGGTAAAGGATGTAAGGTATGTAAAAATGGTAGCTGGATTGAGTTGTGTCCATGCGGAATGATACATCCAAATGTTTTAAAAATGGGTGGAATTGACCCTGAAGAATACTCAGGATTTGCATTTGGACTTGGACTTAGCCGTTTAGCTATGATGAAATATAATATTAACGATTTACGTGCATTAAATTCTTGCGATGTAAGAATATTAAAACAAATGAATATTAAGTAGGAGGAAAGTTAAATGTATATATCAATAAATTGGATTAAAGATTTCGTAGATTTAGATGGAATAGATGTAGAAAAGCTAATATATAAATTTACTATGTCAACAGCCGAGGTTGAAGGAATAACTAAACATGGTGAAGATGTTAAAGGTGTAATAGTTGCCCAGATACTAAGTGTTGATGAAGTGGAAAATTCTAAGAAACTACATAAGTTAATGGTAGATACAGGAAAAGAAAAGCTACAAGTTATTTGTGGAGCACCAAATGTAAAAGTTGGCGCTAAAGTAGCTTTTGCCCAAGTTGGAAGTGTAGTTGGTGGACAAACAATAGGTCAAGCAACTCTTGCAGGACAAATTAGTAATGGTATGTGCCTATCTGAAAGAGAGCTAGGTGTTAGTGATGACCATTCTGGTATTATTATTCTAGATGATGATACACCACTAGGTGTAGATATAAAAGAGGTTATACCAGTAGATGACGTTATTTATGAGGTAGATAATAAATCTTTAACTAATAGACCAGATCTATGGGGACATTATGGTATAGCAAGAGAAATTGCAGCAATTACTGGTAGAAAATTAAAGCCATTAGATGTTGAAAATTTAGCATTATATAATGATTTAGAAAAATTATCTATTGGTGTTGAGGTAGAAGATGATGAAAATCCTTTATGTTTAAGATATAGTGCTATGAGAGTAGAAAATGTAACTAAAAAGGTATCATCTTGGAAGATGAAAGTAAGACTATATTATTGTGGAATGAGAAGTATAAACTTACTTGCAGATATGACAAACTATATAATGCTTGAACTTGGTCAGCCTATGCACGCATTTGATCAAAATATAGTTGGAAGTGTAAATGTTAAAACTTTAAAAGAAGATTCTAAGTTTATTACACTAGATAAACAAGAAAGAAGTTTAGATAAAGGAACTCTTATGATATGCCATGAAGATGAGCCTGTTGCAATTGCTGGTGTTATGGGTGGACTTGCAAGTGAAATTACAGATAATACAACTTCTTTATTCTTAGAATCAGCAAACTTTGATGCAGTAGCTATTCGTAAAACAGCAAGTAAATTAGATTTAAGAACTGATGCTGCAGCACGTTATGAGAAAACTCTTGATCCAGAACTTACAGAGCTTGCAATAGCTAGATTTATTAAAGTTTTAAAAGATGAAGACAAAGATATTAAAGTTACATCTTGTTTCTCAGATGTATATGTAAAGAAATATCCACATATTACTATTCATATAGATAAAGATTACATAGATAGAAGTATAGGTAAAGAGCTATCTATGGAAGAAATTACTACAACTCTTACTAACCTTGAATATGATATAAAAGTTGAAGGTAAGAATATTACTATTGAAGTACCTACATTTAGAGCTACAAAAGATGTAAGTCAAAAAGCAGATATAATAGAAGAAATAGCAAGAATACATGGATATGATAATATTGAGCCTAAGACTAACTTGTGGAAAATATCTCCTGTAAGAAGAGATCCTGTAAGAGAGCTAGAATATTCTGCAAAAGAATTGTTGGCTTCAAAATATGGTATGTCAGAAATACATAGCTATGTATGGTATAACACTGAACTAAATCAAGAACTTGGAATTAAAGTTAAAGATAACCTTAAAATTACAAATGGTATTGTAAGATTAGATAATACTTTAAGACGTGAAATGGCACCTACAATGCTTTATGCAATAAATAAGAACTTAAAATATATGCCAGAGTGTAAAGTATTTGAAATAGGTAGAACTTTTGATTATGCATTCGATGGAAAAGATGCAAAAGAGTATAAAGTATTAGGAATAGGACTTTCTAGTACAAAGCAAACAGAAAAAGAGCTAATTATTGAAGCAAAATCTATGATAGATAGTATAGTAAAAATAAATAAAAATATGAAAGCTCAATATGAAAATGTAGATACTGTTGAAAATAACTGGATGCATCCAGTAAATAGCTTTAAAGTTTTAGTAGATGATAAAGAGCTTGGTTATATAACTATAGTTCATCCTAAGGTAAGAGATGCTATAAACCAAAAAGCATCTATCGTAGCAGCAGAAATTAGAATAGATATTTTAGGTGAAATGCTAAAGAAAGACGTGGTATACCAAGAAGTATCTAAATACCAAAATGTTACATTTGATTTATCACTTATAGTAGATAAGAATGTAAAATACAGTCAAATAGAAAATGTTATTAAATCTGCTGATATGGAATATTTAATGGAATATTCTTTAGTAGATATTTATGAAAATGAATTAAAGCTTGCTGGTAAGAAAACAGTAACTATAAGATTTACAATTGGTTCATATACTGATACTTTAACAAAAGAACAAATAGACAGTCAAAGAGAAAAAGTACTAGAAGTATTAAATCAAAATGGTATGTATATAAATGACTAGTAAAAAATAAAGCTAGGGAAGTGTGACTTCCTTAGCTTTTTTATATATATTCTAATTTGTTAAACATATTCTTTAAAATTGAGATTAAGTAGTCAATTGGTGTTAGTTTTACAATATCTTCTTCGAGGTATATATCTTTAGTGTAGAGTGTTTCGTCTCCTAAACTAACAGTATATGTGCCAATATATGTGCCTTTACTAAGAGGCGCTTCTATTTTATCTATAAAGTTTTGACTTACATATATTTTTGAGTATTCTTCGTCTGTTAAAGCAACTTTTTTGGTGTCTGTATATGTTTTAACATAGTTTTTTATATTTCCTTTTATTACTGGGATGTTTACGTATATATTTAGAAAATTAGATATATCATATAATTTGTATTTACTAAATGTATCTTCTAAAATTGTAACTGCATCATTAAATCTTGCCTGAGAGGTTTCACTACCAAGTACAACAGCTATAAGTTTTAAATCATCTTGACTTGCGGATGCAACTAAGCATCTATTTGCTCCATTAGTAAACCCAGTTTTTACACCATCTGCTTTAGAATATGTTCTAAGAAGAGAATTGGTATTTCTAAGAGTTTTATTAAAAGATCCAAAATTTACTACTTTTTCATTTGTTGAAACTACTTCTTTTATCTTATCATAACTTAAAGCATATCTAGTAAGAAGTGCAAGAGAATGTGCACTTGTATAATGTCCATCTGTGTCTAGTCCATGTGGATTTTTAAATTGTGTATCTTCAAGTCCCAGCATTTGTGCTTTTCTATTCATCATTGTAGCAAAATTTTCAATATTACCTCCTATGTGATAAGCTATAGCCAGTGCTGCATCATTACCTGATGGAAGTAGCATCGCATAAAGTAGATTTTCTGCTGTCATTATTTCATTTGGTTTTATTCCTGCTTCAGAGCCACCTATATAGCATGCTTTTTTATCTATAGTGATTTCTTCATCCATTTTGCAATTTTCAACAAGTAAAATAGCTGTCATTATTTTAGTAAGAGAAGCCATTTTTCTTTGTTCGTTACTATTTTTATCATATAGTACTCTGCCACTTTCACTACATATAACTATAGCGCTAGGAGATGATATTTCAACTGCATATATGTTAACACATAAAATGTGCATTATTATAAAGAAAAATACTATTATGTTTTTATTATTCATATGTAAAGTACCTCATAATAATATATTTAGAATATATAACAAATATTCTTTTTAAAAATAAAAAATATTATCTAGCAATTGCTATATTTTCTTGTTTAATATATAATTTACTTATGAGGTGATACCTTGAAAACTAAAGATAATATTTTAAAAAATTATATAGAAGCAGTATTGTATTGTATTATACTTGTTATTGGGGTTGCTTTGTGTCTATCTAATAATATTTATATTAAGATGATTCCAATAGCATTTTTTATAGGAATATATGGTCAAGTATTATTTGGTAAAAAACTTATGACAAGCTTTTTTACATTTATGCTAGGCTTAGTTTTAACGCAGATTAAAACACCTTCAAGTATACTGCTAAATTTATTTACTTCAATTCAAATAACACTTGTATGTATCACAGGTGAGATATTTGGATGGCTATTAAAGAAAGCACATCATTACTTTAGCTTAAAATACAACAAAAAAGTGAGAAACTCTAGAGTAAAATATACACTACTTTTATTAGTTACATTGTTTGTTTCTCTTATTTTAAATTCTGTATTTTATGGAGATTATTTAACATATTTTAAAGCTCAAAACAGACTAAATGAATACTTTTCGAAAGAGTATTTATCTAGTAGTAGGTTTAATATTGTATCTGCAAAGTATGAGTTTTTAGATAAAATGAGATACATATTTTACACAGAAGACATACAGAAAAATAATGAAAGTGGCAGATTTAGTGTATATAGATTAAATAATGAGATGATACAAGATGATTATAAAGAGGCATTAAATAAAGCTACATCTAGTAATTTGTCTAAAAGAATAAATGAGATTGGAAATATCGAAAACGTAAATATATCAGTATTTTATGATGATACAAACATGCTTACATTAAGTTTTTCAAAAAAGGTTGATACAACATCATATACTGAGATTGAAACATATGCTAAAGATATTGCTGATTTTTTATATAAGATTAAAGGGGTAGAAGGCTTTGAGCTAATAGATCAATTTAAAATTGCCCTTGAATCAGCTAAAAATAAAAAAGAAGGACTAGCTTCATATATATATAGAAATGGATATAATAAAATGGTAGAAAATAAAGAGCAGGAGCCATATCAATATATAATGAGTGCCTTAAATATAGAGTATATAGAATAGAGAGGGAATAAATGGAAAGAGAGATAAAAATAGGTAGAAAGTTATCCGTATTTACTTACTTCTTTATTCTTTTATGTGTAGTTGGAATAACTGTGCTTGTTGCAAAAGAATTAAATGTTGGATATGGTTTGGAAGAGATACTGTATCAAAAAGATGTAGCAAGTAGTGTTGAACAAGAAAATAAATACTATATTAAAAAAATAAAAGATGAGTATGGAATAGTTGTTACCTTTGGAGAAAAAGATAGAATATTTGCGACTTCTGTTAATGCAAATGTTCAGGATGATGTAAATATTGCAAATAATAATATAAAGAAAATATATAGTGCACTACAAAAGTACCCTAAAGATGTATTTAATATATTTAATGGTGATTATAATTTATATATCATTCTAGTATCTAATTTTAATGATAATAATATAGCTTTAGCATCTAAGAATAGCTTAAATCAATATAGGATATATGTAAGTAATACACCACAATTTGAAAGGGCTTTTCATCATGAATTTTTTCATGTACTAGAGTATTATATGTCTGCTAAATCTAAAAACTTGTATTATTCTTGGAACTTATATAATCCATATGGATTTGTTTATGATGATAATACAAGTACTCTTACAGATGAGGGAGTATATAGTGAATATTTAACTGACGATACTAATGAAAGAGCATACTTTTTAAGCAAGTATTCTAAAGTATCAAGTAAGGAAGATAGAGCAGAAATATTTGCCGAGATTATGACACTAAACAAAAATGAAAGCTATTTAAGGCGTGAAAGTCACATTAGGAAAAAAATAGATTATTTAATTAACGGAATAAATGAAAATATTACAATATCTGATTTCTATTTTTCATCATTCCTAGAATAAGATAAATAGCTATAAATTCATAGTTAACTTTACATATTGCTGTATCCGTGATATAATTGGTAGGCAAGAAAAGGAGAGTAAATATGAAAAAAATTAAGTTTTTATTCATATCGCTTGTTATTGTTTTATCATTAAATAGTTTAGCTACTGTTATATATGCTGAAGAAAATAGTACAAATGCTAATACTGAAAGTGATAAAGAACAAAAAGAGGAAATCTTAGATTTAATAAATGAATATATATCAACTATTAGTACTAACTTAAAAGATATAGATAAAAAGATAGAGAATGTTAAGGAGCAAGAAGAGTTTGCATATTATCCTGCAATAAGACTTAATGTTGATACACCAATGTTTGGTATGACATCTTTAGTAGAAAATAGATTAAGAGTAAAAAATGACATATCTACGTCAGATGTTGCTAGTAAATATTCAATAAGAGACATAGCAAAAAATAAGATTATTAGATTACCTGATTCACTACTAGGTTCTATTGTTATGAGTACTAAGCAATATAATATAGATACTAAAATGACATTACCACAACTTAAGCTTACACTAATTAAGTGTATTCAGTATCTTTCACAAGTAAATAGTGCAGATGATTTTATTGATGTGCAAATAAATAATATTTTTAAAGACTATATTAGTGATTCTAAAAAAGCAGGAATAAATGAAGTAAAGAATAGAAATAGGAGCATTAGTAATAGTTTAGTAGACATATCAAGTAATATAAATCTTTTAGCTTTTATGGGAGTAGACGTTACAGACTATAAAAATGAATATGAAAAGATAAGTAAAAATTTATATAGTACAACTAATAGAGTAAAAAATACTCTTATGCTTGAAGATGAAATGAATACATTAAAAAAAGATTCACTTTCAAATGAATCAGAAGTTATAGATTTACAGCAAAAAGTGAAAAAAGCATATGAAGAGAATGTAGCCAAAGTAGACTATGGTACTTTCTTACAAAATGTATATAATGATTTTGTAAAGAGAACTAAAAGAATGGATGACTATATAAAGTCAGCAACACATGAAGAAGAAAAGGATAAAGTAAAGGTAACAGTTAAAGACTACGATGTAACTTCACTTGCTACTTTAGATTATATGAAAATACAGTTAGATGATTTAAATACAAATATAAAAGAATATAATAAAAAATTAGAAGAAGATGAAAAACAAGATACAGAAAATGTAGAAGATAATAAAGATAAAACAAAAGAAGAATTAGAAGAAGAGAAAACGAAGAAGATAGAAGAAAATAAAAAGAAAATTGAAGATATATATGCTAAATATAAGGAAGTTTTATCACGTGAACATAGATTTTACACAAGTAATATAAATATGCTTCTTAAAGATAGTAACAATAAAATTTCTTCAATAATTGGTGAGATAGATTCTGGAATTAAGATAAGTAACAATATTTTCAACTATACTAAATATATTTATCTAGAATTACCTGAAAATTTGAATACTTATATGGATGAGAATAATCTAAATTCAATGTTAGAAAAAGATAACTTAATAACACAGCTAAGAAAAGAATTAAAAGAATTATGCAATGTGAATATTAAGGTAACTAAAATGTATGATAAATTATCTGAAAGTTTAGTTAGCTAGTAGGGAGAATGATGAGTAAGCAGTACGTAAATAAAAATGATGTAGTAATAAAAAATAGAGAGATTAGTTTTAAATATGATATAGTAGAAAGCCTAGAATGTGGATTAGAGCTAAAAGGTACAGAGGTTAAATCTGTAAGAGATGGAATGTGCAATTTAAAAGACAGCTTTGCTTTAATAAGAGATGGAGAAGTGATTCTAAAGAATGTGCATATTAGTCCTTATGAGCATGGCAATATATATAATGTTAATCCTGTAAGAGATAGAAAATTACTTATTCATAAAAAGGAAGTTTTAAAACTATTAAATTATATAAAACAAGGCGGATACACTTTAGTTCCTTCCAAAATTTATACTAAAGGTAGATGGTTTAAAGTAGAACTATGTGTATGTAAGGGTAAAAAACTATATGATAAAAGAGAGTCTCTAAAGGAGAAGGAAGCAAAAAAGCAAATAAATATATTTAAAAATTAAGATAGGTAACAAAATTACCTATCTTTTTTATATTATAGGAATTATCTCCAAAAAAAAAAGAATATTTATTATATAATGGTACAAAATATATTGATTTTGG
>CANROM010000028.1 GCA_947632225.1 uncultured Clostridia bacterium | reverse complement strand
ATAAATAGGAAAGTAATGGGTTATACCAAGTGCCATAGACTTGACCATAAAACCAATTATTCTCACAAATTATTCTTGCTTTCATAATACCCTCCTTTAAATTATTAACAAGGTACAATATTATTGTTTGAGGAATATTATATTCAAGAAATTGATGATTGTCAACCACATAAAAAATAGATTTTTTAAATAAAGATGAAATTTTAGTTGACAAATTAAAATAAATTATGTATAATAATACTCGTAAAGTAGAGGAAATCTTCTCACCTTACGAGTTTCGTCTTAGTAAGGTATCAAATAATTACATATTTATATATGCATGTTTTGATTGGAGAAGATTGCCGTTACAAGCAATCTTTTTTATATATTTTTTGTGGAGGTGTTTCATATAAAACAAGATTTTTTAGTAAACGAAGATATTGATTTTTCCAAAGTTCAAGTAATTGATTCAAATGGCCAAAAGATTGGTTTAATGCCAACTCAAAAAGCTATTGAATTAGCAGAAGAGGAAGGTTTGGACTTAGTACTAGTATCACCAAACCCAGATAATCCTGTATGTAAAATATTAGATTATAGCAAATACAAATTTGAAATGAATAAAAAAGCAAAAGAATCTAAGAAAAAACAAAAGGTTATCGAAATTAAAGAAGTCAGAATATCACCTAATATAGATAGACATGACTTAGAAGTAAAAGCTAAAAATGCTAATAAATTCATTGAAGCTGGAAATAAAGTAAAAGTAACAATGAGATTTAGAGGTAGAGAGTTAAACTTTATTGAACAAGGAAAAGAAATCATGGAGAGCTTTAAAGAAATGATAACTGAAGCTCAAGTAGAAAAAGAAGCTAAAATGGAAGGCAAAAATCTAGTTATGTTTTTAATACCAAAACAAAAATAATTAGTGTTTGAGAGAGGAGAGAATTTATTATGCCAAAAATGAAAACACATAGTTCATCTAAAAAAAGACTATCAGTTACAGGAACTGGTAAAGTAAAGAAAAATGTTGCAAATCGTGCACACAAACTAACAGGTAAATCTTCAAAAAGAAAAATGGCTTTAAAACAATCATCTTATGTAGATAGTGCAAACAAAAAAGCTGTTAAGAAGTTATTACCATATCAATAATAGTGGAATTACATTGAAAGGGGAGAATTTAAATGGCAAGAGTAAAAGGAGCTGTTACAACAAGAGCTAGACATAAAAAAGTTCTTAAAAGAGCAAAAGGATATTTTGGAGCAAAATCTATAAGATTTAGAATGGCCAATACAGCTGTTATGAAATCTGGTAATTATGCATTTGCAGGAAGAAGACAAAAGAAAAGAGATTTCAGATCATTATGGATTGCTAGAATAAACGCTGCAGCAAGAATGTGCGGAACTACATATTCTAAACTTATGAATGACTTAAAAGCAGCAAACGTAACTATAAACAGAAAGATGTTAGCAGAAATGGCTGCTAATGATATGACTGGTTTTAAAGCTTTAGTTGAAAAAGTACAAAAATAAAATTTAATATATAGGAGGTATTTATGTTAGCAGGAGAATTTAGAAAAGGTGTAACATTTGAATTTGAAGGAGCTGTATACAGAGTTGTAGACTTTATGCATGTTAAGCCAGGTAAAGGATCAGCATTTGTTAGAACTACTTTAAAAAATGTTATAACTGGAAAAAATCTTGAAAGAACATTCAATCCAAATGAAAAGGTTGAAGAAGCTCAAATAACTGTACAAGAAATGCAATATCTATACGCTGAAGGAGATATGTATACATTTATGGATACAGAAACTTATGAGCAAGTTGAATTAAGTAAAGAACAAATTGAAGATACACTACCATATTTAAAAGACAATATGCTAGTTAAAGTATTGTCATATAAAGGCAATGTATTCGGAGTAGAACCTCCTACATTTGTTGAACTAGAAGTAACTTATACAGAGCCTGGTATAAAAGGTGCAACTGCTACAGGAACTACAAAACCTGCAACAGTTGAAACTGGTGCTATATTCAATGTTCCTATCTTTGTTGAAATTGGAGATAGAATAAGAATTGATACTAGAACAGGTTCATACATGGAAAGATGCTAAAAAATGAAAACCAATAATTAGAAATAATTATTGGTTTTTTGTGTCTTTTTATTTTTGTATTTTACTATTTTTTATTTAGTATCTTTTAATAGTTATTGTATAGTAGCTATTTCCTCTATATTTTCCAGTTTCTGGATCAAAGTCATCATCACTATCAAAGCAAAAAGCAGTAAGCTCGATATCAGATTTTATCTTGTATGTATCACCACCACCAACTATTTTAAATGAAGAACAAATAGTATAGTCGTACATATTTTCAATGTGGTAGTATGGTGCACCAGGAACAAGATTTACATCATCATATAAATATACCCATAATTTTGGAAACATAAAATAAGCTTCTCCTGGATTTCGTATAATCATATCCACAACTTCGTCATTTTCAAAAGTAAATTTTACATTATATCCTATCCTATATTTATCTGGGTTAGGGTATTTATTTATGTACTCTTTCCATAGAGTGTCGAAATTATAATTTGAAATAGATTGCTCTTGTGTAGGAACTGCGTAAAATAGTCCCATAACATTACTCATATCCCAATTACAGTAGTAATCTTCAGTTACTAGCTCCTTAGTATCACCATTTTCAACATATATACCAAGCTTTACAGGGTTTTCATCTTTATATTCAGGTTCTTTTTCTTCCTCTTTTTCTGGTTCTTCATGTTCTACTTCTACTTCGTTATCTTCAATAACGGGTGTATAATCTTTTCCCCATGTACTAAAAAGTACTTCTTGGTTATTTTTCATTCTGTTTTGATCAATTAGGTAAAGAGTACAAACAACAGAAGCTATAAGTATAATTGTCACAATTAAGATTATAATATATTTTTTCATAGTATCCTCCAATAGATACATTTTATCATATAATTGCATAAAATAAAACAATATATTAAACTTAATTATTTATGTAATATATAAAACTTGAAATTATGATAGTTATATTGTATAATACTTTTGTTTAAAGGAGAAAAATAATGAAATTTGTAAATAGCTATAAAGAAAAATTAAAAAAATATAATGATGAGCACAAATTAAAATATTATATAGATACAATGGGTTGCCAAATGAACGAAAATGATTCTTTAAAATATGCAGGAATATTTGAGTCAATGGGATTTGAAAAAGGTGATGAGAATAATTCTAATGTATATCTATTTAATACTTGTTGCGTAAGAGAAAATGCAGAAAACACTTTATTTGGTAGACTTGGAATGCTTAAGAAAAGAAAAATAAATAACGAAGAAGTATATATAGCAATAGTTGGTTGCATGACACAGCAAGAACATATATTAGAGAAGATAAAAAAGTCATATAGATTTGTAGACATAGTACTTGGTACAAGCTGTATGTCAATTTTTCCTGAAAAATTATATAAGGCAATAATCGAAGGCGAAAGAAAAGTTGAGTATATAGATATGAGCAATAGCTTAGAGGAAGAAGTACCAATAAAGTATGAAGATAAGTATAAAGCTAGTGTAAGTATCATATATGGATGTAATAACTTTTGCTCATATTGTATTGTACCATACGTAAGAGGTAGAGAAAGAAGTAGGAAACCAGAAGATATAATAAGTGATATTAAAAAACTTGCAAAAGAAGGATATAAAGAGATAATGCTTCTTGGTCAAAATGTAAATTCATATGGTAACGACTTCAAAGAAAAATACACTTTTCCAATGTTACTACAAGATATAGAGAAAATAGATGGAATTGAAATAATTAGATTCATGTCACCACATCCAAAAGATTTTAAAGATGACTTAATTGAAGTTATTAAAAATTCTAGTAAGATAGCAAGACAAATTCATTTACCACTTCAATCTGGAAATACAGAAATATTAAAGAAAATGAATAGAAAATACACTAAAGAAGAATATATATCTTTAGCTTTAAAATTAAAGGAAATACCAGATGTATCTTTATCTACAGATATAATAGTTGGTTTCCCAAACGAAACAGAACAACAATTTGAAGATACACTAGATGTAGTTAAAAAAGTTGAGTTCGATCAAATATATATGTTCATTTATTCTAAAAGAAATGGAACAGTAGCTGCCAAAATGGAAGATGAAATAACTTATGAGCAAAAAGTAGATAGACTTGAAAGATTAAAGAAGCTATATGAGGAAACTCTTCCTAAGCTAAATGCTAGAATGGTAGGTAAAACATATAAATTGATTGTTGAAGGAAAGAGTAAAAATAATGACAAGCTTTATACAGGTAGAACATCACAAAATAAAGTAGTAATATTTGAGGCAGATGACAGCTATATAGGTAAAGTAGTCAATGTAAAAATAGATAGTGAACATCTATGGTACCTAAAGGGGACAATAGAAAAATAATAGGCAAACAAATTGTTTGCTTATTTTTTTAGTTATAATCTCTTAAAAACTTAATATAATTTAATAAGAAAATGGAGGAGATTATGAGTAGTGTAGCTATCAGTAAATATACAAAAGATGAAATAAATTCAATGTTTAAAGATGAGCTAAAATCACATTATTTAAAAAGGGAAGGAAGCATAGGTACAACTGTACACGAATATAGAGAAGAGAGTAATGAAAAGCCAGAAAGAAGAGAGAATAACTCAAAAACTGGAGTAATAAATAAAATTAAATATAGATTTATGCTAAAAGTAGTTGGATGTCTTTTTATTACAGTCCTAATTATGGGCTATAAAACAACACAAGATGAGAAAATAAAAAATAATAATGTTATAAATTGGATAAAACAAGAATATGCAAATAATTATAATAGAGTACAAATATTAGAAAAAGTAGAAGAATTAACATCTAAACTATATTCTAAATTTAACACTATAATACCTCAAGGTGTATATAACAGAGTAGTAGAAGCATATGTAAATAAAATAAAACCAGAAATCATGAACTTTAATTTAAAAAATATTTTTGAGGGAGCAAAAATAGAAAATACTGTTGCTGTTTTTAATGAAAATATACAAATAGATACATCAAACATGGTATATGCACAAGAAGTCGTAAAAGCAAGTAGTCAGGTAAGTATTATGGGCTCAGATAGTGAAGAAATTCTTGCTAAAAATATAAATATAGCTTTGCCTGTTCATGGAACAATAACTTCAATATATGGAGCAAGAGAAGAAGTGTTCAAAAATGTTGGATATCATACGGGTATAGATATAGCTAATGTATTAAATACACCAGTTACAAGTGCTACAGACGGAAAAGTAGTATTTGTACAAGAGATGGATCAATACTATGGTAATAATATTGAGATAGAATATGATGGTGTAAGATTTAAATATGCACATCTAAATCAAATAAACGTTAGCCAAAATCAAGAAGTAAAGCAGGGCGATATAATAGGACTTATGGGCTCAACTGGTGCATCTACAGGGTCACATTTGCATTTTGAAATAAAGATAAATGGTAGAACAGTAGACCCAGAAATGATTTTAAATTTTAGGTAGTGAAATAGGTGAGATTTAGAAAAAATGGTATTTTGCTAGAAATAGAAAATTTATTTGTAATTATATTGATTTCTTTTGTCTTTTCTGGTAAAATCAAAATGTTTTTAACGTCATATTTTGTATGTTATTTATTTATAATATTTCATGAATTATCACATATAGTACTTGCAAGCATTTTTGGTAAAGAGATTAAAAGAATTAAAATATCTGTTGCAGGAGTCTGCGTCAGTTTTAATAATGTAAAATTAACAAATATTAAAGAAATTTTTATTTATCTTGCTGGACCAATGTCGAATATTGGTTTGGCAATAATTTTTCAAAAAATTAGATTTGTATATGAGATAAACTTATTTTTAGCAGTTTTAAACTTATTACCTATATATCCACTTGATGGATACAATATATTAAACTGTATATTAAGCATGTTAAATATAGGTAATCTTATGACAACAATCGAGAAAGTTTTTGTTGCGTTTTTAATATTTATAGCTATTATAGTATTTAAATATAGCTTAAATCCAGCGTTAGCAATATTCTGTCTATACATTATGTTAATAAAATACGTAACGAAAAACCACATAAAATAGCACATTTTTTCACAAAAAGTAATATTTTAAAACGATTTCAAAACAATTTCACAAATATTACAAAAATTACAAAAAATGCTTGATTTTTTTATCAAAAGATAGTATTATATAGGTAGCTCAAATTTGGAGGTGTGGAGTGTGGCTATAGGTGATATCATCGTTGGGCTAGATATTGGCGTTTCCAAGGTAAGTTGTGTAATTGGACAAGTCAATAAATTTAGCGAGATTGAAGTCATTGGATATGGCCTATCAAACAACTCAGGAATAAAAAGAGGACAAATATTAGATTATGAAAGAGTAGGTCAATCTATAAAGGACGCAGTTAATTCAGCTGAACAAATTTCTGAGCTTTCAGTAAATTCTGCCTATGTTAATATAAAGGGTATGAATGTAAGAATCGAGAAGGTTGTTATGGAATCTGAGGTTGAAAAACCAAATGATGGTATGACAGTTAATGATATTTATAATCTGTATACAAAGATTCAAATATCTACACGATTGGAAAGAGATGAACAGATAATAGACATATTACCATATGCATATATTGTTAATGGTAGAATTTACAAAGAAGAACCTATTGGTGCTTTTTGTAAGACTTTCCAGATGGAAGTAGAAGTAGTTATAGCAAGAGGCGATTATATAGTTGGAATACAAAAAGCTTTAAAATATGCTGACTTAAAGATAGATGGACTAATACTTGAGACTCTTGCAACATCAAATATAATATTGATGCCAGAAGAAAAACAAAACGGGGTGTTAATGTTAGATGTTGGTGGTGGACATACTGATATATCTGTATATCGAAAAGATAGATTAGAATTTTATACAACACTTCCTGTTGGAGGAGATCATATAACAAATGATATCGCTCTAACATTCGATATAAGTACTGATGAAGCAGAGAAATTAAAAAGGCAATATAATTTAGCTTTAGTTTCAATGATTACTAATAATCATGAGGTAAAGTTAACTTCTAAAACTGTGGGACAAAATGACGTAATAAAATGTAGTGAAATTGTACAAGTAATTGAAGCAAGAATAAAAGAAATATATCAATTAGTTAGAAGAATGTTGCAAGAAAAAGGTATGACTACTGCTGTAAGTACTGTAGTTCTAACAGGACAAGGTATAAGCAATATAGTAGGTGTTGAAGACTTAGCAAAACGTACTTTAAAAATAAACCAAGTTAGGATATGTAGTCCTAAATTGATCAATGTTATAAAACCACAACATACAACAGTTTATGGAATGGTTAGATATATATCTGGCTTAGGGCTTAGCAAACATGTAAATAGTGATGTTCAAATAGTCACAGAGCCAAACTTTAAAGACAAAATTCTTGAGGGATTTACAAACTTTAAGGAAAAATTCTTCTCTAGCAAAAAGAAGAAAAATAAAAAACAGTTATAGATTTTAAGGGGGAAAAAATGATGGAAAACGAGAATCAAGCAGGAATGGCAACAATAAAGGTTGTTGGTGTTGGAGGAGCAGGAAATAACGGTGTAAACCGTATGGTAGAAAACGGACTTAAAAGTGTAGAATTTATTTCTGTTAATACTGACAGACAACAATTAAATATATCAAAAGCAAATAAAAAAATACAAATAGGTGAAAAGCTAACAAGAGGACTAGGCGCAGGAGCTAACCCAGAAGTTGGTAAATGCAGTGCAGAAGAGTCTAAATCTGAAATTGCTGAAGCACTTAAAGGTGCAGATATGGTATTTGTAACAGCTGGTATGGGAGGCGGAACAGGAACAGGAGCTGCTCCTATAGTTGCTGAAGTATCAAAAGAAATGGGAATTTTAACTGTTGGTGTTGTAACAAAACCTTTCCCATTTGAAGGAAAAAGAAGAATGATGCAAGCTGAGTCTGGAATTGAAGAATTAAGACAAAATGTTGATACTTTAATCATAATTCCAAACGAGAAATTATTACAAGTTGTTGAAAAACAAACATCAATTATGGATGCATTTAAAATGTCAGATGACGTTTTAAGACAAGGTGTTCAAGGTATATCAGACTTAATAACAATACCAGGACTTGTAAATCTAGACTTTGCTGATGTTAAGACTATAATGTTAGATGCTGGTGTTGCTCACATCGGTATTGGTAGAGCTTCAGGAGAGCACAGAGCACAAGAAGCTGCAAGACAAGCTATACATAGCCCATTACTTGAGACTTCTATTGAAGGTGCAGGCGGAGTACTACTAAACGTTACTGGTGGTAAAGACCTATGTTTACTTGAAATTAGTGAAGCTGCAGATTTAGTTCAAAAATCTGTTGATCCAGATGCTAATATTATATTTGGTGCTGTAATTGATGAAAAGTTAGAAAATGAGATTGTTATTACTGTTATCGCAACAGGATTTACAAAATCTTTTGATAACTTTACACTAGATGGAATAGTTGGAGAAGCATTAAAAAATGCAACAGCTACTACTAGTACTTCAAGCCAACCACAAGCTCCAAACTTTGCAGACTTAAACTCAATAGGAAGTACATCTTCTCAACCATCATCAAATACATCAGTATTTGGTACACCATCAAGTTCAATTAGCTCTACAAGAACTAATATAACTTCAAATAATGAGTACAAAATGGTTGACTTAGATATACCACCATTCTTAAGAAGAAATAAAGAATAATAGAAAACCCAAGAAAAATCTATAAAAATAAATTTAAAACTAAGATTTTATACAAATCTTAGTTTTTTTATATGAATTTGCAGAAAACTTTTATAGTTTAGTAGCTTATATATGACATTTTTTGCTTTTGAAAGTAAATATAATTAGTCTAGGTGATTAAATGAAAATCTACCTAGACTATATTTTTTTAGAAAATTTAGTAATAAACATAGTAATAATTTTAGAAATAATAATATTTACTAAAGCTAAAGTATCATTATCTAGAAAAATTTGTAGCGTTATAATAGATACTATTTTATCTTGTATATATGTTATATGTAATAACTATATCTTACACATTTTGTTTTCTGTAATAACACTTTTAATATTATTTAGAGATACAAACGTTATAAAAGTTATTAAAAAAGTTTTATGCTTTTACTTGCTATACTTTCTATATCTTGGGCTAATTATTTTTACATCTTTAGCTTTAAGAATAAACTTAGATATGTTTATTAGCAGAATAGCAGTATATATTGTTTGCGGAATAATATTTCATATACTAAACAAAGAGTTGTGGAAAGTGTGGAAAACTAACATTACATCTGAAAACTTATATTATAATTTGTGCATAAATAATAACGAACTGTCAGCATTTGTTGATACAGGAAATAGTGTAAAAGATCCTTTAACAAACCTAAATGTTATATTTGTAAAAGACAATTTAAAGGAAAAAGTAGTAAATTCAAATTTAAAAAGAACATATATAAACATAAGCACAATAAATGGTTGTGATACTAAAGAAGCATATATTGCAAATAATGTAAAAGTGTACAAAGGAAAAAATGAAGTAGCAGAGTTAGACAAAATAATTTTATCATTTACTTTAAGTAGTGATACTCCAGAAAAATATAGTGCATTGCTCGGATATGATACATATCTTGAAAATTTACAGGGGGTAAGATTATGATAAAAAAAGAAATTAAATTGTTTTACTTAAAAATGCTAAAGCTATTTGGACTGGATGAATCGTTTATGTATTATATAGCAGGTAATGATAAACTGCCTGCTCCATTATCTGAAAAGGAAGAATATGAGCTTTTAAAAAGACTTGAAAATAAAGATAAGGAGGCTAAAAATATACTTGTTGAGAAAAATTTAAGGCTAGTAGTATATATTGCTAAAAAGTTTGAAAGCTCAGGAGTAAATATTGAAGATTTGATTTCTATAGGAACTATTGGTCTTATGAAAGCTATAAATAGTTATAATTTAGAGAAAAATATTAAGCTTGCAACTTATGCATCAAGATGTATAGAAAATGAGATTTTGATGTACTTAAGAAAAAATAATAAAATAAAAACAGAAATTTCTATTGATGAGCCAATAAATATAGATAGTGAGGGAAATGACCTATCTTTAGCAGATATTTTAGGCACAGATAACGATACTATATTTAAAAGTATAGAAGATGAGGAAAATAAAAAGATATTAAAAAATGCTATTCAAAATTTAAATAATCGCGAAAAAACAATAATGCAGCTTAGATATGGGTTTAATGGTCAAGAAGAACTAACTCAAAAAGAAGTAGCAGATAAGCTTGGGATATCTCAGTCGTATATTTCAAGATTAGAAAAGAAAGTTATCAACAATTTAAGAAATGACTTTACAGCGTAATTTATTGATATTTTTTTTCATCTGTGCTATTCTATTAGTGTAGAGAGGGGAATAGCATGTACTATATAATAACAGTAATCGTAATTTTAATAATTTTATTAGTAATAATATACAATACAATGTTGTCTAAGCAAAATAAGTTAAAGAGCTCATACTCAAGTTTAGATGTTATGCTTAAAAGAAGATATGACTTAATACCAAACATTGTAGATACAGTAAAGGCATATGCAAAATATGAACAAGAAACTTTAGAAAGAGTTACATCTTTAAGAAGAAGAGCGGATGAGTGTAATAATTCTAAAGAACTAGAAAATGTGGATAGAGAATATAATGGGTTTATGAATGAGGTAAATCTTTTATCTGAACAATATCCAGATTTAAAGGCAAGCGAGAATTTTGTCAATCTTCAAAAAGTACTTGCAGAGACAGAAGAACAAATATCTGCTGCAAGAAGGACATATAATGCACATGTTGAAGATTTTAATACATATATATCTATGATTCCATTTAATATTTTTGCAAAAATGTTTAAATTTAAAAAATATGATTTCTTTGAAATAGAAGAAAGTGAAAGAGAAGTAAAAATATCTATGGAATAGTGAGGATATGATATGGAAGAAAATTTTAAAGAATTTTACGCTAGTTATAAAGAGCAAATAGATGAATTCTATTTTCAATTAAAAAAGGCTAAAGAGAGATATATTCAGCATAGCTTTATTATGGCGATATTACTATGTTGTATTTTTCTTGTAGGAACATTAGGACTGCTTAGAATTTCAGTAACTACTTTCCTATGGGAAATAATAGTAGTATGTATAGCACTCTTTGTAGTTTGTTTTGGCTCTGTTTTTATACGACTAAAGCCAGTATTAACTAAGATGACAGAAAAAATAATGCTAGATATAATAAAATATATAAGTGGTGATGAGCAAGCTAAGTTTATTCATAATAGCATGATAAGTCAAGAAAGTATAGCAGACATGGAGCTATTTAATTTAGATAACTTAAAATACACTGGAAAAAATTATATTGCGGCAAATTGCAACAACAATGCTATGAACTTTGCAGATATGGAGATATACTATTATAAAGATAAGATAGATGAAGAAGTGTTTTATGATAAAGAAGGAAATAGACAAGTAAAGGAAGTTGTTAGAAAAGTTAAAAAGCAAGTTTTTCAAGGTTGCTATATTAGTGCAACCTTAAATAAAAAAATTGCAGAACATATATATCTTATACCTAATAATATTGGTGACGTTATAATAAATGGAAAACTAAATGATTATCTTACATATAAAGGAAATGAAATTGAACTTGAAAACTTAGAGTTCTCAAAAAAATATAAGGTATATAGTGATAATGAAATACAAGCTAGATATATTCTATCACTTAGTCTTATGGAGAAGATAAATAATATTGATGATATTTTCCCAGATAAGAAGTATATAGTCTTCAAAGAAGGTAGAAGATTTGCTATATGTGTAGACGGAATACAAATAGAAAATTTAAGAAAGACTTTACTACCACTAAAAAGAAGGGAAGATATAGTAGAGGAAAATATTAAGTTTATATTTAAAAGATTATATAATTTGTTTGATATATATAACATATTAGATTTGGGTGATGATTTGTATGTTTAAGTAGATGAGATGTATCTCATCTGCTTTTTTTTTAGCATTTTTTAGTTTGTTCCAGCATATATATAAATATATTTGCATTTTAGTACTTGCGTCTAAAAAGTACGACAAAAGTCGAATGTGAATATTAGAAAAATCATATGTAAAGACTATTAACGATGAAGGAGAGGTACACATATGAATGGAACAAATGTAAAAGTAGAGATACAAGGATTGGATACATCTAAACTTCCTAAACTATCTCAAAAAGAACAAATGGATATGTTATTAAAAATAAAAGAAGGGCATAATGAACTAAAAGATGAGTTTATAAACGCAAATTTAAGACTAGTATTAAGCTTAGTAAAAAAGTTTAATAACAGAGGAGAAAATATAAACGATATATTTCAAGTTGGAGTTATTGGGCTTATTAAAGCTATAGATAATTTTGATATTACTCAGCAAGTGCAGTTTTCAACTTATGCTGTTCCAATGATAATTGGAGAGATAAAAAGATATCTTAGAGATAATAGTGCATTCAGAGTAACACGTTCACTTAGAGATTTATCTTACGTTATTTCACAAGAAAGGGAAAAGTACATAGCAAAACATAATGAAGAGCCTACAGTTGATGAGTTAGAAAAGATAGTTGGAGTGCCAAAAGAACAAATAATTCTTGCAATAGATAGTACAGTTGCACCAATGTCAATATATGATACAGTATATAATGATGGTGGTGACCAGATATATTTACTTGATCAATTAAAAAATGAAAAAGAAGAATCTGAAGACTTAATAAATAAAATATCCATAGAGCAAATACTAAGTAAGCTAAATGATAAAGAACGATATATAATTGAGAAACGATATTTTAAAGATAAAACTCAAGTGGAGCTTGCTGAAGAACTTGGAGTATCACAAGCGCAAATATCTAGAATTGAAAAAGGTGCACTACTTAGAATTAGAAATAAAATAGGCTCAATAAATTAGAAAATATTGTATATTGTAATGTTATGTGATAGAATACACTCGTTAGGAGGATATTATGGCTGATATAAAGTTTGAAATTGTAAAAGAACTTGGTGTTCTATCTGAAAGTCCAAGTGGCTGGAAAAGAGAGTTAAATATGGTAAGCTGGAATGGAAGAGCACCTAAATATGATATAAGAGACTGGGATGAAAACCATGAGAAAATGGGTAAAGGTATAACTTTATCTGAAGAAGAAATGGAAATTTTAGTCGATTTGGTAAAAAATGATTAAAACTGGTATAATATACCAGTTTTTTTAATATTATATAACAGATAAAATGGAGGTATATAATGGAAGAAAAAGTTGTTTTTTTAAGCCCATCAACTCAAGAATATAATACTGGATATGGAGAGTTTGGAACAGAAGAATATAGAATGAATAGAATAGCAGATATAGTTGAAAACTTATTAAAGGAACAAGGATATACTGTATATAGAAATGATCCAAATGGTAAAGTTAGTAAGTCTGTATCAATGAGTAATGAAATAAGACCAGATGTGCATGTAGCACTCCATAGTAATGCAAGTGGCGAAGGTTTTAGTGCTCAAGGTCCTGAAATTTTTGCTAATAGGCCTAATACACCAGGAGATAAATTAGCTAATGCTATTTATGATGAGATAATGGAAATATATCCTGATCCTAATAAAGGTAGAGGAGTACTATATACTAGTAGTTTATATGAGATAATTCGTACTAATGCACCAGCAGTACTTCTAGAAGTTGCTTTTCATGATAACCCAGAAGATGCAAATTGGATAATAAATAATGAGTCACAAATAGCACAAGCTGTTGCAAATGGTATAAATAAATATTTTGATTCACTTGAAAATACATAAGAATGTGGTAAAATAAAACTGGTGATATAATGCTAAATGTAAAAGAAATTTTAGAGGCAACAAATGGTGTTTTGCTAAATGGAGAAGAGAGTCAAATAATAAATGACTACAAAATAGATAGTAGAGAAGTAAACATTGGTGATTTTTATATTCCACTTGCAGGTGAAAAAGTAGATGGACATAAGTTTATAGTAGATGTAGTTAAAAATGGCGCTTGTGGATTTTTCAAATCTAAAAGTTATGACTTGGATATAAAAGCTATTACTAGTATAAATAAAGATATAATAATAGTTGAAGTTAATGACACATTAAGAGCTCTAGAAGACATAGGAAAATATAATAGAATTAAAAATGATAAAATGGAAGTAGTAGCTATTACAGGTAGTGTAGGAAAGACTAGCACACGTCAAATGGTAGCAACAATTTTATCTACTGAGAAAAATTTACTAGTTACGCAAAAAAATATGAATGGACATATTGGTCTTCCTATTATGGCGCTTAATATGGATAAGCAGGATATGGCAGTACTAGAAGCTGGAATAGATTTTATTGGAGAAATGGATATACTAAATGAGATATTATTACCCAGTGTTGCAGTTATAACTAATATTGGTACTTCTCATATAGGAAAAATGAAAAACATAGAAAACATATATAAAGAGAAGACTAAAATTGCAAATAATTTAAGAGGAAAGAAAATACTGTTATTAAATAAAGATGATGAATTATTAAAGAACTATAAAAATGATAATGTAAATATTGTATATTATAGTATAGATGAAGCTAAAAATATTAAAATAGCAGATGATTATATGGAATTTGATGTTTTAATTTATGGTAAATTAGAACATGTAAGAATAAATGTTATAGGAAATCATAATGTGTTAAATGCTATAGTTGGTATACGAATAGGCGAAATATATAATATAAGTAGTGAAAATATAATAAAAGGTGTTGCTGAATATAGAAACTACTCAAGAAGAATGGAAAGAGTAGAACTTGGTAACTTTAGTATAATAGATGATACTTATAATGCTAGTCCTACTTCAACAGAATCAGGACTTATATCTGTTAATCATTTAAAATCTAAAAGAAAGATAGCTGTACTTGCAGATATATTAGAACTTGGAGAGTACTCAGAGGGAATACATACCTCTCTTGGTAAAGTGTTTAAAAATTTAGATTATGATATAGTTATAGCATATGGAGATGCAATGAAAAATTTGGTTGCAACAGCCACAGAATTTGTAAAAGAAATTTACTATTATAAAACACCAGAAGAAGCAGAAGAAAAATTAAGAGCAATAATAAAAGAAGGAGACATAGTATACTTTAAAGGATCTAATGCTATGAGAGTAGATGAAATAGTTGAGAATTTAAAAAGGGATTTCATGAATTAAATGAAATCTCTTTTCATATAATGTAGTGGTGATAATATGTCAAGAGGAATAGATTTTAAACAAAAAGAAGTGATAAATCTAACTGATGGAAAAATTCTTGGATTTGTTATTGATGTTCAAGCAGACTTTGATAATGGAGAAATAAGATCTATAATAGTAGCAAAGACGGGTAAGATATTTAATAGTGTAAATAGTAAGACCAACGTAACAGTGCCTTGGGATAAGATAAAAAAGATTGGCGAGGATGTAATTTTAGTTGAAATATAGTGATAAAATGCTTAAAAATAGCACTAAAAAAGGATACATAAAAAAAGTTTAAAAATTTTTCAAAAAAGTGTTGACAAAGGAGAATAAAAGTAGTATCATAATAGACGTCGCGAAGAGTTAGCAGACATAAAATATCAAAAGGAAAAAGTTGGAAGAAAACTTTTTATTTTTTAATATAAAATATGTTGACAAAAGTTGACTCTTTGTGTTATAATGAAATCGTTCACACAGAGCTGTGAACAAAAAGCACATTGAAAAATAAACAATACAAGAAACAAACCATTACAAGGTTGTACGAAAAGTGCAACCGTCAATAAATTTGTTAGTAAATTCGCGAATAAGAAGCGTGAATAATGAGAAAGATATCAAACGAGAGTTTGATCCTGGCTCAGGATGAACGCTGGCGGCGCATTTAAGACATGCAAGTCGAACGAAAAGATTTCACCCGAACTGAGATGAAGATTTATCAGATTTGAAGTTCACCGAGATCTTTTAGTGGCGGACGGGTGAGTAATACGTAGATAATCTGCCTTTTAGAGGGAAATAACAAGAGGAAACTTTTGCTAATGTCCCATAAGACCACGCTATGGCATCATAGAGTGATCAAAGGAGTAATCCGCTAGAAGATGAGTCTACGGCTGATTAGCCAGTTGGCGGGGTAAGGGCCCACCAAAGCTATGATCAGTAGCCGAGCTGAGAGGCTGGCCGGCCACATTGGGACTGAGACACGGCCCAGACTCCTACGGGAGGCAGC
>CANROM010000027.1 GCA_947632225.1 uncultured Clostridia bacterium | reverse complement strand
TATTTTATTTTCAAATTGCCTCTTTATTTCGTCTCTACTATATAGACGATTTAAAAGGCCAAAATGTTTCAAAATGTTTTAAATTTTTAAAATTTCTTTGATTTTTTTAATATTTTATAATTTTAAGTTAAAAATCTTTAAATATTTGTCTAATTTGTTCTATTTCATCTTTAAAGTTTTTGCTAAAATCTTCATCGGTATATTGAAGTTTTATTATATAGAAATCATTTAATATTGCATTACTTGTCCTAGTTAATGATGAGCTTATGTTTTTCATAGCTTCCTTACTTTGTGGACATTTTAGTCCTGCGTGCTTATTTATTGGCACTAATATCTCCAAGTCCTTTTCATTTCCATATACATATTCCTTAAAATCAATCTCCCCACTAGCTAATTTTTCCTGTTTTTTTGATATTTCAATTATAGCTTTAATTACGTTTCCCTCTGGTGCAGTTACAGCAGTAATAGTTAATACAAAAACCAATTCTATAACACAAACCAAAGTCAATAGCTTGCTGTCCATTTTTATTTCTCCTTCCATTAAAATCTTACACATTATACCATTATTCAAAGATGAAATTTGTAGAAATATATTGTGTACTAAATTTTATTTATAATTGCATATATAATCATTTTAGGTGTAGGGCTTCTATCATATGCATAGCCGAAATACATTTTTAGTTCTGCTAAACTATTATTTTTATACATAATATTTACGGCATTATTTACACTCCACCTTATTTTATCTTTAGTAGTGTTATATTTTTTAGCTAACAATGGATATATATCTTTTTCCAAATTGTATAATAGATCATTTCCTTTAGCTAATAGTATAGAATCTGTAAGATATGCTACTCCAACATTAGTAACTTCAAATTTTAATTGTATTACTTCTCTTAATATTTTACTTTTAATATATCTAATTAGAAATGAATCTTCCTTACTAAAAACATCATATTTTACTAATTCTTCTACATTTTGAGTATTTTTCTCTTTAAATATAATTTTATCATTATGCTTCATATTTGGTTTTTCATCTTTATATAGATAAACTATATTTTCTATTGGAAATTCTACTAGTAAATTATATATTTTTTCATTGTTAGTATTAGAGTCAATAATAGCTATCACAAATTTAAATTCACGTAGCTCGTCCATTAGTCCTTCTATATTGTTACTATAATGTAATTGAGCTATATTCTCGTTATTTATTAAATTTGCATTTAATTCATCTAAGAATTCTTTATCTTCACTATATATTATTACTCTATTCATTAGTATTACCCCTTTACTTTTTATAACTTTTAAATAAGGCGCAAAAAAACGCCTATATAAATATAGACGTTTTAAAACACCATTTTGTTTCACTTTTTCCAAAATTTGTTAAAAAAAGTTTAAATTTGTTTTATTTTATTCTTCCGATTGAATAAATTTTTCTTCTTTTAGCTCATCATTTTCGCCTTGAACTAAAATATTTATTCTCTTTTCTGCCTCGTCAAGTTTTTCACTGCACTCTTTAGATAATTTTATGCCCTTTTCAAACTCATTTATTGCCTCATCAAGTCCCAAATCACCATTTTCTAAATTATTTGCTATTTTTTCAAGCTCATCTAAGCTTTCTTCAAAGCTTTTACTTTTACTCATACTACACACTCCTTATTGTACAACAGCATCAATCTTTCCGTCTGTAAGTGTTATCTTTATCTTGTCATTAGCACTTACATCATTGATACTTTTTATAACTTTACCATTTAAATCTTCCGTAACACTATAGCCACGAGTTATAGTTTTTAGAGGACTTAATGCGTCAATCTTACTAACACTTTTTACACATCTTGTCTTATATCTTTCAATTTTATACCTTAAATTTGACTCAGTTTTACTAATAATATTATCTATTGTTAATCTATATCTATTTATCTTATCCAGAGGAACTTTTTCTAATTTTGCAGCTTTAAGTCTTTCTACATACTGTCTTTTCCTTTCAATATAGTTTTTCATAGCAATTATTGTCCTATTTTTATCTACAGATATTCTATTTACTATATCACTATACATAGGATAAACAAGTTCAGCTGCAGCAGATGGTGTAGGTGCTCTTAAATCTGAAACAAAATCACAAATAGTAAAATCTGTTTCGTGTCCTACAGCAGATACTACTGGTATATTGCAATTGTATATTTCTCTAGCAAGCTCTTCATCATTAAAGCCAAACAAATCTTCAAATGATCCACCGCCTCTTGCAATTATAATTACATCTACATTGTTTAAGTTTTCAAATGTTCTTAAGCCTTGTATAACTGTACTTGCAACATTTACTCCTTGAACTGCTGCAGGATAAATTAGCAAATCTACATTTGGATATCTTCTTGTAGATACATTTATAATATCTCTAATAACAGCACCTGTCTTTGATGTAATTACTCCCACTCTTTTAGGTAAAAAAGGAATTTTTTTCTTCTTACTTTCATCAAAAAGTCCTTCTTTACTTAATTTTTCTTTTAGTTGCTCATAAGCAAGATACAAATCTCCAAGTCCTTCAGGACTCATAGACTTACAATATATTTGGTAGACACCGTCACGCTCATAACTACTAACTTGCCCGTTTATTACTACCTTCATACCATCGGCCGGTTTAAACTTTACAAATTGAGCGTAACCTTTAAACATTACACATTTTATTGTTGAATTTTCATCCTTTAAAGTAAAGTAATAGTGCCCTGTATAATGTGCTTTAAAATTGGTTATTTCACCTCTGATACTTATATTGCTTAATAGTGTATCACTGTCAAAAATCATTTTAATATATTTATTGACATCTGATACACTATATATTTTTCTTTCATTCATTCTACTCATCCTTACATTCTATAACTTTTGCAATAAGTCCATTAACAAAGGATCTTGAATCATTATTTCCATATGTCTTAGCAAGTTCTACTGCTTCATTAGCACTTACTTTTACTGGAATATCATCTACATATTTAATCTCAAAGATAGCAAGTCTTAAAATAGCCAAATCTATCTTAGCTATTCTATCTAAAGACCAATTTTTTAAGTTAGCTAAGATAATTTTGTCTATCCCTTCTAAATGTTCTTTGACGCCATTTAAAACCATTTCTATATACTCTTTTTCCTCAGGTACATTGCCATTTTCTTCATAGCAATTTTCAAGAATTTTTTCTACACTTGCATCTTTGTTAAACTCTAGCTCATAAATGCATTTAAACGCATTATCTCTTGCCTTTTTTCTACTCATTTTGTACTCCTAACTAATTACTTTTCTTTCTTTGTGTCATTAGTCTCTTTGTAGTAATATACTTCTTGCTTATGGAATCCTTTTCCGCTAAAGAATTCTTTTATATTCTCTTCATTGTCTTGTATTTTCTTTCCAATAAATACTGCAGCTGCAATTAAAGCTATAAGTATTAAAGCTTTAGTTAAAAATTCTACAACGCCAAAAGCATATAAAACTACTACTATAGTAACACATATTATTACATATTTATTTTTTACTACATAATCTAAAAAATCTTTCATACTATCACATCCCTATTTTTATTCTTTTATTTTTTTTGAGGTTCTATATATACACCTTTAATCTTAATGTTTGCCTCTTTAATATCAATAGTTGTTTGTTTCTTTACTACAGATTTTATGTTTTCTTGTAACTTACTACTTAATGTAGGAACTACTGTATCAGGTAAAATTAAAGCATATACATTAGCTTTAACACCATCTTCAGAAATAGTAACATCTACCTTTGGTCCTACTAATTCTGGATAATTTTTTGCAATAGCCATTATCATTGACTCAAATGTATCTTTGTTTAAAAATACTGTACCAGACTCATTTTTAATAGCTAGTCCACTCTTAGAATCATCTGATGAATCTGAAGATGAAAATAGTCCTATTAAACCTAATAAAGAAACTATGGCACCAACAATTAAAACTCCAATTTTATTTGCAACTAAGAAATCTACTACTACATTATATATTCCTTCTATATGTATCATTCCAGTAGATACTAGTATAACAAATACAGATAATACTATCATAACAATTGAAAAAATGCATAAAATAAATTTTTCAAACCCTTTCATAATACTCCTCCTTAATATATATATGTAGCCCAAACAGCATTTTAGTTCGGGCTACAAATATTCTGTTTATTCTTCATCTTTTGGCTCTACAGTAACTTCAGCTTCTTTTTTCTCTTCTTTCTTTTCGAAAATAATGCCTTGAACGTTAATATTAACTGCTACAACTTCAAGTCCTGTCATAGTTTCAACAGCATTCTTTACAGCTGTTTGTGCTGCCCAAGCAACATCCGGTATTCTAACACCATATTTAACATTTACAAAAATGTCTACTGTTACTTTTTTGCCATCAAGTTCAATTTTAACACCTTTTGAATATTTTTTATTGCTTCCTAAGATTTGGTTTATTCCGTCTACAAAACCTAAAGTCATACCAGCAATACCTTCAACTTCTGATGCAGCAAGTCCTGCGATAATTCCGATTACATCTTCAGAAATATTAAGGTTTGTTGCTATTTCTACTTTTTCCTCAGTTTGAGTTGTTTCTACAACTTCCTCGTTTTTAGTTTTTTCTTTCTTATCACTCATTATAAGATTCCTCCTTTGTAGAATAAATCTACTAACTGATTATATTATAACCCATTTTATATCAAAAGTCACGTATTTAACAAAAAAATCAATATTTACACAAATTATTCATGAACTATTTTTGTTCCTAGTTTTTTACCACCTAACATATGATAGTGTAAATGTTTAACTTCCTGTCCTGCATCCTCTCCACAGTTACATATTACTCTATATCCAGTCTTATCTACTCCTACAATTTTAGCAATTTCTTTAAATGATAATTGAATAGCTTTAAGATATTGTGCGTTATCCTCATTTACAGATTCTAAATCTTGTATATGAATTTTAGGTATAACTAGTACATGCACAGGTGTTATTGGGTGTAAATCATAAAAAGCACATACGTATTCATTTTCATACACCATATTACTAGGTATTTCTTTATTTGCTATTTTACAAAAGATACAATTTTCGTCCATATATATTCCTCCTATTTTACAAACTCAGCTTTTATTCTTCTAACTCCAGCTGAAACAGCTTCTTCTTTCTTTATCTTTATATGTGGTATTTTTGATGTATTATCTACATGAGGTCCACCACATAGCTCAGATGAAACATCTGCTATGCTATATACAGATACTACATCTGGATATCTTTCTATAAACATGCACTCTGCACCAGAAGCTATTGCATCCTCTTTTTTCATTTCTTTTCTTGTTACTGGATATCCTGCATCTATCCATTTATTTACTAAATCTTCTGCTTTTTGCTTTTCTTCATCTGTTAGTTTGTGGTCACATGAGAAATCAAAACGCATTCTTTCAGCAGTTATATTACTTCCTTTTTGGTGAACATCTTTGCCAACTACAACTTTAAGAGCAGCGTTTAATAAGTGAGTTGCTGTATGATACTGAGTCTCAGTTTCACCAGTTGCTGCAAGACCACCTTTAAATTTCTCTTTTGCACCTGCACGAGATATTTCTTGATGTGCTTTAAATTTTTCTTTAAAACCTTCTTCATCAACTTGTATACCTCTTTCTGCAGCAAGTTCTACTGTTAGTTCAATAGGAAAACCAAAAGTATCGTAAAGTCTAAATGCATTATCTTTGTCCATTTTTCCGTTTTCTATTTTACTTGCAATTTTTTCAAACTCTTTTAAGCCTTTTTCCAAAGTTCTATTAAATTTTACTTTTTCAGATTTTAATACTTCAAGAACTACATTTCTATTTTCTTTAATTTCAACATAGTAATCTTCATATTTATCCATTATACTATTTGCAATTTGCTCTTCCCAATTGCTATCAATATCTATATTTAGATTTTTAGCATATCTTATTGCACGTCTTATTAGTCTTCTTAAAATATATCCTTGATCTGTATTACTTGGCTTAATTCCAGATGGATCAGCACTAATAAATACAGCACTTCTAATATGGTCAGCTATAATACGCATAGCTTTCTCATTTCCTTCATATTTTAATCCAGAAATCTCCTCTATTTTTGCTATTACATCTTTCCAAATACTTGAAGCATAGTTGTCTGTTACTCCTTCAAGAACAGCTGTTATTCTTTCAAGTCCCATTCCTGTATCTACATTTTTCTTTGGAAGTTCAGTAAAAGTACCATCTTCATTATGGTTGTATTGCATAAATACATTATTCCAAATTTCTACCCATCTATCATCTTCTGGATCATATACTTCTGGAATTTCATCGTTACTTCTAAAATAAAAAATCTCTGTATCAGGTCCACATGGTCCAGTAAGCTCCATATTAGGCCACCAGTTATCTTCATCTCCTAAGTACTGTATTCTATTCTCTGGTATTCCTAAACTTTTCCAGATATTTGCAGATTCTTCATCAGCTGATACTATATCATTTCCTTTAAATACTGTTACAGCAAGTCTTTCTACTGGTATTTCTAATACTTTAGTTAATAGTTCAAAACTCCAAGCAATGCTTTCTTTTTTGAAATAATCACCTAAGCTCCAGTTACCTAACATTTCAAAAAATGTATGATGAGTTACATCTCCAACTTCGTCTAAGTCATTTGTTCTCATACACTTTTGATAGTCACAAAGTCTTGTTCCGTATGGATGTGGTTGACCCATTAAGTATGGAACTAGAGGTTGCATTCCTGCTGTATTAAATAATACAGATGGATCGTTTTCAGGTACAACTGGTGCACTTGGAATTTGTTTATGTCCTTTTGACTCAAAAAAGCTTATATACTTTTCTCTAATATTCATAGCTTCCATTACACATTTCTCCATTCTAAAAAAATTTAAAGCACAAAAAACGTGCCCATTTAGCTACCACATTATATCAAAAAAAAGCACAATAGTCAATAATTTCAAGCAATTATAGCAAGTTATATTTAACCCTTTATTGCATTTTTTATGTAAATATGTTAAACTATACTAGGTTATGGAGGGATACTATGTTACAATCAATTACTGGACATATAAGAAGAGCCATAGAAGATTATAATATGATAGAAGATGGTGATAAGATTGCAGTAGGGCTTTCTGGTGGAAAAGATAGTCTAACTCTTCTTTATACACTAGCTAATTTAAGAAGATATTACCCTAAAAAATTTGAACTAATCGCAATTACTGTACACCCTGGTAGTGATACTTTTAAAACTGACGGTTTAGAAAAAATATGCAAAGAATTAAATGTTGAATATATTGTATACAATTCAGATTTATCTAAAATTGTTTTTGATATTAGAAAAGAAAAAAATCCTTGCTCACTATGTGCTAACTTAAGGAGAGGTATGCTAAATAGTGTTGCAGTTGAGCATGGATGTAATAAAGTTGCACTAGGTCATCATTTAGACGACGTTATTGAGACTTTACTTATGAGTATGTTCTTAAATGGAAAAATTTACACATTTTCACCAGTTACATATCTAAGTAAAAGTAAATTAACCGTTATTAGACCACTTATCTATGTCTATGAAAAGGATACTAGAGCTCTATCCAGAGAACTAGAGTTTCCAGTTGTTGGAAAATGCTGTCCTGCTGATGGCACAACAAAAAGAGAATATATGAAAGATTTAGTTCAATCATTAAGACATGATATTCCAAAAGTACGTGAGAATTTAATTGGAGCAATAAAAAGATCAAATATTCCTGGTTGGAAAATAGAAGATAAAAATACACCTGATTTTTAGTCAGGTGTATTTAATTATATAAGTTCTATTCTTATTCCAACAACACCAAATTCTTGTTGTTCCTCTGCACTATAAAACCTATTTAATGCTTCTTCTAGTTCTTTTCTACTTATATTTTTCCCAGCAAACATTTCAAGTGGATACTTATCTAATATATTAGAAAAGCTTTCATCTAGTATAAGCTCTACTACTCTAGTTTCTATTTTTTCTTCAAGTAGTGGTTGCCTTAAAAATTCAACTACATCTCCTACTTGTATTTGTCTACGTTTTTTATCATATAGTCTAAGCTCAATAGTTTTTATTCCACTTTTTATTGCATCAAAATACTCATTATCTAATTTTAAAACATGTGTCATTACTTATTATCTCCGCTATCTACTTGCTCATCTAACATTCTCTTTATATCATCATCTGTTAGATTTTCAAATATGTTAAATACTAATTCATCTTTTGGTCCTTCATCTTTATCTAAGTCTACTAGTTTTATACCATCTGCTCTTGCAATATTTTTTTCTAGACTACCTTTTCTAGAAGTTTTTATATCTTCTTGTGGAGGAAGAACTGGTATTTCTGCTTTTGGCTCTTCTACAGCAGTTACAACTTCTTCCACATTATTTTGAACATCATGATTTTCTTCATCGTTTTTTTCTACTTTTAATATGTCCACTCTATCTGATGGTGTGTCATCTGGTGGATTATCATTATCATTTTCTGTATTTTTTAGTCTTTTTCTTAGAACTAGTATATAAATAAATTCAACTATCACTAATATATACATTAAAACTAGTAAATAATTCTTTTTAATTGAAAACCATAAATATTTAATATATGCTACTACCTTATCCTTTGTTGATGTGGATTTTTCTATATCAACAAGATAATTTGTCATTTCTTGATTAACTTCCATATCTGACTCAGATAGTACCACATTATATTTTATCTTATATTCTTTTACAGTAGAGCCATCTTGAGCAGTAACCTTAATGATTACCTCACCATTTCCTTTTTCTACAAGTTTGTCTGCACCTTCAATTTCAATTGTAGCCTTTTGGTCTTTGGCAATAGCTACTACATTTAAGCTGTTAATACTTTTTGGTATATCTCCCAAGTTATACTCTAAAACTTCAGATTGAAACAATCTGTCTAAGCTAAAGTTCTCAACTATTATACTTTCAAGATATGCATTTGCCTTTTCTTTATCCTTAGCTTTAGTTACAACTATTGTATATATTCTGTAGTAACCATTAGGAGCTGTTACCTTTATATCAATTCTATTTTCTCCTTCTTTTAAGTTTGTATTTCCAGATATTTCAACTCTTGCATTAGAATCTTCAGCTCTTGCAAGTACTTCAATATAATCCACATTTTCACCAACAGTTAGTGAATAATCTGTAACATTTTTACTAAAGTAAGGAGAGATTCCTTCTTGATCAATTTGTAAATATCTTAAATAGTTGTTACCACTAGTTGTTGGAGTTTGAACTACATTGTTATCCCCACTTTGAACTGGTGGCACCTCAACAGGTGCATTTGACTCAACAGTTATTAGTTTCTCAGCAGTAACTGTTGGTACTTCATCCATAGCTTCATTAGACTTTACCACATCATTAGCTACTACTGTAATTTTACAATTTCCTTCTTTTAGTGCCTTAAATGTATATGTCTTTGTACCAATTCCAAGAGATTCTACTGTTCTATCTACCCATACATCTTCGTGTAAACTATCTCCAGATACATACTCCAAAACGTCTGAGTTATAATTTACATCAATTGTTCCAAACGCTCCAACATTAAACCCAAAGTTAAAAGTAACTGTAATTGTTTCTCCAACTTTAACTGTAGAGTTTCCTGTAATGCTTGCAGCATATACATTGCCAAACATAAAGGTAAAAACTAATACTGCAAAAATAACCATTTTCTTTAGTACGTTTTTTTTCATATATTCCTCCATTTTTACTATTGTTCTATAACATATTTTCCAATTATATGTCTTTGAATCTTAAGTAAATCTATTGCTCTAGGATAAGAGCTTACTTTATCTATAATTGATGCTTTCACTTGCATAGAATTTATATCTACTGTTCCAATTATATATCTTTGAAGTACTAGTAAGTCTCTTGCACTTATTGTTCCAGAGCCATCAACATCACCATAAATTACTATCGAATACTCTTCTACTCTTTTTCCACCATCTAAAAATTGTACTTTAGTTGATGTTCCAACTCTATCTGTATCATTTAATTCATTTCCATTTATTCCTATAAACTTCATAGTATATTTTGTATCTATATTTTTCTTTATATCTGATACTTTGTTATTATTTAAGTCTATTCCTGTTATAACATTATTTTCATAACTTAAAGGCTCTTTAACAACTATATTTCCTTGTTCTTCTATCGCTTTAACTACTATAGTTGTAGTAGCTTCGTGTCCACCATCTTCTGTAATAAACTTAGCTGTTGTATTTCCTGGTGCAACACCTATTATTTTTAATCCATCTACCCTTGCTACTGAACTATCTGCTATTTCAATTCTATAGTTCTTGTTTGTAGCAGTACTTGGTAAAATTGTTGGCTTTAAAGTCATAGCACTTCCAACGTACATAGAGTACTCATTACTTCCAAGACTTATTGATGTAACGTGCTTAGAAGAAGTAATATTTATAGTACATGTTGCTTGCTTATTTTGATCATTTGTTGTTGCTGTTATTGTAACAACACCTTCTTTTAGAGCGGTTACCTTTCCTGTTACATCAACTGTTGCTAATTCTTTATTTGAAGTAGTCCATTTTACACTCTTATCGTAAGCATTACTTGGAGATACAGTTGCATTTAGTTTTAAGGTATCTCCTACAGACAAGTCTGTATAAGTAGTATCAAGAGTGACATTTTTTACTTTGGTATACTTGTATTCATATACCCACTTTTTAAGTATATATCCTACTCTTCCATCGCTATATTGAATCTTATCATAAAGCGTTTCAGAGTTTCCTTTTCCTATTCTTGTAAACACAGTTCTATTCTCTTGACCATCTTTTGTTTCATAAATCTTGTCTATTATTGTAGATATTGAAGAATCTGGGCCAGAACGTATCCAGAATTCATCTGTTGCTCCAGAGTCTGATGGATCATCTAAATATACCTTTGTGTTATCTTTTGTAAAAGCTACTCCGTCAGGAACAGGCATCTCTACTTTATTTTCTGGCATATTCTCATATACTGGAATATCAAACTGAAATGCATAATCTAGAAGTCCTGCATCAGCATATGCATAATATGTCATTTTAGCTTCAGTTTTTGCCCCAAATATATTTGTCATATATCCTGTACCTAAAAGCCATTGAGCAGATCCAGTATTATTTACATCAAATCTTTCAAAGTAAATTGTATTTTGTCCCCATTGAACATAGTTATCATATATATAATCTATTCCACCTTGTATACCAGCTCTAACATTAGTCCAGCCTTTTTCTTGTGCACGTTTAACACCATTGGCTAGTGCTCCTTGAGTTTCTGTCTGGTAAGCACCTATATTGAAGAAATTGTATACACCATAGTCTCCATTTATTAGCCTATTATTTATAATGTCACCACTATTTTCTTGTCTTATTCTTGATGCTATATGAACAGGATTTATACCCTTAGCTTTAGACAATGAATATATAAGCTCGGCATATGTTGTTCCTAAATCTTTCCATTCTCCCATATATTTATACTTGTTTTTATATGTACTTCCCATTGGAGTTGGAGCAAGAACTGCTTGCACAGACTCTACAGTTTGAGTATCTCCAACAAATCTTAAAGTCTCAAACTGAAATATTCCCTCTTCACATAAGAAATTACGTGGATCTAAAACGTAAGCTACTCCTTCTTTAGATGCAGTAACATAAGTTTCGTCCCAAACAACATCTCCATTAGTTCTTTTCCACTCATCACCATAGCCTTGCTCTACCAAACTTATCCCTAAATTAACCTCATAACTTTCATGAGATAAAACAGTATTCCAATCAAGTCCTGTGTGTACTGCGTTAAATACCCATTTTGGATGTTTCTTTTGAAGTGCTTCAAGATATGGTTTATAAGAAGCTGGGAAATTTTTATCTATATAAGATACTGGTAAGTTATCTGTAATTTTCGCTTCAACTTTTCTATATGTTATATTAGAAGTTATCATACAAATTATACTAGCTATTATTAACACTTTTAACTTAAAGCTATTTCTTCTCATCTTTCACTCCTCGCAAAAATACCCATTTTATACAAAAATTATATCACAAACGTATACTTTGTCAAAGTATTTAGCGTATTTTTTTATGTCATATATTGTAAATATCTGCATTTTGTAACAAATTTCACAATATATTCACAATTTAATATAAAATCACTAAAAATAGCCTAAATTTAAGCACCATTAATTTACTTTATCGGATTTGATATTTTTTCATAATTGACATTTGGAGGTTTATGTAATATAATAAGCAAAATTGTGATTTTTTTGAGGAGGTGTAGTTTTTAAAAGATTTACAATTAGCGCAAGGACATATTTTTTATGTTGACGAGGATGATAGTTGTCGAATAATCAGCGGATGCTATCACGGTAATTAGATATCGTAATAATATAGTAAAAAACAAAATCGGGATTGTAACAAAGCTATATTAATTCTAATAAAATATAAAAATCGCACTTTGAAAAATTAAATATATTAGGAGGTATTAACATGTGTGGAATAATTGGATACACAACAAAGAAAAATAATTCAGTAGAAGTGGCTCTTGCCGGACTAAAAAACTTAGAATATAGAGGTTACGATTCTTCAGGAATTGCTTTTAGTACACCAGACGGATTAAAAATGGTAAAAGCTAAGGGAAAAATCTCTAATCTAGAAGAAAAACTAAAAAGCATGGATACTACTTCTTCATGTGCTATAGCTCATACTAGATGGGCAACTCATGGAGAACCAAATGAAACTAATGCTCATCCTCATAAAGTTGGAAAAATAACATTAGTTCATAATGGTATAATTGAGAACTATGCTACATTAAAAAAAGAACTTATTAAGAAAGGATACACATTTGCAAGCGAAACTGATACTGAAGTGGCTACCGCTTATATCGACTACTGTTTTAGCTTGGAAAAAAATAAACTTCAAGCTATAGTTAATGCTTGTAAAGCAATTAGAGGCTCTTATGCTTTTGATATAATATTTGAAGATGAGCCTAATACAATTTATGCAACTAGAAAGGATAGCCCTCTTATTGTTGGATATTCAAATGAAGGTAACTTTGCTGCCTCAGATATATCTGCTATTTTAGCTTATACTAATAAATACACTCTTATTCAAGAGGGTGAGTACGCTAGAATAACAAGTAGCGTCGTTACTTTCTATAACGAAAATTTACAAGAAATATCAAAAGAGATAAAAACTGCAACTTGGGATGCTGCACAATACCAAAAAAATGGATACGATCACTTTATGCTAAAGGAAATTTATGAGCAACCTAAAGTCGTACAAGATATCTTTGAGAGATATTTTGATGATTGCACATACTCAGACATTGATTTTACTAAATTTGATAAAATTCACATTGTAGCATGTGGAAGCGCAATGCATGCAGCACTTATAGGAAAATATCTACTTCAGACTTATGCTAAAATACCTGTTACAACAGAAATAGCATCAGAATATAGATATTCTGAGTCTTTAATTACACCTACTACACTACTTATTGTAGTATCTCAATCTGGTGAAACTGCAGATACTCTTGCAGCTTTAAGACTTGCTAAAGAACAAGGAGCATTTGTTGTTGGAATAGTTAATGCTGTTGGTTCTACTATTGCAAGAGAAGTAAATAAATGCATATATACATATGCTGGACCTGAAATAGCTGTTGCTACAACAAAAGGTTATACTTCTCAAGTAGCAATCTTCTCTACTCTAGCACTAAATGCTATGAAGCAGAAAGGTTTAATAGAAGATGAAAATGCTATTAAAGATGAACTTTTAAGCATAAAAGACAAACTAGATTATACACTTTCTTTAAGAGATACTTATCTAGATATTGCTAAAGATATATATAATCATAATGACTTGTTCTTCATTGGTAGAGGTATTGATTCAGCTATATGTATGGAAGGTTCTTTAAAACTAAAAGAGATATCTTACATGCATTCAGAGTCATATAGTGCAGGAGAATTAAAGCATGGTACAATTTCACTTATTGAACAAGGTACACCAGTAATAGCAATAGCTACAAACGATAATCTATTTGAAAAAACTGTAAGTAATATTAAGGAAACTAAAGCTAGAGGCTCTTATACTATATTTGTTACTACAGACGATCATAAAGATTGTCATTTTGAAGAGTTTGCAGATAAAACTATCATACTACCTAAGACTAGTGACTTTACACAAGCAATTCTTGATGTTGCATCATTACAACTTGTTGCTTATGAAACTGCTAAGCTTAGAGATTGTGATATAGATAAACCTAGAAATTTAGCAAAATCTGTTACCGTAGAATAAAATTAAGGCATAGAACAATTTAAGTTCTATGCCCTTTTTTTGTCCTAGCAAATAATATTATGTTGACTTTTATCTTATAAAGTGATAAAATACTAACGGATTTAATGTTTTATGTCTTAAGAATAACTATTTTTAAGAATTGGAGGGATAAAATGAAAAGAAATTATTCTAAAAGGAGAAAATCTAACAGAGTTGAAATTAGTCCTTCTCAAAAGCAAGAGTCAAACACTTTACTAGAAAAAGTAAAGAAGTTCTCGCTTACTGAAGATATGACTAATACACCTCAGAGCGGCAAAGATTTTAAATCTAACGAGTCAAATGAAACAGCGACTCATGCAACTAAATCTAATCCAACCAAGACAGAAAAAACCAATTATAAAAAGCCAATAATAAAACATAAGGTGCTATTTACAATGTCACTAATTTTTATATTTTTCTTTACAGCTGGCATCTTAATTTTTGCACCTTATTTAACTGCAGCATACAACTCATACACAAACGGGTTCGATACATCTAGAATAGACATTGATTCTGTTCCAAGAATCTACGACAAAGACGGAAATCTAATCTTACTTATGTATGGATATCACGATGAGAAAAGTAGTAATGTAGTTCCAACTTACACTAGTGTATACACAGATTTATCTGAGCTTCCAAAGTATGTTGGTGATGCCTTTATCTCAATAGAGGACGAAAGTTTCTATTCAAATACTGGTATATCACTACCAAGATTGCTATATGCTACGTTTAACTATATGGTTAAGGGAGATTCAAATTTTGGTGGTAGCACTATAACTCAACAACTAGTTAAAGTAGCTACTGGTGATGACGCTCACTCCCCTTCTAGAAAAGCCAGAGAAATAGGAAGTGCTCTTTATCTTACGAATCACTGGTCAAAAGAAAAAATTCTTGCTAGTTACTTAAACTTAGTATACTATGGCAGTGGTGCATACGGTATTTATGAAGCATCATTTACGTATTTTGATACAGAACCTAAAAATTTAAATATGGCTCAAGCAGCTGTACTAGCAGCTCTTCCTAATTCACCTGAAAGTTTAAATCCTTATAAAAGTGAAGAAAGCAAAGAGAGACTTCTAAATAGGCAAAAACTAGTGTTAAAGAAGATGCTTGAACTTGGCTTCATAACTCAAGAAGAACATGATGAAGCATTAAAGTTTAATATTGAGTTTAAAAATGGCTCATCTAAAATACCTAAAAATGACCCAGCAGTTTCTCAATATTTAAAGTTAGCTTTAACGCAATCTGTTGACTTGATAGAAACTAAATATGGCTTTGACCAAGATAAAGCAGAAGACTTTATATTTTCTAGCAAAGCTAGTCTGTATTTAAATATGGATACTCAGTTACAAAAGAAAGTATATGATTCAGCTGTATCGATATATTCAGATTATGATAAGTTTGAAGTAGGCTCTGTTATGACAACAAAGTCTGGTGAAGTCTTAGCAATAGTAGCTTCTAGAACTGGTTCTGAAGTTGATCACGCATATAAAATGACTAGACAAACAGGATCTGCAATAAAACCAGTTAGTGTGTATTCTCCTGCTTATGATATGGGACTAATAGAACCAACATCTTACGTATATGATGGACCTGTATCTGTAAAATCATCATCTGGTGTATGGCACGTACACAATGCAGATAGGAGTTATCACGGAGGTATGACAATAAATAATGCAGTAGCATACTCATACAATACAATTGCAGTAATAACCCTTGAAAAAGTTGGGCTTACGAACTCACTAAACTATGTTAGAAGCTTTGGAATAACAACAGTTGATGAACACGACTTATATTACCCAGCATTAGGTATTGGTGGCTTTACTTATGGTGTATCACCATATGAGCTTACTCAAGCATATAACGTGTTTAACAATGATGGTGTTTATAGAAATATAACTACTATTAAAAAAATTGTAATAGATGGAACTGTTTTAGTTCCAGAAAGAAATGAACATCAAGTTATTTCAAAATCTGCCAACGATAAGATGAAGGTATCATTACATGCTGTTGCAGATTACGGAACTGGTAGAACTGCAGTACCATCATTAGGACTTAATGCTTATTTAAAAACTGGTACAACAGATGGTAGAAAAGACATTTGGACTTGTGGCTTTACAGATGATGTTACATCTTGTATTTGGGGCGGTTACGATACACCTAAAACTACACCTGTTGGCAACTTAAATAAGCTATGGAAACAATCTATTGAATCATACTATGTACGATAAAAGCGAGTGAAATTCACTCGCTCTTATTTTTT
>CANROM010000026.1 GCA_947632225.1 uncultured Clostridia bacterium | reverse complement strand
GATCTATTTCTAAATCCTTCTTCTAATAATTCTAAGGTTTTGGGTTATTTTTTACCCCAACTATTGACTTAGAACCGGATTTATTTCTAAATCCTTCTTCTATTAATTCTAAGCCTTTTGATTATTTTTTATACGACTATTTACTTATTAGATTCCTTTAAATAATTATAAAATTTTATTTACTTTAGAAAAATATTAACTAAAGAAATTAATTGCGTTATTTAAAATGATACTTTATAGTCAATGATACTTGAAATATCAAAAACAATTAATTCGCTTTCCGTAGTTGTACAAGAAAATCTTCTGACACCTTCTAATGTTTCTGTGACATAGTTTTCCAAAGTACTAGAAAATATCTTAGAATAATTATTATTGACATAATTTACAAAATCATCCAATGATTCAAATTTTTCACTTTTGGTTTCACTACTTAAATGATTATAAGCTCTTTCTGGAAAATAAATACAATCTTTTCTAAATTCTTCAAATATATCCTCTATATATTCATCCTCAGACTCATTAGTATTTATAAATCTACAATCATTAGTAACTTCTTCTTCTATTAAAGGAACTTTTGAGCCAACATTTACATTATCCAATCCATAATCTTCAAGATAATTATCTAATAAAATAGAATAATTCTCTGTATTATTATCTTTTATAATCATCATTGTAAAACTTCTAATTTTTTTATCTTTTTCATTTATAGCAGAGCCCCATACAATATATTCAGTTGGCTTTGATACAAAATTTGTAACATATATCTTATCTATTCTGATACTAGTACAACCGTCTTTATCAGCAATCTCCTTCACATTCAATTCATCTATATTATATTTTTCTAGATATTTTTTGTCAAACATAGATGAAAATTGAGAAATAGGAAATTCATCATATTCTTGAATATATTTTGAATAAAGAAAATACTTTTCTACTACTCTTTTTACGAAGTAATACTCCCCCTTAGAATCTAAATTGAATAATACCCCTTGCTCTTCTAATTCATTTCCTTTATATGGATCATCTTTTACATCAGATCCATCTTGCTCTTTTTGAACTCTATAATTTTTTACTATATTATACAAAATTACACTCACTAAAAGAACAATTACTATTATAATTATTATTAATTTTGTTTTTTTACTCATTTACTACCTCCTATGACAAAGGCTCATCTAAATAAATGAATGGTTGCATCTGAACACTAGAGCCCCATGGTGATTGGCCAATTGTTACTCTTTGAATTCCGTACCAACTTTCTCCTCCACCAGCATGGCTTATATAATAGCAGTTATTTTTATAATCCACTGCCTCAACATAAAACACGTGACCATAGCTTCCATTTTTATAACATCCAATAGAATGAGGTTTAGGCTCATAGCCTGTATTAAACCATTTGTTATTATCATAGTAATCTCCACCATTTCCTCGTGCAGTAGGATATCCATTTGGCCACTTTTCAGGATCTTTAAGATATAAATATTCACTTGCTCTACAGTTTGCCCACCAAGTACATTGATAAATCTCAAGGTACTTTTCAGAGAAAATTCCTCCTGTAGATCCATAAAACTTACCTATAACTCTAGCTTTATCTGAATTAGTTACTGCAACACGTCTACCAGAAAAATCTTTATTTGCAGAAACAAGATTCAATCTTTGCTCTATTGCTTCCTGTAGGACTTTTACTTGTTCCTCATTAACAGTATTATCAGAGTTATATACGTCAACTCCTTCAGGATTTTCTCCAGACATCGCTGTATACCACTTATCTGTGGTGTCATAATATCCTATTTTAAATAACTTAAATTGAGATTCAAATTTTCTTTTTAAATTTTGATCTTGATCCTCATTAGGACCACTCATGAAATTGGTGTATAAGCTATGTGTGTACTCAACAGTAGTGTCATTGGCTTCATGTTTTGCTTCATACTCATCATCATTCTCTTGATTCCAATAATTATCATATGCTGTATTAAAGGTCATATTAGGCGAACTACCCAAAAATAGGTATAGAGGAGATTCATAGATTCTCGCAACTAAAGCATGTATTTGATATTCTTTTAAATCCAAGCCATTTGTAATCGATTTTACTGTATCGATTCTATCATTTATTTCGTCATCTTCTATCTTATCAATGATTTCTACTGGTACTTGTGCACCTTCTTTTATTTCTTCAACTCCTGAAGCTAAAATTACATCTTCATAATCAGATACTTTTATTCCCCAGCCAATCATTAAATTTTCTTCACTATCTTTATATATAATATAATTTTCATTATCACTTGTTGTTCTAGGTTCACTTTGCCAAGAATGAAGGTAATCTTTTAATAGATTAAATGTAGTTGACCAATTTCCAGTGAAAAATGCAGGAGCTGGATCTGCTCCAACATCAAATCCCCAGCTTGCGCCATACACAAATGGCAACGTTCCATTATTAACATCATTATTAATTAATTCATTAAATGCATCTTCAACACTATTATTACCTTGAATTATAACATATGATTTTCTTCCATATCCAGAAAATTTAGCATTTGCTGATGCAGAAGCAATATATTTATTATAAATCTTTTTATTTGAGTCCATTATATCTATAGAATTAATTGCTGTTTCTTCGTTATCCACAAGTTGAGTCTGAAAATAAGCTATAGATTCATTATCTTCTCTGAATTCATTGAAATTATATGTAGTCTTTTCAGAATCTTTATCTTCATTCATGTTAAAACTCATTATATCGCTAATTCCTAACAAAATCTTTCTGTCAAGTTCAGGATCTGGCTGCAATGTATCACACCAAGTTCTTTGATATATAGTTTCGTCTACGTCTCTATACACATAATTTCCTAATGTAACTCTAAATATTTTCGTATCTTCATCACCATCTCCACCAGAAATTTTAACCACACCATCATCTTCAGTTTTGCCATCAACATATTGTTGCATTCCCCTAGATTTCAAATCTCCTTCAGAAATATAATTTGTTTGATTTGGAGCTACCTCTTTTCTATTAGTTACACTAACTACACCTTCTCCGCCATTTGGATTAACTCTATTTTTTACATCATCATCTGAATAAATTCTATAATCATATCCATTTACTATATTAACATCTACTGCCTGTGCGCTTTCCAATTTATACTGAATATCTGTAGTAATATTGTCACTTACCTGTTCTTCTTTCATAACGTTTATTTGACCATTATCCATTCTCGAATCAACATTTTGTTCATTTGCTACAGGCCTTGTTTGATTATCTTGTCCGTTTGAATATGAATTTTCAACATAAGAATATCTGTAATCACCAGTAAAATTTCCGTCATCGTCATATATAGGTTCTTTTCTTACATTAAAAGTAACATTTGTTGTATAAGCATCATATTCTTGCCACTTAGTTTGTACAGTTCTAGTATCAAGATTATATTGGCTCATAGTTATATTACTTTGAGCAAATTTAGTAGTGAGATAAGCAAAAGTTCCAACTTTACTACTAGTTCCTAAACTTTTCTCTAAGTATGCATCATATTGTCCTCTTCCAATAGAAGTTGATTCATTAGCGACATAGTTTGATGCAGCTAGATAAGCTGCTGGTATTTTTGATGTTAATAAATATGGTGATAATAAATCTATTAAATCACTAAGTTGTACATTTCCTTCAGATGGATAGTATAATCCTAAGCTATCATCATAATTGAACTTTGTTTTATCTATATCTTTTGTATCTTGATTATGTCTTATAGCTCTCCATTTTATATTATTAAAATTATATTTTTCTGTTCTTAAAACATGAGTATATATAGACACATTATCAAATTCACTTATAGAATTAGTTTTATTTGCTTTTAAAGAATTGTAATATTTAACAATATCCGAATCTCCCGAATTTAAATTTTCAAAATCCGGATTTTCATTTTCTATTTTTTGATATAACTCTTTAATTTTTTCTTTTTTGCTATCAGTTATAGTTCCAAAATTAGATTTATACACTTTAGAAACTATCTCATTCTTCTCAAAAGCTTTATATGCCTCTTTAACAGATTCATCAATTTGATCTAATGTAAAAGCTAAGCATGATCCATATTTATTATAAATATCTTTAGCTTGTTGACTTAAAGGTGCAGTATAGTTTGAAGAATCTATCTTTATTCTTACAGCATTATCAGACTGTCCAAACAAATCACGAAGTAATTGAACCAAAGCTGCAACGACTACTAACACTAAAAGTCCAATTATTAAATAGATTTTTATTTTTTTCTTTAAAAATTCTTTAAATACATCTGCTGCTTCTAGAGCTTTTCCAGCATTTTTTATACCATTTTTTACACCATTAGCTGCTTTTTTTACACCACCTAATGCTGCTTTTATTCCACTAACAACTCCCATCTAAACTCCTCCATTCATTAGTACTACCACTTGAGATTTTGCTCCATTTTTATATATGTTCCCAAAGTTTATAGCTTTTACTAATGATAGTTTATCTAAATTAACGTTAAAGTTGATTTTAAATGAAATTTTTCCTTCTGGTCCTAAAAATACACTATTGCTACCAAAAGTAGTTATATTACTACAAAGAATTCCAGTACCATCATTTAATTCAAGTTTGACATCATTATAATCATTTAAAATCCACTCATAAGTATCAGTGCTACTATTTGTAATACTAACATCATATTGGACTATATTACTTCCAACATATGCTAATTTTATATTATATACAACTTTATCAGTTTCATAATTATACTCTTTATTACTCAAAGAATTAAAGTTATTTTTTTCAAAAGATATTGTATACTTAGATGGTGTATACTCATTAACTAATATACTCACCTTTTCACCGTTATTATCAATTATATACTTAAAAATGTATAAGCTTTCACTAGCATAAACTTCTATATCTTCAATATTTATCTCTTTACTACTTAAAATTGAATTGGAAATTAACCAATCTTTTACCTCATCTTTTTCTTTAAAATTTCCGTTTGAAATCCAGTCATCATCAATCTTTTCATAAAGTTCATCGAAAAAAGGAATCCTAAGAAGTCTTTTAAGCATATTCTCATATTTTTTTTGATTCAATTCTACATAATCAAAATTAGAAGGAGTTCTGTTAATATTAGCCTCAATAACATTTACTTTTTTAGGTATCCAAATTATAACGATCATTAAAATGACAATGATAGCTACAATCAAAATAGCAGGATAAGCCAATTTTTTTTCATCATCATTAAAATCAAACATATTGTTCCTCCTTATTATTCAAAATAAAAGATAGAAAAAGTATCATCAGTCTCATACTTTATACCTATATACCAATCTTTTGATTCTACATTCAATTTAACTAAATACATTCCATAGCTTTCAGAATATAAATAAATTTCATCAATAATTGAGCCCTCTGTAAGCTCGCTAGGACTTTGAACGCCATATTGTTCCTTAAATGCATTTGTGATATCTTTTAAATTGCTCTTAAATTTACTTTTTGAAAACTTATATTTATAATCACTAAAAACGACATAATCATAATAATCTGACACTTTTACTTTTTTGTTTTGTATATCATACGTACCATTTTGGGTATCAAACAATTTATCTATCACTTCTTCAGATTGAACAAATATTTTTCTATCAGTACATAAAGTTGAATTTTTTAATAAACTATCTATATTATAATTATTATAGTCTATTATTTCATACCTAATTTTTACACCAGATAATAGTTTAACCAAAATAACCAATATTAAAATAGCAATAACAGAAATAACTAACTTTTTTAAGCCACTCAAATTAATGTACCAATTAGTAATTTTTCTTATTATATCATTCATAATCTATTCTCCCATTTTTACATGTTATTTACATTTTTTTCTGCTGGATTAACGATTCTTTTAGCTCTTTCATTTCTTCCTTTACCAGTTATTCCACCTCTATCAATCGCATTATTTATAATTTGTGCTGGCTTATTTATAGTTCTATAATTTTTAGCATGATCAGCCTCTTTAGCTGCTTTTTTAGCGCTCTGTCCAGTTTCTACACCAGCTTTTACCCATGCATTATATACATCATCATCTTTTAATTTTTGAGCGATTTTTTTCTTTTGAGAAGATGAAGCTTTAATAGCTCCGCCTGCGTCCACTACAGTATTTACTGAACGAACTACTCCACCAGCAACCATATCACCAGCACCAGCACCACCAATTGCGGCTGCTGCAACATTTTCACCAGTTCCAAGTCCAACAGTAGCACCAATTGCAGCTCCTTGTATAGCTCCAGCAGTTTCTGCGACACCACTGATAAGTTGACGTCTTGAATCTTTTCTCTTTTGCTCTGCCTCTTTTATTTGTTGATCTATATCTTTAACCTTGTCTTTTGCACTATTGCCACTTCCGCCAGATTTTCCGTTAGCCTGAATTGCTCTAGTAGTATTATTTACAGCAGCAATTAATTGACTAATCTGTGCGCTAGATCCTAATCCACCAGCAGTAGCTCCACCTGTTGCACCAGCACCATTATCTGTAAATCCTTGTCCAGCCTTTCTCACACCATACATTGTTGTTCCACCAAGATATTTAGTTGTATTGCTAATATTCTCTTGTTCCTTATCACTTTGTTCTGCCTCTGCCAATGCCTCAGCACGCTGAGTTTTTAAAGATCGAATTTCATTTTTAGCCTTAATTCCACCTGAAATTCCTTCCTTTATTTTTTTGCCGTTATCTAAAACTTTTTTTCCCATACCTAAAGCAGCCATCTTACCTGCAGTCAACATACCTCTACCAGAGGCCATATCACCACCATACTGTGAAGTGACACCAAATATATTTTTAACCAACAATTCAATTTTTCCAAATTGAGATAATGCAATTATAGCTAGCATTCCTGCAGCATAGTTTGTATCTGTACCATCTCCACCATTATTCATTGCCATTATTACTATAGACATTACAATTGCCAATAAAAATGCTTGTATAGTTTGTGTAAAAATAAGAGTAGAAAGTTCCTTAAACCACGAACCAAAAATTCCTTTTTTCATTTTATTCCCTCCTAACTTTATATTGCTTTTCTAAAGAAATCATATATTACTACATAAGGTGCCAACAGTGATAATATGATAACATAAAAGAACCTCTTAAAATATGCAAATAAAAACATTATTGATTGGACAACAAAGATAGTAAATAATACAGCAGGTATAGGTTTTGTTTCAAAAACAGCTAACCAGCCACTTGCACCTTCTGTAGCTTTTGTCGAATAGTATTCTCCTAATCCAGATACTACAGCACCAGTATTTACGTTTTTATTACCTATTTGTAATCCTGTAGACGCTGTAGCATCAACAACAATTTGACTAGCAACTTCTACAAGCTTTTCATTTAAGTAAAATATAAATGACAATAAGAAATGCATTCCAAACAATAATACTAGGGCTGTTAACCAAGTTACAATTGCCTCTTTATACTTTGCTTTTTCAGCTGCAATAGAAGAAATTGCTAACTTTATGGCCATAACTGCTACTACAATACTTAAAAATCCAAGTGCTATTGACATTCCTGTAAAATAAATATTACTTACTACTTCACCTATAGTAGTTCTTGTTCCAGATGAATCAAGAAAGAAAGATCCTTTTGCTGGATTTATAAAATTTACATCTAAAATTGGAATAGTATTAAATATTATTCTATCTGCCCATGGAAAATCTTTTCCATTTGACAAAGATAATAAGTTCATAAGTAAAGCAACTATTATTTGCAATAACTTTCCAAAGCCCAACACGCCCGATGCTAACAAACCAAGTAGTCCACCCGAATCTGCTTTAGTATCAGAACTACTCGTATCAACTTCAGCTTTTTCTCCATAGTTAAAATTAACTTCTGCATAAGTAGGTGTACTAAATTTTCCTAAAAATATACATACCAATATGAAAATTACCATAGCAAATAAAGCAAATTTTCTTTTTTTCATTTTTTTCACCTCTATATTAACTTTTTCATAAAATCAAAAACTACAACTGCTGGTCCCATAATAGATAATATAATAACATAGAAAAATCTCTTCAAATATGCAACAAATATTAGCAAAGATTGAATAACTAAAACTCCGTATAGCACTGCGGCTAAAACGTTTATATTATCTGGAGCCCAACCTCCACCATCAATATCCACATAATAAGCTAATGACTTAAAATACTGTCCTAATTCACTAATAAAAGCTTCTGCTGTTGGTTCAACCTTGTCATCACCGTCATATACGCAATTATAATACGCATTGGCATATATTATATCTAGATTTGCAGCAATTATTTCACCATCATCTTTTCTTCTCTCAGCAGCATCTAAATTTTGTCTAGCTAAACTAATATAATCAATATAATCTTGTGTTGAATGAATTCTTTCAGAATAGTATCCTTCTGTAGAGACAGAATTTTTAGACCTAGTACTTGAAGTAGACAACTTATTTCCATTATCATCTGTAGAATTATTTAAGTTATTTTTCTCCTCATCAGATAAATGATTATAAGAATCCTCCTGGACAGTTGTATATGGCTTACTACCAGAACCATTTGGCTTAAATGTTATTAGCAATACTGACGTATATAAAGTTCTAATAGATTTATAACCAGTATCAGCAATACCAAATATATCATTTGCAGTAACTAATATGTTTCTAGCTACACCAGACAAACCATCAGAACTAAAATCATTTCCATCAGTTCCATGTGTATACTGTAGATAAGTTCTTCTATAATACTCATTTTTCAATAAATATGCAGCTACATTTACATTTTCATCTGAGTCATTAATGCCATCAATCATATCTTGTCGGCTCGGGTAAAGTTTTCCAAGCTGATCTTTTGCTATTACATCAGCCTCTGACTCATCGGCTCCAGTGAAGAAATCCCATATTTTTCCTAAAACTTTACCAACTCCCTGTAAAAATCCAGTAAGCGCATTCCAAATAGGTCCAATTATAGGGATATCATCAATAAAACATTGATCATCACAAGCATTTAAAAAATTTTCAACCATTTTAGGATTATCCTCTTTCTCTTTTGCCTCAATATTATTTATTATTTCTTGTACATCTTCAGTTAGAATATCTGTCATCATGCTTCCTGCTAATGATACTAAGGTTTCATTCAAATAAAATAAAAATGATAATAAATAATGTAAACCAAATAATAAAACTAAACAAGTAACCCATTGAGCTATTGCCTCTTTATATTTTGCTTTTTCAGATGCTATAGTTGATATAGCTAATCTAATAGCCATAACAGCTATAATAATACTTAAAAATCCAATTGCAATAGCTAAAATCGAAAAATAAGTATTTCGTACAACTTCACCTATTGCTGAAATTGTTCCATCACTATTTTCGAAAAAAGAGCCAGATGCTGGATTTATAAAATTTATATCTAAAATTGGAACAGTATTAAAAATAACTTTATCAATCCAAGGAAATTGACTATATCCTGTAGTCAAACCTATAAGCCATGCTCCTATTGATTCTACAGAACTAGCAAATGTAAACACAATCTCGCCTATCCATTCTAATAACACTGAGTTGCTACCTATTTCACTTGTGTCAACCCCTTTTGATGGTTCACCATAATTTTCATTAACAGCAGCAAAAACTTCAAAATTAGTAGAAAAGAAAAAATTAATAAATAATATGAATAGTAAAAATACAGCTATTTTTCTTTTTTTCATATTTTGCCCCCTATTCACTAGTCATAGCTCTCTTCTTTTTCATTTCAAGAATTTTTTGCAAGTTTGTTTCAACAAATTCAAACTCCTTTTGTGTAGGTTTAATAGCAATAACCGCAGAAGTATAACCTATTTTTATTAGTCCTTCTCCTCTTCCGCATGTAATTAAAAAGTTTGCTTCTCCATCACTTAATTTAAAAACTTCTTGCAAATATTGAATTTCTGCTTTATCTTGTGCTAGGAAAAGCTTAGTTTCAGACGATGTTAAAACAGCCTGACACGCCTTATTTTCGTAAAAATCCTGAAACTTCTGAGATACAACTGTAAGAGAAACATTTCTCTTTCTTGCACGTCTAGCCATAGTATTTAAGAAGTCAACAGCTTCTGGATATGCCAATAACATCCAAGCTTCATCAACAAGAACTCTCTTTGACCTAGCCTTTTTCTTATCTTCACTATTCTTTTTAACATATTTTTCCCAGATCCATGAAAGTAATATCTGTTGTGCTAGTGGTCTGGCAAATCTTTCCTCAAGTTTTGATATATTTATATTGATGAAAGGGCAACTTTCAAGTAATTCAAAAGTAGATTGTCCATCAAAATATGCCATCTGTCCATTAAATTTTTTACAATATTGCTTCATAACCTTAACTAAATAATCAAAATGATACTGATATGTCTCGATTTTATTTTCTGCATGTTTAATAACTAGTCTATCATACCAAGAACTGATAGTAGGCATCTCTTTCTTCACTCTTCCTAAACCATCATTAGTATCCTCATATAAAGAATCCGGATCACTAGTTATTCCTTTTGCTTTATACTCTTCTGCAACAATTTCTGCTATTATTTGTTTTGTCAACTCATTTACCTCTTCAGACTTGGTTGCACCTCTTGCCATAGTAAGAAGTGCTTGTGTTACATCTTCTACTTTATTAGCAACATTTAGTTCAATTCTTTCTCTTCCAGTAATTTCATCCTTTACAATCTCAGTTTCAATATCAAAAATATTTATTATAGTATTAGAAGTTGGACTAATATCAACATTTATTCCTCTTAAAGCTTCAGCAACAATAACATATTCTCCCTCTGCATCTAATACCAAATTTTCAACATTCATTAAAACCGCTGATCGAGCCATTATTGTTTTAATTGTAACAGATTTTCCAGAACCAGACTTTCCGAATATAATCATATTATAGTTAGTAAGCGTACTACTAAAGTTATCAAAAATTAAAGGTAAACCTGTTTGTTTATTTATTCCTATAGGTATTCCTGTACTCATTCCTGCTTCTGAATTTACAAATGGAAAAACAGTTGCCATAGAACCTCTATCAAAAGTATGTTTTCTTGTTATTTTATTATCATTTAGTGGTAAATTAGATTTAAAAGCTTCCTCTTGTAATGCCCATGCTGTTTTTAATCCTAATTGACTTTTTGAAGCTTCCATAGCTAATAATTCAGACAATTTATCAAGCTCTACTTTACTGTATGCAAACAAAGTACATATTATTGTTGCGTCAAATAATTTGTTATAACCAGCTGCGATCTCATCTCTAAGTTCTTCTGCTTCTGCCTGCTTTGTTCCCAAAACGGATAATCTATTTATATCACCTCTATTATTTGCTACAACTCTTTCTGATTCAAGTTCAACAATTGTTTTATTCAAATCATTTATAGAAGATTCTTCTGCAATAGGTGTAATATATACAGATGTATTCGCATCACCAAACTCGTAAATTCCCGATAAAAAGTATGGGAAAGTAGCTTGTCTTGGAACAGTAGTTACATAGAAAGACCTAGCAAATCTAGATATCTTTGAAAAAATTTCTAAATAGTCAAAATGCGTAGCATCAATTCCTGCTGGTGCTAGCAAATCGTGTAATGAAGATTTATTTTCATTTAAATGATTTATTTGATTATCGTTACCAACTATCAAACCCTCTTCTTGAAAATTATTAGTCTCTATACTTTTATTACTAACCATATTTAAATTTTTATTTTTCATATATCAACCCTCCATATAATAAGTCTTTCCTATGTTAAACTATACTATCGTTTTCTTCAGAATCAGAACCATAAAGACTCTCACTCTCATTATTATCTCCTTCTTTATTTTCAGTCTCTACATTACCATTATTATCTTGTTTTTTTTCGTCTTCAAAAGGAGTTGAATTGTTAATTTTATCGATTTTTTTAATAATATCTGGTTTTTCTTTTGATTTTAATCTTTCAAGTTCTTCCATATCATCTTTAGACTGTTCTTTTATAATTTTTTTCTGTTCAGCATCTTCTTCAAGTAATTCTTTTTTAGTATCCCTAAAATCTTGTAATATTTTTTTATTAACCTTGTCCTTAAAATCTTTATCAAAATTTTCCGCATTAACCATTTGAGTTGCTGTTCGACTTATTTCTTCTTCTTCTTGTAATTGCTCCATAGCAGGAGTAGATATTTCGTTATTTTCTATAGCATATTTAATTGCTTCCAATGCACGAACTCTAGCAGAGTCTCTAATATATTCTTCTAATTGTTCTTGTTTCTTTTCAAAAGCATCCTCAGAAGTAGAATACAATCTAAAGAAACCTGATTCCATATTATCTTTTACACTCATCAAACCAACATCATCTCTATTGTACGCTGTATACAACAATTCTGCCAATTCATTTCCATTTAATATATTACTAGCAACAGAACATGAAGTAAGAGCACTAACTATAGCCTGACATCTTGTAGTTAATTCTGTAGAACACATTTCTATAAGTTCATCTTTATTAAACTTTTCAGCAGAAGTTATTTCAGATGTATTGTAAGAAACTAAAACATAAAAATTTCTCTCTAGCAATCTTTTATTATTAGACATTTTTTCAACATATTTTATTATATCTTTAGAATATTCATAGACATTAGTAATACTATCTCTTTCTTTTGTAACTTTAGCTAATTGGATTTCATCAACATCGAAAGCACTTGCTATTTTATTATATTCTGCGTTTATATTGTTATATTCTTGCTCAATATCTACAACATTTTCTTTATATTTATTGATTGTATCTTTTAAATTTATATTTTGCGCTTGAACATATAGCTGTATAGGGTACTTTAAAGTATTAAGAAACGTAATGAATCCTTCTTCAACAGCCAATTGTTCAGCCTCTGACATCAAATCATAGTTTATTCCTTTACACTTTAAAGCTTTAGTAAACCTAGAACCATTTTTTTGAACAATCATATCATCCAAAATTCTGTCAAATTCCATAAATCTAAAAACATCTTCTCTAGGTACTCCCTGCTCTTCTTTAGCTTTTACATTTGTTACTGCTGATTTAGAAGATTTAATTTTATTGGCAGTTGCCTGCTTTAAATTAGCTACTCCATCTCCTATGTTAGAGTTAAAATTAGCCATTTTTATTTTTCCATTTTTTTTGTTTGCATTTTCCACTTCATTTTCGATAAGTCCTTTTTCATCTTTTATTTTTCCGTTATCATCAATTGTAGTCAAAGTGATGTTTTGTCTCTTTGATAAAAGTAATAAAATAACAAAAAAAACAAGTAAAATTATAAGTGAAATTATACCTATAGCTATAGCAATCATATATGTTCCCCCTCTTAATTATTTAAACATTTTTTTAATATTCTCAACAGTTCCATTGGTCTTTGAAGTCTCACTAGATTTTTTTAATTTTCTATCTACATTATATACATATATCTTTTTTTTGCTTTTAAAAGTTGCCAATCTAATTAAAATATCTAATATTCCTTCACCACCAGCTTTTTGTAAAGGCCCCATCAAAGGCGAATCTGGTATTTTTGCTGCTCCAATCAAATACCCAAGAACAGCAAAAGGAGCTATTATAATAACAGTTGGGACAATTCCAATAGGAACAAATAATTTAACTATAAATGAAACACCCCAACCAATAGCTCCTGCTGCTATAGTAATAGCTAATGATTTAAATGTAAAAATATATAAAATTCTTGATTCACCCTTAGCACTACGTGGTACACCATAAGTTCTTCCCATATTTTTCCTCCATAAATTTTATCCAATAGAATTTACAATAGCATCTGAAATAAATGATAAAATATTTAATGTTGTAAATATTAGTATAATACCAACAATATACATAATTCCTTTTTCTTTAAGCTTAGCTTTTCCTTCTGCTCCACTAAATATGTATTTAACACCCATATACAATGTGCATATAACGGCTATAACTTTGGCAAATGCTATTACAATACTGAAAACCTGTGCTAGTGCTTGTTCTAATGTAGCACCATCGGCTAGTAAGAAAATCTGTGCACCTTGAGATATTCCACCCTCTGCTACTGCCGCACCAGTAAAGTTGACTCCTTTTATTACAACAGATCTAATATTAGACCATCCAAAAAAGAATATGCAAGCAACAAGTAGAGTAATCATATTTTCTTTAACTGAAGCTTTGTCTGTTACACTTCCAAGAACATACTTTATGCCTAGTACTACTGTTGCTATGGCTATTACACCAGTACCTACAACTTCTACCATACTACCAAGGTCATTTATTACGTTGACATCCAAGTATGTGTTAGTAGAACCTTGATCATACCATTCCTTTGCTTGATCCCAAAAGGCAGCGGCATTTACAATTCTTGCAACAAAAACTAGCATCATTACTGTGAAAATTAAAACTTTAAAAGTATCGTTTTTCTTCATTTTTAACACCACCTTATTCAATCTTTAAATTTTTGCATTAAAATTATCGAGTTAATTATATCACGTATACCGTCTATATAGTTCTATTTTTTTAAAAGTAATATTTTTTTAAAAAAAATGTTTCGTTTTTGAAATGCTTTTTACACATAATTTAATTATATTCTAAACAAATTTGCAGAAATTCTACTAATAAAATTAATAACTGTTGGTGCTGCAAATACAAAAATAGCTCCAACAACTACCCAAATCAAAGTTTGTTTAATTTTAGCTTTATCTTCTGATGCAGCAAACATATACTTAACGCCCATAAATACAACTCCAGCCATAGCACTTACTTGTAAAATTACTATTATACTTCCTGTAACTTTAGAAATTGTACCATCTAGTGGAGTTCTACTCTCTTGCATTACCTGCTCTGCAATACCACTATTTAGTCCCTCGCCTAAAACTGCATAAACTTTTGGTATATCAAAGCTTAGTACAAAAAACATAAAAATTATGACAAAAGCAACACATTTATTGAAAGTTATTAAATTTTTCATACTAATCACCTCGCTTTCATCTCCTTAATATAATTATACAATATTTTTCAATATTATTCAATTAAAACTCATATATATTTAGCAATTATATTAAATAAATCCAAACTGATATTTGTCTATTTATTATATTATATTCTTTTTTCTTCCGTCACCGTTGTAAATACAATATGGTATTTCTAAAATCACGCTTTACATACCGAAATTTAAAACTTTTAATTTTAATATCTTTCAATATTAACGATTTTATTTTTTCATATTTTTTTAAATTCGTACCAAAAAATATTTTACTCCATTATTAAGCTTTGCTTATTGACATTTAAAAGTATTATTGAATTACATACTAGCTTTTAAGTCTCTATAAACGCAAAAAAAGTATGCAAAAGCATACTTTTTTTGGTATTGCCAGTCTTATTAAACTGCTGACTCAGCTGTATCAACGATAAACTTAACTAGAGTACTTGCTGCGAATACCATTATAGCACCTATTACAAGACCTAGCATACCACTTTTAATATCTGCCTTACCGTCTGGGCTAGCAAACATGTACTTAACACCTGCAAAAACGATAGCAGCAACAGCACATACTTGTAGGATAGTTAAAACAGTACCCCATATTTTACCAACAAGATTATTAACATTACCAATACCGCCATTATTGCCCATATTTACTATTTCTTCAGCTGTCTTTGCACATACGCAATTAGATACTATCATAAGAGCTACAAGAACGATAGGCATAACTCTTAACATAATCTTTTTCATCATAAACACCCTCCTTCGTTTACTCTACTATTATTATACCAAAAATTTAATCAAGAATCAATAGTTTTGAATATTTTTTGGTTGCTATTGGTAGTAAATTTAATATTTTTGATATTTTTTTACCTAAAATACATAGTAAATTTTCTTTACTTTTGCTTTGAAGTGTATATAATTATTATGGTGATTTAATGAAAAAATATACACTTTTTTCTTCTTTTGTTTTATTTACTCTATTATTTTTGCATTCAAATAATGTAAATGAATTTATTTTACCAACAAAATACACGGATATTTCTTCAGAATATGGTTACAGGGAACTATATGGTTCATCCAACTTTCATAATGGTATTGATTTTTTAGCTCCACAAGGCAGTGAAGTGTATGCAAGTTCCAGTGGATATGTAAGCTTTGCGGGATTTTCATATGATGGATATGGTAATACAATAATAATAACTCATGATAATAATATTAAAACATTATACTGTCATTTATCTGAAAACTTCTTAGTACATGTAGGTCAATATGTTAGTTGTGGTGAATTAATAGGACATGTTGGTCCCAAGATATTATCTAATGGCATTCAAAACGGAAATACTACTGGTCCACATTTACATTTTACAGTCTTTGTTAATAATTCAACTATAAATCCTTTTGAAATTGTTGCTTCTCCATAATTTAAGCAAATTTTTACTATATTCTCCATTTTTTTGAAAAAAGGTGACTTGTAAAAGTAATTTCTACTTAGAAAAAGTAACTTCCGGTGTAAGATAAAAAGCAAGATTTTAAGTAATTTTTTAGTAAAAATATTTATCTAGTATACAATTTTTAGCTTCAGGGCAGAGATTACAAACACCAATAAATCTGTCTCTTCTTAAGCATTTAGGTTCTTCATATCTTTCGCATTTAGAATAACATTTTTTACATTCTTTCAAATGAATACAAATTGAGTCACGATTAAATGTATTACGAGCTTTTAAAACTCTTCTTTTTTTAATTTCTTTACCAATTGTAGTAGGGTCTTTACCAATCATTTTAGCAATTTCAACTTTAGATAAAGATTTTTCTAATCCTTCTTGAATAATTTTTCTATCGCTTAAGTTTAGTTGTTTATGTTTCATAAAATCTCCTTTCCATCTAGAAACAACTACACTTTAATTATATCATACTGAAGTTAATCCTACATAAAATTATTATTGTAAGGTTAAATTCTGTTTAATTATTTATTAAACGGAATTTACTTTTCTATTTTACTTTTTTGAAAAAAACTTTAAAATTTTTTAAAAAAGTGTTGACAATATCTTTAAGGCATGCTAAAATACGTCGTGCGAATCTAGTTTAGATTCAGTGTATGGACATCTTTTAATGATTTTATGCAGGTTATTAAAAGTGTCAACCTCAATTTTTTATACTGCATAGGTATACACAGTTTTTACTGTGTATATTTTTTTGTTAAAAAAGGTAGAGTATTTTCAGGGGCTGCTGAAAAAGTAATATTTTTCAAAAACACCAATCCACTTTTATATAAAAATCAATCATATATTAATATTTGTTTACCACAATAATATTAATTTTAGATGATTTTATATTAAAAAATGGGATTGACTAACTTAAAAAATAGTTTTTCAGCAGCCTCGT
>CANROM010000025.1 GCA_947632225.1 uncultured Clostridia bacterium | reverse complement strand
CTTAAGTCTGAATATACTATAGTAGAAGAGAATAATGTATTTTCTGAGACACCTAAAAAGGAAGATGAAGATAAAAAGTACATCATAGATTTTGGAGAAACTATAGATTATAACGATATAAATATTATTAGCTATGTAGATATGGATGGTACATTATATAGGGCTGATGATGCAAATAAACCTAAAGAGTATCAAAGTACTAGTTATAACTATGTAGAGATAAATGGACTTAAGAATAAAGATGTACAAAACAAGATAAATCAAAAAATTAAAGACACAGTCTACTCGTTTAACGAGGCGGGAAGCTATGGAAAAATATATGCTTACACTAATGTATGTGGAAATTTTAATAATATTCTTTCTATAGAGGTTCATGATAATTCTAATGCTAGTTCACCATATGTAGGGCTTAATTTTGATTTAAATACTGGAGATCAAATATCTTTTGAAGACTTGTTTATTAAATCTGCACCTGTTGTATCAATTCTTGCAGATGCTGTAAACAAAGTTGTTGCATGGAATATAGATACTTCAAATATAGACTACGATTCTGACCCTGATGGATATATGGAATATTTAGAAAAAATGCGTAACATGGAAAATAGGGATACATCTGATTATGAAGATATATTACTTAAAGTAGCAAATTTATATGCAGAGAAGAAAGGTAATATTAAATTTAATATTACACCATATAAAATACTTGTATATGATTTTTCAATTGAGGAGATGGGAGAATATCCTCGTACACTTCAAATTGAAATGTACAAATATAAAGATTATATAGCACTTTTTAAAAGATATTTAGGACAAAATTTGTATGAGGATAATAATGTACGTATGTCTGGTGTAAAAGTATTTAGTGAGCCTTATAACAGTTTTTCAGGATGTAAGGAAAATACTTCTATATATGGAGAACTAACAAATAATTCTTTCTTTGATATATATTATTTAAATAACTACGAATATACTCCTGCTCAATATTTACCAAGTGATAAAGTTCTTGAACTTTCAAAAGTTAACTTGACAAATTTTATTGAGTCTAAAAAGAGAGACTATATAAATGATACAAGTCATGGTTATGCTATTCAAGGTGGAATAAACTACTCAACATGGGAAGAACCTTCTTATGATTATAATACAGGAAGATATAGAAAACCATATATATCAGCTTCACTATATTATATTCAGACAAAATTTAGTAGCGAAGATTTTAAAAATTTAGATTATTATCTAGCAGTTGCAGGCTGCTGGCCACGAGCTAGTGTGGATCCAGTACCAGTAGGAAATTTATCTCGTATATATCCAAATATCAAAGAAGAAAGAAATAATGTGACTTGGTATTTTGATTTAGATGGAAATTATTTAGGCAATGATGAAGAAGTTTTATATCAAGATAATAATGCTGGTGAATATAATCCAAGTTAGGAGGTAACATGATAAAATTTATTTCGTACTTTTTGACCTTAGTTTTATACTCTTTATTAGTGGTAGCTACAGTTGTTGCACTAGTATTTGTTCTAGATTGGATTAAGGAAAAACTAAAGGATGCTAAAAGTAAAATTACAAAAGTAATTCTTAATGTGATAAGAGTATGCTCAGTAATAATTTTTATAGGATTATTATATTTTGAGTCTACAGCAGTCTTTAAATTTAATAAATTTACTTTCTTAGGTAAAGAAAGATATAATGATTTATATGAATATCCTTTACCAGGCTTTAAAGAATATGATATAAGTGTAGTAAATAAAACAAATGATGAAGAGCTTTTAGACTACAAAGAGTATGAGTGTACAGAGTATATTTTTGAATTATTTAATAAAAAGATAAAGGTAGTAACTTGCAAAAATGATGAGCAGGATGTAGTAGAAAGAGAAAAACTTAGCATTTTTGAGGAATACTCTACAGGAAATGGTGGAGAAGATGGAAATAATCTTTTCTATGGTGGTAAAGTAAACTATCTAATTTATTTGATAGGAAATTGGAATACAAGTCATAGTGACGATACAGTAGAAATAAATGTAAATTCGAAATATTTTAATTCTAAGGCTATTCCTTCAGGAGCTATAACTGATGGAAAAAATTTGGATTATTGTACAGATTTAGGATATTGTTATAGAGTGGAGCCACTATATAATAACGGAAAGTTAGTAGCATTTAATATAAACGAAGAATACAATTATGAGCCAGAAAGTTATTATGAGGATATGGTAGATAGTGTATATGGAGTAAGAATTCCAGATTCTTTCACACTTCAAGAAAAAGATGAAAATTATAGAAAATATGTGTACAAAGATGGAAAAAGTGCAGTTTATTTGACTCGTGGTCATAAAGAAGACTCTTATAGTATACAAGATATTCTTGGACTATTTGAAAAATATATTGATAAAAATACAAATGATACTCAAGGAGTAATGTTTAATAAGCATGTTACTACAATGGATTGGGTAACTTATGAGGATTCTGCTGTAGATAATGGGCAAGAATACACAGTAACTTTTAACTATTGCTTAACAAACAATAATTGTGTTGTAAGTACTATGACATTTATGATGTCTAATGATTTAAGTGATGAGCAAAAGAACGAATTTAAAGAGACTATGAAGTATATGATTGAGAGAAGTATTTTCAAGTATTAATAAAATAATTGAAAAACTTGAAGTTATATAGTATACTGTATTTAATTTTGGAGGGCATTATGGAATGGAATCAAATAACACCAGAATTTGATGTTTTTAACTTGGAAGAAACACTTAATTTTTACGTGAATTTAGTTGGTTTTCATGTTGTGTATGATAGACCAGAAGATAAATTTGCATTCTTGCAATTTGAAAATGTTCAAATAATGGTTCAAGAAATAGACTTTGAAAATAATAAATGGGGAACAGGAGAACTAAAATATCCGTTAGGTGTAGGTATCAATTTTGAAATAGATGTTACTAACATAGATGAGATATATAATAAATTAACTGAAGCTAATTATAAAATATTTGTGAATATGGAAGAACATTGGTATAGAAAAGATGATGAGCTAATGGGCTGCAAAGAGTTCTTAGTTCAAGATCCAAACGGATATCTATTAAGGTTTAATGAAGATTTAGGAAGCAAAAAAGTAGAAGAATAAAAATAAAAAAAACAGTAGCAACTTTATTTTTAAAAAATAAGGTTGCTATTTTTTATGTTATATGTGCTTTAAATACGCATAAAATGGCGTTAAAGTTTACAAAAATAGTTGACATTTTAAGCCTGAGATAATATAATATTGGTGGATAATCATATAAAAACTGCTTTTTATATTAAAAAAGCAGGCAGTAGCAAATGTAAAATTACATAACGGAACGATATCCGGACAATATTTAGTACATAGAGACTTTTTAAGGGAGGTTAGAAAATGAAAAGTGTTTCTAAAGAAGAATATGTCAATTTAAGAAAAAGGGGAAATGACTACATGAAGCTTGCAATTCATGATGAGAATTTGCAAAATATGTTAGCAGATAGTTGGGACAACTTGAAGAATTTTTTAAATCAGCCTACAAAAAATATACGGGATTGGCAGCTTAAACGAATTAGTTATCTAGTAGATTATGCATATGAAAATATACCTTTATATCATGAAAAATACTCTAAAGTTGGGTATAAAAAAGGAAGCATAAAAACTTGGGATGATTTTTATAAGTTACCATACTTGTATAAGGAAGAATTGATTGAAGGATTTCCAGATAAGATTGTTAAGAATGTTGATGACTTTATACTTTCTACACGTAGTTCAGGTTCGAGTGGTAAGTTTGTAACTATAGCAGTTTCATTAGAAGCTATATATATAGATACATTACAAACTATTCGACAATTTTATATGCAGTCTGGAGGAAAATATTGTGCAGACGATACAATACTATTTATATATACTTGTCCTTGGTGGGTTAGTAATATAGGTGGTAAGTATGTACAAGATTTTCTACCAACAACAACTAAAGTTGGTCAAGTAATAAAGCATATAAAGAAACTAAGACCAAAGTATATTTCAACATATCCAACATATCTTGAAAAAATTGCTTCAACAGGAATTAAACTTTCAGACTATGGTGTAGAGTTAGTTATAATACACTCTGAGCAATCTAATGAAAAGCAAAGAAGAATGCTTAAAGAGGCATTAGGCGTAGAAGTTTTAGATGAGTACAGCAGTGAAGAGCTAACAAGAATTGCACTTGAATGTCCAAAGCATCATTATCACTTAGAGGAAGATGCTTGCTTTATAGAGATAATCGATGAAGATGGCAATAAACTTGAAGATGGAAATATTGGAACTGTAGTTGGGACTAACTTATTAAATACCGCTACACCAATAATTAGATATGTTCAAGGTGATCTAGCTAAGATTATGAAAGACGAGAAATGTGAATGTGGTAATCACGGAAGAATAATTGAGGGCGTTAAAGGACGTAGAATGGACTCAGTTATAACTGATAGTGGTGAACGCATACCAGCATCTTGTTTTATGGACATTGCGTATAATTGGTTTTTAGTTTATGACATTCCTGTTCATGGACTTAAATATCAATTTATGCAAAAAGAAATAGGTGAGCTTGAGCTTTACCTAATTGAAGGAGAATACTCCTTAAATCTTGATGAGATAAAAGAAACACTTTATACTCTGGTTCCAAGAAGCACCAAGATAGATGTGTATAAAGTGGATAAACTACCTTATGATTCAGGCACAAAGTATAGACCTGTTATTAGTTTGATTGGAGGGAAAAAATAATGACTAATAATAATTTATTAGCAGCTAAAGCTGAGATACAACGTAAAGCATATTTATCAGCATTAGAATTGGTAGAGGAGAAGATAAAAGCTATTAGAGCAAATACTCCGAATTTACCATTCGAAAAAACTAAACTTGCAGAAGTAGAAATCAACAAGTTTTTCTATGAAGGTAAAACTGTAAACAGAATTATGATTGTGTTAAGATCAAATGGTTGTCAACATTACAAGAAAAATGGTGGCTGCTCAATGTGTGCACATTTAAATGGCTCACCATTATTTGAGAAAATAACACATCAAAATTATGTTGAACAGTGGAATTCTGTCTTAGATGGAAGCTTCATTGAAAATGGAAAACAAGATTTCAATTTAAATGATTATCCTGTTGTATGTGTGTACAATTTAGGTAGTCTTCTAAATACAGAGGAAATACAAGAAAAAACAATTAGATACATCTTTAGTACATTAAACAAGTATAAAGGTGTAAAAAAGGTAATTATTGAGTCTAGAGCAGAGTATGTAACTGATGATATATTAAAAGCTATCAAAGAAGAATATGATGGTGTTGTTGAAGTCGGTATAGGAGTAGAATCTACTAACTATGAGATAAGACAACTTTGTCATCATAAAGCTTTAGAAGATACTAAAATATTAAAAGATGCAGTAGATACTCTTCATAAATATAATATGAAAGCTTTAGCCTACGTCAACTTTAAGCCTATTTTTCTTACAGAATCTGAGGCAATAAAAGATGCAACTAAGACATCTATAGACTGCTTTAATGAATTGGGATTTGATGCTGTTTCTATAGAGCCAACATCACTTCAAGAAAACTCACTTGCTAATCATTTATATAACTTAGGGTTATATAGAGTTCCATGGTTATGGAGCTTAATAGATATAATTCATGGTATATACGATGTTATAACAGATAAAAAGTTAGACATTAGACTTGGTGGTTATTTTGATGAGGAAGTATTAAGCGGAAGCCAAGGAACTGGATTTGCAGGTAGAAATGAAATATTTCCACATATGACTTCTAGTAATTGTAGCTATTGTACTAATGAGTTCGTTAATGCTATAAAAAAATTTAATATGACTTATGACGTAAAAGATTTAGATAGTGTAGAGCATTGCCCTCATTGTTATAGCTTATGGCAAGAAACCAAGAATATAAAAGATTCTAGAGATATTGTAACACGTATACATGATATCTTAGAGGAGGATAAGTAATTCTATGAAAATTGTATGTGAGATTTGTAAAAAGGAGTTTGATTATCCTACAGAGCAAATTAAACACAGACATAAAGAATTAGAATTAGACCTAGTACCACCTAACTTTTGGAGTATCAAGGATTATTTACCAGAATTTGAAATTAAGTTTTCAGAAGATGGAGAAATAATCCTTCCTAAAGTGAAGGTAGATACAAAGCTAAAAGCTGGAAATACACCTTTAATTAAATATTCTAAAAATATATATTTAAAGGATGAATCTAAAAATCCAACTGGAAGTTTCAAAGATAGAGGTATGACAAATATAATGAACGAGATTCTAATGCATAAAAAAGATAAAGTGTCAGTAGTATCATGTGGAAGTGGAGCTATTGCAGTTATTAAATATGCAAAAGAATACGGTATAAAATCTCTAGCTTTTGTAAATAAAGGTATATCTGATTCTAGTAAAAAGCTAATTTCAAATGCTGATGAAGTACATTACAGTGATACTTTCATACAGAGCTATCAAGACTTTATGAAATACTCACTTAAACATGAAGATGTGTTTTGGGGTTTCTTAAATACCAATATTTCATATATGCTAGGACTTAGAAGCATGGCTTATGAAATAGTAAGAGATTTAAAGAAAGCACCAGATACAGTTATAATACCATGTGGTAGTGGTATGGATATAGTTGCACAGAATTTAGCTTTTAGAGAAATGTTTGAAAAAGGGATAATATCTAAAATTCCTAAGATAGCAGTAGTCGAAATTATTGGTGGAAACCCAATAAGACAAGGATTTGAGAAGAATATCGAAGATATGCTATATATTATAGATGATCCTGTAGAATCTAAGACTATTCTATCTAATGATACTTGCTTTAATTACAAGAAAATCTATGATATGGCAAAAAGAGATGAAGCTTTCTTCATTTCTGTTAATGACGATATGATAGATAAATTTCTTAAAAAGCATCCAAGATTTGAAACAGCATATGATTATACATCAATTTCTGCTATGGCAGCTGTAGAAGAATACTCAAAAAATCACGAAAAGGAAACTATTGTAGCGGTACTTACGTGTAAAAATAGATTGGAGGAACTTTCTAATGAAAGAAAATCATAAAGAGAAACTTACAATGTCACAGTATTTTGATATAGGACTTGAAAGACACGCACTTTTAATGGATGCATCAAATTTAGATTGGTTTACTTTTCCATTATTTTCTTGTATAAGAAAAGAAATATATAGAACACTAGAAGATCCAGATGAAGACATGGATTGGGGATATTCGTATCCTGGTGGAAAAAATAAACTAAGAGAACTTATTGCATTACATGAGAGTGTAATTGAAGGTGAAACTATTACTCCTGAAGAGGTAATAGTTGGTGGAAATGGTACAACAGGTACACTTAATTTTGTGGCACAAATTATCGCAAAAGAAAATCACTTTTCTAATGAAACTGAGATAATTTATCCTGTACCTGCTTATGCTGGACTTATGAAGAGCTTAACATACTATGGACTTAAACCTAAAGTAGTAATGATGGATAAAGCTAACGACTATAAAATGAAGTATGAGGATGTTGTTAGTGCATATACAGATAAAACAGCAGCTTTACTTATTACTAATCCTGCTAATCCTGCTTGCAAATTTATTGATGAAGATGAACTTAAAAAAATTGTAGATTTTTGTATTAGTAAAAATATTTATATAGTTTATGATGCAATATTTGAAGAATCGCCTATGTTTAATAATAAACGAGTAGAGATATTTAAACTTGCAAATAACTATGATAAGCTCATCAAGATAAAGGGATTTAGTAAGGATATACCACAACTTAGTGATTTAAGATGTGGATGGACAATAAGTAAAAATCCTCAAATTATAAATTCATTACTTGAGCTTGGAGAAGCAACTAATTATTCAAATTCAACTTTCTTAGAAGCATTAGGAATAGTTGAAATGACACAAAGAGTCAATGTAGACAGACACGATACATCAGAGGATACATTACAGTATATTAAAGAAAAAGAAGAGTACCATGGACTTATTAAAAAGATTTTTTATGATGCTTATGATTATTTAATGGCTCAAACTGATGTTGTAGAAAATGTTGTATATCCTGATGCAGGAAATATAATGTATATAACATTAAAGAAAGATGTATGCCATAAAAAAGGCGTTACAACATCCCATGAGCTATTTGTTCATATACTTGAAAATGAGAATATACTTGTAACTCCTGGTAACGTGTTCGGACTACCACTTGAAGAGCTTGGCTTTAGAATTACAATATCACGAGGCTATGATCAATTCATGGACGGACTAAGAAGAATAATTAAGCTTTTTAGGGAGGAGTAAATTTATGCGAGGAACTTTTTTAGAGTCAGAGACTAGATATTCAAATACTTGTGATTTTTGCTTTATTGGTATAAAATGTTGTAGTGCAGACTATCTTTTAGGTGTAGAAAAAGCAGCAGATAAGATACGTGAGCTATCTTATAGATATGCAAACGCAGATTCAACTGCTAGACCACTAAAAGTATATAGTCCTGAAGAAGGGTATATCTTAAAAGACACTAATCTATTAGACTATGGCAACGTTGAAGCTAAAGGATTAAGTAAGCTTAAAGGACAACTAGAAAAAATGGTATATCCTTTTTATGCTACGCCTATATTTGTGGGTGGAGATCATGGTGTTACTTATGAGCTTATTAAAAAAGCTTGTGGTAAAATATATAAAGATGTAGTTGTTGTTCAGTTTGATGCTCATAGCGACTATATCGATGAATATGAAGAATATCCACACGGTTCAGTTATGAATGAGGTAAATAAATTAGCTTGTATATCTAAGATAATACATTTTGGAATAAGAGGTAATTTAAACTCAGATCCTGCTATTAGAAATAGCAAAAAGGCAGGTAATATGGTAGTACCATATTATGAGATGAGTAAGCTATATAGTGATGTAATTGAAAGTATAAAAGATAAATATGTCTATATAACTTTTGATACAGATTTCTTAAATCCAGCTTGCGCACCTGCAACAAACTGCCCTGAACCAGGCGGACCAAATTATGAAGAGGCACTTAGGTATCTCAAAGATATTATAGCTTCTTCCAAAAAAATAATTGGTATGGATTTTGTTGAATATAATCCAACTTGTGAGGGAGCCATCCTTACAGGAACAACAATTGTTAATTTAATTATGGAGTCCTTACATTACATGACGAAAAAGGACACTACTTCTTAACTTATAGAAATGGAGGATAGATACTATGTTAGATGTAGAACTTAGTAATGTTACATTAAATTATGGCTTTAAAAACATCTTAGATGGTGCATCATTCCAGGTTAGCAGTGGTGACAAGGTTGCTATTGTTGGAGATAATGGGACTGGAAAAACTTCAATATTTAACTTAATCTCAGGAAGAGAAAAACCTAACAGTGGTACTGTTAGTAAACGTAAAGATGCAAGTATAGGCTTCTTAACTCAGATTGCTCCTGAAATTAAAGGTGATATTACAGTAAGAGATTTTTTAAGACTTGCTTTTGAGAAACTTGCTATGGCACAAGCGAGACTTCATGAACTTGAGCTAAAAATGGGTAACCCAAATATTGATCCTAACGAGCTTGAAAGAGTTATGAAAGCATATGGAAAGCTACAAGATGATTTCATAAATGCTGGTGGCTACGAGGTAGAGTCTAATATAGAAAAAATGGCCGGAAACTTAAAAATTTCTGAGTACTTAGATCAAGCATATAATTCACTTAGTGGTGGTCAAAAAACTATTGTATGTCTTGCTCGTATGCTACTTCAACAACCAGATATACTTCTTTTAGATGAGCCTACTAACCACTTAGATATTCCAACTCTTAGTTGGCTTGAGTCTTTTATTAAAGGATACCCAGGTGCAGTTGTTTTAGTATCACATGACAGATATTTTCTAGATAAAACTGTAAATAAGATTTTTGCTCTTACAGATGGTAAAATAAAAACATATTTTGGTAACTATACCGCATATGTTGAACAACTTAAAGCTGAACGTGAATTGCAAGAACAAGCTTATGTTACACAACAAAAGAAGATTTCTGATATGGAAGATACAATAAGAAAAAACAGAGCATGGGGTGCTCAAAGCTCAGAGAAGGCATATCGAGTAGCTAAGCAACTTGAAAGACGAATCGAGGAAATGGACAAAGTTGAAAGACCAAAAACTCAAAAGGATATTGCTTTAAACTTTAACCAAGAGACAAGATCTGGAAATGACGTTCTAAGAATTGATGGACTTTCATTTGCTTATGGTGATGACTTAATCTTATGTGGTGCAGATTTAGAACTACAATATAGAGATAAAGTATGCTTGATAGGAAAAAATGGATGTGGTAAATCTACTGTGCTTAAACTTGTACTAGGACAACTTATGCCACTTGATGGACAAATTGCTCTTGGTAGTAATGTTAAGATAGGCTATTTACCACAACAAGTAACATTTGAAGATGAAAACAGAACTATATTAGAAGAATTCCAAAAACATTTCAGTGGTACACTTACTCAAACATATTCTACTCTAGCTGCTTTTCACTTTTACGGTGAGGAAGTACATAAACGTATTAGTGCACTTTCTGGTGGCGAAAAAGTAAGACTAAAATTTGCTGAGCTTGTTCAAAATGATGTCAATTTCTTAATATTAGATGAGCCAACAAACCATCTAGATGTTAGAAATAGAGAAATACTTGAAGAGGCTTTAAGCAATTTTGGTGGAACTGTATTATTCGTATCACACGATAGATATTTCATAAATAAAGTGGCAAATAGGGTTGTGCTTTTAGAAGATGGAAGTTTTAGAAACTTTATAGGTAATTATGATGATTATCTAGAACATACTTCTGCCACACCCTTAGAAGGCCCTCAAGAAGAAATAGGGCCCCAAAGAGTATTAAAAAGAAATTATTCTCGAGATAATAAAAAGGGGTAGTATAATTACTATTTATACTACTCCTACTTTCTATTGATGTTACTTAAAGGAGGTTACGATGAATAGAAAAGTAGAAAATTACATTAGAGATATATTTTCAAATAATAGAAATATTGTTGAAAATCCCACTTGCTATATTTATGACTTAGAAGAAATAACTAATAGAATAAATGAGATAGAAAAGAATAAGTTACCTAATGTATCTTTGTACTATGCTATGAAAGCTAATCCTAATAAAGAAGTACTAGCACATGTCCTAAAGCACAGTGGTATTGCTGGTATTGAAATTGCTTCAACTGGCGAGCTTCACACTGCACAAAGTGTTGGTCTTAGTAATATGAATAAAGTTCTTTTTACTGGACCAGGCAAGACACCTGTTGAACTAGAAGAAGCTGTAAGAAGTAATATTAGATATATAAATGTTGAATCTGTTGTAGAAGCAATTAGAATAAATGAGATTGCGAGCAGACTAAATATAGATAAGGTTAATATACTACTAAGAATAAATATAAACTATTTCTTAGATGGTGCATCTGAGTATATGGCAGGTATGTCTACTAAGATGGGAATTGACCAATCTAGATTTGAAGAAGATTATAAATATATATCTAATTTGGAACATATAAATATATGTGGCTTTCATGTATTTGCTGCAGATGGTGTATTAGATCATGAAATATTATTAAAATATGCAGATTTCGTCTTTAAGTTTGTAGAGTACGCTCAAACTATTGTTGGAAAAGTTAGTGTTATAGACTTTGGTGGCGGATTTGGAATAGACTATACTAAAGCTAATCGTAAATTTAATACCAAAGAATACTTTAAATCTTTAGGAAAAATTGTTGAAAAATATAATTTTGAAGATAAAGAAATAATACTAGAACTTGGAAAATATATAGTTGGAAGTGCAGGATATTATGCTACTAGAATAATAGATATAAAAGACTGTAAAGGTATGAAGCATATAGTTACAGCCGGTGGTGTAAATCATATGAGACTTCCTATTGCTACAGATAGAAAACATCCTGTATATATTATTCATATGAATGAGCCTAAACTATATAATGGACAACTTAGCGTGAGTAAAGAAAAGGTAGATATAGAAGGACCACTTTGTATGACTGAAGATAAAATTTCATGGGATGAATATATTGAAGAGGCAAATATTGGAGATATAGTCGTACTTACACAGTCTGGTGCATATTGTTATAGTGCATCTACACTTTGGTTTTTAAGTCATGAATTACCACTTGAAATTATAATTAAGTAATCTAGTGTAACAAATAAAGAACTCTAAATTTTAGAGTTCTTTTCTTTTTTCAAAATAATTTAAATATTCCTCGTAATCTTCATCGCTATAACATACGAGATAAATTTTATCCATTTTTTCACTATAATTAAAAGCCGTATCAATAGATATTTTTGAACCAATTTCTTTTGGCACTTTGTATACACCCATACCAAGACATGGAAAAGCTATAGTTTTAATACCATTTTTAAGAGCAACTTCATATGAATTAACATATGCATCTTTTAAAAGCTCCTCTTTGTTTTTTAGTGAGTTATCATACCATCTTGGAGCTACTGTGTGAATTACATACTTTGCTTTTAGATTATATCCTTTAGTAATTTTTGCCTCTCCTGTTTTACATCCATTTAATTTTGCACATTCTTCAAGAAGCATTTTTCCTGCGGCTTTGTGTATTCTACCATCTACGCCACCACCACCCATTAGAAATGGGTTCGCTGCATTAACTATTGCATCGGTGTCAAAGTCTACTATATCTCCCTTAACTATATAAATATTATCCATATAATCACCTATATTATTGTACCATAAAAATCGTTGTATTAAAATAGTATGAAAACTTAGCAAAATATGGTATAATACAGCTATTGATGGAGGCATTATGAACTATAAAATTGTAAATGGTGCAATTTCTTATGGTGCAGATACAATAATAGAGGAAATAAACTTTGAAATTAAGGATAAGGATAAAATTGCTATTGTTGGAAGAAACGGATGTGGAAAAACTACACTTTTAAAAGGAATTGTAAATAATGATATTATAGAGCAAGGAATAGGCGAAGAAAAATTTGGTATATACAAGCAGGGAAAAGCTGTAATTGGATATCTTGAGCAAATACAATTTGAAGATGACAATATTACTTTACTACAAGAAATATTAAAGCTTTATTCTCCAATTATAGAGCTAGAGGAAAAAATTCATAGACTAGAGCAAGAACTTAAAACAAATAGCAGTGAGGATAAGATAAAAGAGTATACCACAGCTATTGATAGATATGAATTTATGGATGGCTATACATATAAAAAAGAGTACCAGACTGCAATATATAAATTTGGTTTTTCTAGTGAGGATTTAAATAAGAGCATAAAAGAATTTTCAGGTGGACAAAGAACCAAGCTTGCACTAATGAAGTTAATTTTAAGTAAGCCAGATATATTACTTTTAGATGAGCCAACAAATCATTTAGATATAACAACTATTGAATGGCTAGAAACTTATCTTAAAAATTATCCTAAAGCAATAGTGATAGTTTCGCATGATAGAATGTTTTTAGATAAAATAGTAAATAAAGTATATGAGATTGAGTATGCAGCTATGACAGAATATACTGGAAATTATACTGCTTTTGAAATGCAAAAGAGAGCAAATTATGAAAAACAGTTAAAAGATTATGAGTTTCAGCAAAAAGAAATTAAAAGACTACAAAGTATAGCAGATAGATTTAGATATAAGCCTACAAAAGCCAAAATGGCACTTTCTAAGCTCAAAAAAATAGAACAAATGAAATTAGTCGATGAACCAAATAAATATGATTTAAAGTCATTTAGCACAAATTTTAAATTAAAAAGTGAAAGTGGGAAACTAGTACTTAAAGTATCTAATTTAGAATTTGGATACAATAAGAGTTTAGGTAAAGTATCTTTTGAGCTTTATAGGGGACAAAAGTTAGCTATAATTGGCGCAAATGGTAAAGGCAAATCTACTTTACTTAAAACTTTGATGGGACTATTGCCTGCTCTTAATGGTGAGTTTGAATATGGACACAATGTGGAAAAAGAATATTTTGATCAGCAGATGGAGTTTAAAGATAAATCTAAAACTGTATATGAAGACTTTTGTGATGAATTTAGAGATATGACAATAACAGAGTCAAGAAGTGCACTTGCTTCCTTTATGTTTTATAAAGAAGATATAGATAAGAAAATAGAAGTACTATCCGGTGGTGAAAAGGTTAGACTAGAGCTATGTAAAATTTTTAAAAAAGGTCCAAACTTATTACTTTTAGATGAGCCTACTAACCATATGGATATTGTTGGTAAAGAAAACTTAGAAACACTACTTAGTGCATATACTGGAACAGTAATTGTAGTTTCACACGATAGATACTTTGTAAATAAAATTGCAGATTCGCTTATAGTTTTTGAAGATGACGGAGTTAAGTATTTTAGAGGAACATATAGTGAGTATTTAAGTACAAGACAAGAAGATGAGACAAAAGCAGTAGAAAGCAAAACTAAAAAAGAAAATAGTAGCTACTTAGAAAACAAGGAAAGAAATAGGATAAAAAATAAAATTGAAAGAATTGAAAATGAAATTGAAAAACGAGAAGTAAAAATAAGTGAAATTAAAGAAGAAATGCTAAAGGAAGAAAATTGTACAAATTATATAAAGCTAAGTGAGCTACAGAAAACTATAGAAGAATTAGAGAATGAAATAAGTGAAAAGATGACTCAATGGGAAGAGCTAAATAATAAAATATAGAAGAGGAATATTTCCTCTTCTTTGCTTTATATAGCGCCATATTGATAATTTTTATTATCATATGTTATAATTACATTAGTTGGGGAAAAAGAAAAGAGGAATTGCTTATGAAAAGTGATGATGAAAAAGCTTTTAGAGATTATTCTCATTTTGAATTAAGACGTCTTGGACCTATTAAATATGCTAAAGCTTTAAAAAATAGTTGGAAATTATTAGGAGAGGAACAAGAGGCTGCTAGACAAACTCAAATGCTTGAATATAGCTCTGAAAAAACTCTAGTTAAAAAAATGGTTGACTTTTATAAAACACATAAAAGATCAATTGTAGCTGGCTTTTATCTAAGTATGTTTGGCATTGGTCTTGCTTTTAATGGCAAAACACTAGTAAACGCGGCTAAAGAAGAACTAAATATAGGACAAAATTATGCACAAACCGAACAAGAATTACCAGAAAATCAAACAGATTTAGTTTACACTATAGGTAAAGATGGAGAAGTTCATACTATGGATAGGCAAAAGTGTGAAGAAGAAGAAAAAGAATGCTTTGATTCAATGAAAGAATTAGCCGATAGTCAAAAACAAAATGAACAACAATCTCAACAACAAGAAGTTGACGATTTGGAAAGATAGAAAACGTGTGTATGTTTGAAAATATACTTAAAAAGTAGTATAATTATTATAATGAACAAGGGGTGATGCATATGGAAGAAATGGAAGAATTAATAAATAAAATAGCATCTGGTGAAGTAAAAGAGGAAGAGTTATCTGAAGAAGAAAAAAATAGCGTTATTAGGTATTGTCAAGAAGAAGAAAAGAAACTGGACAAAGAGATAAAAAAAGTAAGAAAAGAAAAGGAGAAAAGTTTAAAGAAAGCACAAAAGTATATAAACGGAATTAAAAAACTTGATGAAATTATGAAAAAGGAGGGATAACTATGATAAAGTTACCCGCATTTATCGATAACCTTTTTAAAAAGAGAAAAGAATTAGATAAAGAAAACCTTGAAAGAGAACAAGCAAATGAAATATTAGTTAAAGTTGAAACTTCATTTGGAGACAAAGTAAGTACTGCTATTAAAGTAGCTAAAAAAGGTATAGGTAAAGGTGTTAAAATAGCAATAGTAGTTGCAGTTACTACAGGTGCCTTCACCATTGCAAATACTAGAGCAGCTAATGCTGTAAAAGAAGAGGCAACTCAGTCTATAAGTGATAGTGTAAAAACACAAGATGATGAACAAATTCAAGTAGAAGTAGATGTTCAAGTAGAAGAACAAACTCAAGAAAAACAAGAATATACTAGAGGAGAAGACAGAAGTCAAACAGTTGTGTATGACGAAAAAGGCTACGCTGAACAGGACCTAAAAGAAGAAGTTACTCATAAAAATGTCGAAAAAGAATCAGAAACAGAAATAGAGGGTGAGAAAGAAACAACTTTTGAATCTAAAGATAAACAAGCTGCTCAAGAGGAGATACAATTTTCTCAAGAGGAGGATGTTTCAGATGAGGTTCTTAAAAAGATAGCAGGAGAAGATATAAAAGATAAAGAACAAGAACAAAAGCAAGAACAAGAGCAAGAACAAAAGAGTGCAGGCGAAGTAGTTACAGATGAACAAAAAATAGATGACTTGTTTGCACAAGCAGATTTCGGCGAAAGATAATATATAATGTAGAATTATAAAAAAGCAGGTTTGACCTGCTTTTTTTGTCCCCTTTAGATCAAAATTTTATAAAAAAATAAAGAAATTTAATAAAAACAGTTGACATAATATAGAAAAATGTGTTATAATAAAAAAGTCGTTGACACGAAAAAACGTAGTATTAAATGTAGTAATAGGGGGAATAATATATGTCAGTATTAAAAAAAGTAAAAAATTTAGTTGAAAAAAGAAATGAAGTAACAAAAGAAAGAAATGATGCAGAAAAAGCTAGTACATTAGCTGCACAAACAGAAGAAGCTTTAGCAAGAAGATGTGATGAAATAAATGATAACTATGTTCCAAGACATGCAAAAAAGAGTCATAAGTTAAGAAATGCAGCACTAATGTTTGGTGGAGCAGGTGTTGGTGTACTTGCAGCACTTAGTTTCATGTATAAGGATGACAAAAAAATAGAAATGCCAAAAGAACCTACACCAATTATACATCCAAGTGATGAAGATAAAGAAGAAAAAGTAGAAGAAAAGAAAAACAATACAGTAATAAAAGGTGAAGATAGAAGTAATTCAATAAATTACGATAAAAATGGTAATGCCAAGGCAGATCTTGAAGACGAGAAAACATATGGTGGCGAAAAAGAACCTAACCAAAAAGAATATGAAACTGTTGTTGAAGGAACAAAAGAAAATACATTCAAAAATGAAAATAAAGATAAACTTGAAGAAGCTTATGATGAAATAGAATTCAAGGGTCAAGAGGAAGAAGAACAAGATAAAGAAGACGAACAAGTTCCAGATAAAGGTGATGATGATATTCAACAAGAAGAAAAAGAACCAGAACAAACAGAAAAAGGTACTGTTGTTACAGATCCTGACAGAATTGCAGAACTTGAAGAAGAAATTGAATGGGAAAGGTAATTTAAATATTATGAAAAAAGCAAATCTAAAGATAGATTTGCTTTTTTTGCGCCTTAATAGTTATATAGTAATGGTATATTGTATATTGTAAGAGAATATAATTTTAAAATGGGGGATTTAACTGAGCATGTGCTTAATAAAAGCAAGCTCGTATTTCCTCATTTTTTATACTAAATAATAAACTAACATTCTTTATTACTTAATACATAAAAATTGAAAAAATTTATGTTTTTATGCTAAAAATCACACCATGTTCACAATTTTGTAGTAAAATATGATATGT